>JAUNJN010000040.1 GCA_030533235.1 Eubacteriales bacterium | reverse complement strand
TATATTGAAATATATGGCTGTTAAATATTGTGACATTTAACAGCCGAAGTAATAAACATAGCTCCCTCGTATTGTTCTAGTACATTTTTAAGATTATTACCTTATGTTTACAAAAAAAGTGCTATCCGTTAATCCGGCGCATTTAGATAGACATCTTCTTTTAAATGAAATCCGCCGTTAATGATGACTTCATCCATATTTTCCGCGGTCACACTGACCGGATCCAGTTTTACATACGGAACTTCATAGGTTCCGTCATTCATCGTGAGTATCTCGATATCTCCCATACTATCCCCATTTGCAAGTGCAACCGCACATTGAGCCGCCTGACTTGCCAAACGTTCCACAGGCTTATATACTGTCATCGTCTGAATCCCCTCGACAATTCTCTGACACGCCTCAAGATCCGCATCCTGACCGACCACATAAATGTTACCCGCCATCCGTTGCTCGGCAAGTGCATGAATTGCCTGACTTGCAATGTTATCATTTCCGCACATGATTCCGTCTGCCCTGCTAACAATATCCTTATGCGTGTTCACATAATCAGCAGCAAGCTCCGCACGCCACCCCGGCGCATGAGTGGAATCCAAAATCTGAATGTTATGTCTATCCATCACCTCGCGAAACGCGGTTTCAACCTGTGATACATTGTTATCAGCCTCGTCTCCGCCAAGCATCAGTACGTTGCCGCCGTCCGGTACTCCGGCTTCAATCAAAGCATTCGCCATCAAGGTGCCTACCATGCTATTGTCAAACGATATATACAAGTCAACATCCGCATTTCGAATAAGGCGATCATAAGCAATAACCTTTACCCCTGCAGCCTTTGCCTTTTTTACAGCATCCGATAATCCATTGGAATCAATACAGACAATTACAATAACATCCATGCCGCTTTCAATGAAATATTCAATTTGACGAATCTGTTCATCGATGTCACCGTTTGCACTCTGCACATTAACTTCGGCACCCAGTTCCTTGGCCATCGACACAAACACATCCCGGTCTCTTTGCCAACGCTCAATGACAAAGGAATCAAACGTCATGCCGATTTGAATCTTTTTTTCTGCCTGCGGCTTTGCATCGTTATGATTCGATGCGGTTCCGTTACACCCTGTCATACAAAGTAAAACGATGCAAAGCCACAAGGCAATTATCTTTTTCTGAAAACCTATCAGTCTATTACTCATTTTATGTTACTCTCCTTATACTCTGTCGGTGTAACTCCAACATGTTTCTTAAAGCTTCGACTAAAATAATTCGGATCGGCATAGCCAACCATTACACCGATTTCTTTCATGGACAATTCAGATAAAAGCAACAGCTCTTTTGCTTTCTCAATCCGTAGATTTGTAAGGTGCTCAATAAAATTGTGCCCGGTTTCATCCTTAAAAACTTTACTGAAATAATATGGACTAATATCAACCTTTCTTGCAACATCCACCAGAGAAATATCTTTATTGTAGTTCTCCCTGATATATTCAAGAGCATTTTCTATCATGCCGACTTCTTTTTTTGACTGCGTCATTCTGGCATTGGAACAGCATTGTGTAATTCGATCAATAAACCAGTTTCGAAGCCGACTATAGTCTGTGCATGCATTAACTGTAGTTAGATAGTCCTTTCTCGCATTAAACCGATATGTAAGACCGCCTCGTTCATAAACAAGATGCTCTGCCCACAATACAAACTCCAATACCTTAAGCTTGATATTGTCAAAGCTTTCCGAACGACTTTCAATCATCCAGTCGAAGAAGCTGTTTATTGATGCAACTGCGCGATTGATATCGCCTGCCAATACGCTGTCAAATAATGTTTTTTCGCTCTCAATCGGATAATCTTCATCATAATTACAGCTAAGTGACAAATCATCGGCATGCACAACACTGCTTGTCGTTTGCACAAGTGCATTTAATGCATCCGAATACGACTTTGACATATCCCTCATCTCACCGACCCCGCCAATACCGACACGAAAGCTTGCATCAACAATTTTCTTGAGATATCTTGTAAGATTTCTTGCTCGATCAATTAATTCTACACGTTCATTAAAGTCAAGTTTTTGTTTATCACATGGAACAAGCACGGCAATTTTATTTGACATAATCGAACCAATCACACAATCAAAATATTCTTTGATTCCGTTTCGGACATCCTGATAGTATTGCTGCATTCGTACACTGCTTCCAACCGCATTTGTCATATGGTTACCTTCCTGATCATCTCCATACACAACAGCTATCATATAGTAGTATTTTTGCTCGATGCCAAGAAGTCCCCGATAATTATCAATATCCTCCATAAAGTGTTCCTGGAACAAAATATTAAATACTAGACCGTTTTCGATAATCGGAACAACGGTTTCCAGCTTCTCCTTAATCATAAGGTCATTACTTCTTCGAAGGCGACCTTCATCCACTCGTTGCATGGCAAGCTTCAACACCTGAAGCAGCTTGTCCTTTTTCATCGGTTTCATAATATACTCTAAAACGCCAAGACGGATTGCTTCTTTTGCATACCCAAACTTGTCATACGCTGACATGACGATAAATATAATATTCTCATTCGTTTTACGAATTTCCTTCATTGCCTCAATCCCGTTGATTCCTGGCATCTGAATATCCATAATTGCTATATCCGGTCGAAACTTTTCTGCAAGTTCAATCACACTTCTTCCTGTTTTTGCATATTCGATTATACAACTGTCACCAAATTCCTTTTCAATAAGAAATTTACAGGATTCTATTACAATCCCCTCATCATCTGCAAGCATTATCCGATACATCCTCTTCCGAAAGCCTCCTTTCTCCCAAAGTAATGATAATTTGCGTTCCGCATTTCTCTCCCTCAGAGAGTATCCTTACACAGTCTGTTGTTCCCGTAAAATACCGAAGTCTCGCTATTACATTGTCAAGCGCGATTCCGTTTGACCCGCTTGCTTTTGTCTCCTTCCTGTACTCACCCTTCATGACCTTGTCGATCATTGCAGAAGACATACCTTTCCCGTTGTCACGAATACAAATACATACATGCTCGTTTTCTTTGTATACGGAAACTACAATCCGGCCTTTTCCCTCCATTTCACGAATCCCATGATTGACACAATTTTCCACAATCGGCTGTACAATCATACTCGGAATCTCAACATTAAGAAGTTCTTCATCCACCTGCTTTTCATAATGGATTTCTCCCGAAAAACGAACATTTAAAACGAAAATATAATGATCGACCAACGTAAGCTCATCCCGAAGGGTAACAATTTCGTCCCCCCTTCGCACTGTATATCGGAATATTTCGGACATATTTTGAATATACTCGTAAGTTCTGTCCGCATCCTCCATCATGGCAAGCTGTGCACCGGCATTCAGAGTATTAAACAAAAAATGAGGATTAATCTGAGCTTGGAGGTATTTTAGTTCTGCCTCCTTCAAATGTGTCTCCATCTTAAGCTCACGTTCCCTGAATTCCTGCTCGACCTTCATATTCATCTGAATTTGTTCAATGTATTCACGAATACTTGTCACCATGGAGTTAAACGCATTGGTAACCGTAGCTATTTCATCTTTTGAATATATTTCCAATAGCTCAATATCAAAATTACCTTCTGCAACTTCATCCGCACGTCCGGCCAGCATTTTAAGCGGTGCAATAATAGTGCCCGTGAGCTTAATTGCAATAATGACATTTGCCACCATAACACAAACCATAATCCAAACGCATACCATTTCAAATGAACGAAAGCTTCTCGAAAGCTCCACATATTTCTCAGAGTTTGCCTGAAGCTGATCGCTGTTTAAACTATTTATATATGTAGAGATATAATGATACATATCGGTTGCGGATTCATATCGCACACGATACTTTTCAACATTTCGTCCTCGCTTTGCCTCGATGGTCTGGCTTGTCATTGAAAGATATTGTTCTGACATATTCCGAATACTTCGTTCCATACGACCGTATTCATCTCCGGTAATCTGATTATTCAGAGTGTCAAGCATTTTTGCAAAATTCTGTTCATTACGGTAGTAATTTTCCAGAGAGTCGCTCGTCTTAACACTTAGATATGTCGTCATACTGTCCTGAACCTCAGTCAGCGCTTCCGCGAGTGTATTTAACGTTACATTTTCTTGATATACCTGTTCAATACTGCTCGACATGTTATTGAGGCCAACCAACAAAATCATATCCATAACAAACACTAACATGTTTGCAAGTATACATACTCCAACAATTTTTGTCTGTATGGAAAATCGGATTTTGCCGATCAACTTACGGATTTTATGGATCATTTTTTTCTCCACCTCCCAGATAATCGGCAACATTGTCCTTATTAATAATTGTAATATCTGCTGAATAATACTGACTTGTATTTCCAAGCGTATGATATTCATTCAATGCATCCACACAATACTCACCAAGTTGATTGGTATCAATTACCATTGTAGCGGAAATAACTCCACGGTCAATCGCATTCAAAATCGTATCCGAGCTGTAATAACCAAGAATATCTACCTGTCCAACCTTATTATAATCTACAACCGTCTGGTATGCACAAGCCGTACTAAGCTCACTTAAGCATACAATGACATCCGGTTCGCTGCCTTGCATGAAAATATCCCGAATTGTTTCCTCAACTAAAAAAGAATTTGAAGAATCAAACGAGACAAAGGATGTAACTACCTTGATATTGTCAGTGGTGGCAGTTTCCGTAATTGCAGAACTGAGAATATCGATACCGGAGCCTTTTGCCTCCTCATCAACCAAAATCATAACATGATAATCGATGGTTTGTTTGTAATCTGATGCAAGCAATCGATTTGTTGCAAGTTTTTTTATTTCCTTTCCATACTCGCGACCAAGATTATAATTACCGACGCCAATATAGCTAAGCCGCATACTGCCCGGTGTATCCTCCTGCAGCGTTACAACCATAATTCCTTTTGCTATAGCCTCGTCAATCAGCACTGATAATTCCTCGGACTCACCTGCTGACAGAATAATTCCGTCTACCCCTGATGCTATGGCGATGCGCATCTTATCTTCCTTTGAATAATCCTGTAACAGATTATGACCGAGAAAATCCACATAAATTCCCAATTCCTGCCCACGATTATATGCACTCTCATAAATCGCATTCCAATATACAGAACGCATATCGTCGGCAATCAAAACATAATACTGATCATAGATCCTTTGATTTTCTTTCTGCGAAATAGCTCCATTATACTTTCTTAACATGAAAATGCAGACCGATAAAATCGCTATAAAGAAAAATAGAATTACAAGCCATATTTCTTTTCCGCTTTGTTTTCTTTTCATGATTTATCCTCTCAACTGATTTGTACCAAATTCATCATACCATAAGTTTTCCATGTTGTACACGTGTGGAAAAGCACTTTTTCGTATCTGTTAACATATCATATACAAAGACGGATTACGAGGTTCGAACATTTGCAGACCTTTAAACAGCCCCTGTCTTTCGAAGAGGAATCTTACTATCTTTCACGTTTTCATGCCGGTGACACAGAGGCACGCAATCTTCTGGTTGAATATAATTTACGCTTGGTTGCCCATATTGTTAAAAAGTATCAAACCTCCAGTCGATGTACGGAAGATTTACTTTCCATCGGAACTATCGGACTAATAAAAGCAATCAACACTTATGATGAAAAAAAAGGAAGTCGACTTGTGACCTACGCATCACGTTGTATTGAAAATGAGCTTCTTATGCGATTGCGCAGAGAACGCAAGGAAGCGCGCGAGGTCTCTCTCTACGAACCGATCGGAATTGATAAAGAAGGAAATGAAATCAGCCTGATTGACATTATCAGCATCGAAGATGAAAGTGTTTTACACGATGTCATCATATCAGACCATATCCAAAGTATTCGGAATATTTATTTTAAGATTCTGACCAAACGTGAACAAACGGTACTCGCAATGCGTTACGGTTTATACGATTATCAGGAGCAAACTCAACAAGCCATTGCAACAAAGCTAAATATTTCACGTTCTTACGTCTCCCGTATCGAAAAAAAAGCATTGCACAAATTACGCAATGCTCTCTCTGATTGATATCAATTTTTTATCGCATCAAGCACCTGCCTGCAAGCGAGAACCGCGTCGACAAGTGCTTGTCTGTCATACTTGGTACCTTCTAATAAAAACGAGCGAATACCTGACGAAACAAAACACGGAATCATCTCCAGCCAGTTTCGTTCCCTACTGTCATACACATAAGTTCCCCGCGCATCCTCCCGTACAGGATAATATACCTCCTGCCTTTGTTCCTCAACAACATAATACTTTCCCTTCTCGTTTTCTATATGATGGCATTCCTCTAAAAAACCGGTAAGCAGCTTACGTCCGGAATATGAAATACAAGGAACACCGTAAATAATCGGCTCAATCTCCACTTCGTTGCTTATCCCTTCCGCAATATGAACAACCGCATTCTCTGACAGTACCTGTGCCATACGTATTCTTGTTGCACCAAGCTGCTTCCATATTTTGCAAACCTCTTCGTTTGTCACATTGATTTCGCTTCCGATATGAATATTTACATCGGGAAGCATATGCTTCACAAGACGAAATACACCCGGATCGTACACAACAATTGCATCCAGTACTTGATCCACCCCCAATTCGAGAAAGCAGTCAAAATGATTTCTAAGCCACTCAATGTCGATGTTATGTGCAAAAAAATCAATGGATAAATAGTATTTTTTTCCAAAGGAATGAGCGAGTTTTGCCTGCTCCATGATACAAGCCTCCAAAGCTGTCTCATCCCCCAATCCTTTTAGGTGCATATCGACAGCGTCTGCTCCAAGCTCGCAGACAAGCTTAATATATTCTCGGTTTAAAATTGAAACAACAAGCTCACAATTTGGCATTCGCCGACTCCTCCATATCCCTTTTTCGAACAGAAAGCGCGACTCCGTCCGCAACCGAAAGTACGGCTGTATCTATCCGCTTATCATTACAAAGCGCATAAATATAATCTCTCATACGGTCATGTATTGTACGATTCCGTTTTTCAACCGTAAAATGTGACTCCAGCACATCTCCATCCTGTAGTATATTATCCGAAAAAATAAGTGCTCCCGGCTTTGACACGCGCAGGACATCCGGTAAATAGAAAATATACTGTCCCTTTGCTGCATCCACAAAAATAAAGTCATACGTTTGATCGGAAAGTGTAGGAAGAATATCCGCCGCATCTCCTGCCAATACGGTAATCTGATTTTCTTTCCCCATGCTTAATATATTCTTTTTTGCTTTTGCAATTCGTTCCTCTGATAGTTCAATTGTTGTAATATGCGCATCCTTGTCAATCCACTTGCTCATATAAAGAGCTGAATAACCAACCGCTGTACCAATCTCAAGCAAATTTTTAGGCTTTAATAATAAAAGCTGTGTTTTTAACAGCTCTCTGGTTTCCTTACGGATAACCGGCACCTGTTGTTCCACAGCTTCGGAATAAATTTCACCCAAAAGACCCGCATCATCAGCAATATATGAACGAATAAAAGAAGACACCTTTTGAAGTTCCATCACTTACTCCTTTGTATCATTTGATGTTGTATCAATATGACAAATTAAAATAAGTATATCATCATATGTCATGGATGCACAGAGCGGATAATTTCCTGCAACGATCTTGTCACCATACCCCTTTACTTTTACCTTTGCCCAAAATACATACTTATCCTTAATGATTTCAGCATCCTCTAATGCGCGACCGATATCCATGATCGAAGAATCTGCAGATATTTCTACAGACTTATACTTTGTAGCACCCGGATCAAGACATGTCTTACCAAACACACCATAAGCAAAATTAAATGAATATGAAAACAACTTAATAACTAAAAAAACAATGACAATATTGACCAATAAACTCCACATAAAACCCGAGGAACGTTTAAACGCCTTACGAACAATTTCATCCGCATTTTTTTTATTTTTCTTTTTTTTCTTTGCCGTATCTGCCATTAAAAATCAAACTCCAATCCATCCGCAATTGCACTGTACAATTGCTGCATTAATTTGCATATGCGCTGCTCTGCACCTAAAAACTCACATACAATCGAATTGTGAAGAAGCTCCTCATACTCGCGCAAAAGCGCATTCATATCATCAAATAAATTTTCATCCTGACGAGTTTGCATTGCCTGATTGCGTCTGCGAAACTCACTCAAGCGCTCGTACAATTCCTTATTATCGTACAAAATACGTTTTGTGTCTATATATTTCTGATATTCCGCAGACTGTTTTATCTGTAAATTTACTTGTCTGCCTGCTTCGACGATGTCCATCATAACAATATTCCTCTATACCTCCGTAATAACCGGAAGAATCATCGGGCTTCTCTTTGTCTTCTTCCAAAGGAACTCGCCAAGCGAATCCTTTACACAGGATTTTAGTTTGCCCCAATCTGTAATATTTCGTTCCAGACAGCTGTCAAGTGCTTCCTGAACAACCATACGGCATTCATCCATCAGATTTTCAGATTCTCGCACATATACGAATCCTCTTGAAACAATATCAGGACCTGCTAAGATTTGTCCGGATTCTCTCTCCAACGTTACAACTACAATAATAAGACCGTTCTGTGAAAGATGCTGTCTGTCTCGTAATACGATATTTCCGACATCTCCTACGCCAAGTCCGTCCACAAAAATTCCTTGTGCCGGTACCTGTCCGGTAACCTCGAATACATCCTCCGATAACTCCAACACATCACCGGTGGAAAGTATTTTAACATGATCCTTTTGTACTCCCATCTCACATGCAAGCTCTGCATGACGTTTCAGATGTCGATATTCTCCATGAACCGGAATCGCATACTTTGGCTTTGTCAAAGCATACATCAGCTTAAGTTCCTCCTGACATGCATGTCCGGATACATGTGTATCCTGAAATACAACATGTGCACCCTTCAATTCCAATTCATTAATTACCTTAAATACAGCCTTTTCATTTCCCGGAATCGGATTTGATGAAAAAATAACAACATCACCCGGTTTAATCGTTATTTTGTTATGAATACTTGCGGCAATCCTTGACAATGCCGCCATATTCTCACCCTGACTTCCTGTTGTAATAAGTACTATCTGCTCGTCCGGATAGTTCTTTATCTGATCAATTTCAATCAGGGTATTTTTCGGGATATTAATATAACCAAGCTCCGTAGCCGTCTGAATAATATTTACCATGCTGCGTCCTTCGACAACAACCTTACGTCCGTACTTGTATGCGGAGTTAATTATCTGCTGTACACGATCCACATTGGATGCAAATGTAGCAATAATGATTCTACGATCCTTGTTATCCGCAAATAAATGATCAAATGTCTTTCCGACTGTTTTTTCGGACTGTGTATAGCCGGGACGCTCCACGTTGGTAGAATCCGCCATAAGCGCAAGAACACCCTTTTTCCCAAGCTCACCAAATCGTGGTAAATCTATCATCTCACCGAACACCGGTGTATAATCAACCTTGAAATCTCCTGTATGCACAATAATACCTGCCGGTGTATAGATTGCAAGTGCGGCTGCATCAACAATTGAGTGATTTGTGCGAATAAACTCAATACGAAAACAACCAAGATTTATAATCTGACCATGTGTCACAATTTTACGTCGAACTGTATTCATCATATTATGCTCTGCTAATTTATGATCAATCAGACCCATCGTAAGCTTGGTCGCATAAATAGGCATATTTATCTCATTTTCCACATAAGGAATCGCACCAATATGATCCTCGTGACCGTGTGTTACAACGAGTCCCTTTACCTTATCGGCATTATCCTTAAGATAGGTTACGTCCGGAATCACCAAATCAATGCCAAGCATTTCATCCTCAGGAAATGCCAGTCCGCAATCAATGACGATAATACTATCCTCATACTCTATTGCAGTAATGTTCATTCCAATCTGTTCCAGTCCGCCCAATGGAATGATCTTTACTGTCTTATTTTTTTTACCTTTCAAAACTATACCTCCAAATCCATATCTTCCAGTAGTTCATTAAAAATGGAAACTACGGAACGAATCTCATTATCATCCTCCGGGATCTCGTAAGAAGCGAAATCTCCCTCACTTGCCTTTGTCTCTTTAAGTATAAGGAAACTTCCCTCGTCACTATCCACATCATCTGTGACTAAAATATAATTTACACCGCCGAGCATTGTCTGCTCCAGCACATAAAATTCTTCCGAACCGTCCTCTGTCTCAAATACAATTTTTTGATTATTTTCCATTAGTCGTTTTCCTCCGAGGTCATACGTTCTCTGTCAAGATAATTCTGTAAAATAATAGCAGCTGCCATCTTATCAATATAGGTCTTTCTGGCGCTCTTTGCGACACCGGTCGCTTCCAAAATACGATCTGCACTTATCGTAGTCAGTCTCTCATCCATCAATACGACAGTAAGACCCGTCCTCCGCTCCAAATCTGCCTGAAACAGCTTTGTTGCCTCTGCGCGTTCACCTTCGGTATTATTCATATTTTTCGGATATCCCAATACGATTTTGCCAATATCTTCCTTGACAATAATCTCTTCAATTCGCGCATAGGTCTGCCTGAGTTTTGTCGGATGCTTGCGTTCAATCGTCATATACGGTTGCGCAATCAGCCCACTCTCATCACTCACGGCAACACCTACTGTCTTTGTCCCATAATCAAGTCCAAGTACTCTCAAGCTTACCTCCCGCGACAATCCTACTTTAGTCTTGTCTCAATATAGTTCTCAAGAAGTACTTCAATAATCTCATCACGTTCCGCTTTCATAATCAGACTTCTCGCATTTTTGTAACTTGTAATATAAGTCGGATCCCCGCTCATAACGTATCCGACAATTTGACTGACCGGATTATATCCCTTTTCCGAAAGCGCCTCATATACCTGTGCCAATATATCCGGTACCTCAATCATTGTCTCACGAATGATTCCGATATCCTGCGTGTTTTGGTTGTTCATTTCATCACGTCCTTTAAAACATATACATTCATACTACTATATTTACCATCAAATAGCAACTTCTATTTCAGCATGCTGAAAAAATCATATTGATTTGTTTCCGGTAAATCCCCAAGCAAACCGAGGCTTTCCATATCATCTAATATTGTTTTGGAAACCTTTCCCCGGCTCCTTATATCCTCTTTGGATGTGAATTTTCCCTGCTTTGCCGCCTCCTGAAGCTGCTGTGCCGCCTTTTCTCCCATTCCTCCGATTGCAGAAAAGCTCGGGAGGATTTTTCCGTCAATAATTTGAAACCTTGATGCATCGGAGCGATACAAATCAATCGGCAAAAACTCAAAGCCACGGGCATACATTTCCTGCACAATTTTCATATCACGAAGCGTATCCTTCATTGTGGCAGTCTGTTTGTCCTTTTCCACCTTTTGAATTTCCCGCATATTTTCCTCTAAAGCATCCTTGCCCTGGCACATGAGTCTGTAATCAAATGCAGTCGCACGAATACTGAAAAATGCTGCATAATACGCCAGCGGATAATAAATCTTAAAATATGCAATTCTCCATCCCATCATAACATAGGCAACCGCGTGTGCCTTCGGGAACATGTACTTAATCTTTTCACAAGACCAAATATACCAT
Source organism: Eubacteriales bacterium (assembly GCA_030533235.1). GTDB lineage: Bacteria > Bacillota > Clostridia > Lachnospirales > Lachnospiraceae > Coprococcus_C. The sequence goes on along the minus strand of JAUNJN010000040.1, from coordinate 11,300 downwards.
TCCGGAACGTTATGCGCGAGCATCTCTTCCTTCCATTCCGGCCATTTATCACACTTTCCCTTTGCCACATTTCCCTTTCGGACATTTTCCATAATCTTAAATGCAGTTCCCGGTTCAAGGCCACGGTAAATCAAATATGTCATAATATCATCACGCGTACAGATTGCAGAAGAAAGCTCGCATTTTCCTTCGGCAATCAATGTCTGTGCATTTCCAAGCCATACATCCGTGCCATGGGAAAGACCCGCAATACGTGCAAGATCCGAAAAAGACTTCGGACCGGCATCAATTAACATCTGCATGGCAAATTCTGTCCCAAACTCCGGAATTCCAAGTGTTCCAAGCTTCGTTCCTCCTATATCCTTTGGTTCAATACCGAGTGCTTCCGTATTGTGGAACAATGACATGACTTTCGCATCATCCAAGCGGATTGTTTTCGCGTCCACACCTGTCAAATCCTCCAGGCGACGAATCATAGTCGGATCATCATGCCCCAATATGTCAAGCTTTAACAGGTTATGATCGATGGAGTGATATTCAAAATGTGTTGTAATAATATCGGTTGTCATGTCGTTTGCAGGCTTTTGAATCGGAGTAAACGAGTAAATTTCCTCATGTTTCGGAAGTACGATCATTCCACCCGGATGCTGTCCGGTCGAACGCTTAACACCTGTACAGCCGACAGCCAGTCTCTCAATTTCGCACCGTCTCTTTTCGATTCCTTTATCCTTAAAATAGTTATAAACATATCCATACGCTGTTTTTTCTGCAACACCGGTAATTGTACCCGCCCGGAAAGCTTTTCCCTTTCCAAACAATTCTTCAGTATATGCATGTGCACGAGGCTGATATTCGCCCGAAAAATTAAGGTCAATATCCGGCTCCTTGTCTCCGTTAAAGCCAAGGAAGGTTTCAAATGGTATATCGTGACCTTCTTTATTCATATTCGTTCCGCACTTTGGACATACACGATCCGGCATGTCACAACCGGACTGTCCCTCAAACTGCTTTACAAATTCCGAATCAAAATCCGTGTAATAACAATGCGGACAAATATAGTGCGCCGGCAAAGGATTTACCTCTGTAATTCCGGCCATCGTCGCAACAAAAGAAGAACCTACAGAACCTCTGGAGCCAACAAGATATCCATCGTCATTTGAACGCCATACAAGCTTTTGTGCAATAATATACATAACTGCAAATCCGTTTGAAATAATGGAATTCAACTCTTTTTTCAATCGATTTTCCACGATTTCCGGCAAATTCGGTCCATAAATCTGATGTGCCTTTTCATAACAGATATTCGTAAGTGTCTCATCGGACTTTTCAATAATTGGAGGTTGCTTGTCCGGACGAACCGGTGATATTTTCTCGATCATATCCGCAATCAAATTAGTATTTGTAATTACAACCTCTTTTGCAACATCACTTCCAAGATACGCAAACTCATTAAGCATTTCCTCCGTTGTACGGAAATAAATCGGCGGCTGTCTGTCTGCATCCGCAAACCCTTTTCCTGCCATGATAATTCTACGATATATTTCATCCTCCGGATCAATAAAATGAACATCACACGTTGCAACAACCGGTTTCTTGAACTGTCTTCCAAGCTCAACAATTCGACGATTGACATCCTCTAAATCCTCGACTGTCTGTACCGGCGCTTTATCATCATCAAGCAAAAACATATTGTTTCCGGTTGGCTGAATCTCATAATAATCATAAAAATTGGCAAGACGTGTAATCTCGTCCTCACTTTCCTGATACAACACTGCTTTGTAGAGCTCTCCTGCCTCGCAGGCGGAACCGATAATAAGTCCTTCCCGATATTTGTTGATAAGACTTTTGGGCATACGTGGTCTACGGTTAAAGTAATTGATATGCGACTCCGAAATGAGTCGATACAAATTTACACGTCCGATTTCATTTTTTACAAGAATTATGCCATGATAAGCCTTTGCTTTTTTGATGGATTCCGGCGATGCTGATCCCATCACATTTAATTCGGAAATCGTCTCAATTCCTTTTCCGTGAACCATTTTAAGCATTTTTAGGAATATTTCGGCAGTTGCATATGCATCATCACAGGCACGATGATGATTTTCCAGAGAAACATTAAATTGCTTGCACAGACGATCCAATGTATACTTTCCAAGCTCCGGAATGAGAACATGTGCAAGTGTCATAGTATCAACAATTGTATAATCAAACGGAATTTCCTGTTTCTTTGCAAATTCTCGGATAAATCCGGTATCAAATGCAGCATTATGTGCGACCAACACACTATCACCGACAAAGTCCAGAAATTCCGGTAATACTTTTTCAATTGTAGGTGCTTCCATTACCATATTATCTGTGATAGAAGTAAGCTTTGTAATCGAATATGGAATTGGAATCTCCGGATTAATAAACTGATTGTAGGTATCTGTTATTTTTCCGTCGCGAATACGTACAGCCCCGATTTCAATGATCTTATTAAAACGCGGACTAAGTCCTGTGGTCTCGATATCAAATACAACATATTCCGTATCAATCGACTGTCCCTTATCATTGATAATCATATCCTTTAAGTCATCAACGAAATAGCCTTCAACTCCATATATTATTTTGAAATCCTCATCCGGCTTTACCTCATGATTCGCCACAGGAAATGCCTGAACAACACCATGATCGGTAATTGCGATTGCCTTATGCCCCCACTCCTTTGCACGCTTTATTATCTTTTTTACATCAACAACACTATCCATTTCACTCATGGTTGTGTGCATATGAAGCTCAACTCTTTTTTCGATGGATGTGTCCATTCGCTTTTGACGGAAATCATTGGCATGCTTTATTCCTGTGATGGATGATACAGACAGCTCATGTGTGTACGAATCATACATAGGAACACCTTTCAAAATATAAAATTTGCCTGTGGATAACTCGTCTAAAATCGGCTCGCGATCCTCCGGAGATACAAACAGCTTAAACCCGATGGAGTCGGTAAAGTCCGTGATCGTTCCGTTAATAATAAATTTGCCGCTTCGAAGCTCTCTGTCTTCAAGTGTAAGAATCTGTCCATGCAAGCAAACAGGACCAATTCCGTCATATACCTCCGAAAGCTTCACCATATCACCTTCGCAATTTCTTCCAAAAAAGACTTCAGGATCATAATTATTTCCCTTTTGTGCTTTACGATCTTTATTTTGCTTCGGCAAGTCTTCTTTGTCCGCTACAACAGTCTTCTCTTTTGCAACAGCTTCCGTATTTTTCGTTTCAGATGTATCTGCTCCATTTACCTTTGAAGCATCATTCTCTTTTTCTTCATTTGCATTTGCCAATTGAGCATGTTCCGCCTCAATTGCCAGGAGCTCCTGTTGAAGCCGTAATGCATTTGCGGTACGCAAAGAAGACTTCTGCTCCTCTGTAAAATCAAAGCCTACAGAAACTTTCATTCCAAATCGGTTCATATATGTCGAAACAAGATACTCTCTGATCATCTCTGAATGATTTCTTGCAAGACTTGTATCCTCAAGCGCGAGCGTTACAACGTTGCCGTCAAAAAACCACTCTCCGCGCTTTAGCAGACGATATGCAACAAAGCTGTGATTCCGGATTTCCTCCAAAAAGCTATCCTTGTAAATGTCTGTCAACTGACGTAATCCATACTGCTTGGAAAGATTGAAATGCTCCTCAATTACGCAACTTGCCGTTTCACGTCCAAACACAAAATCACGAAGTGCCTCCTCCGCACGATATATCAGGCTTTTGGCAATCAAAATATCGCTGGAGATAGAAATAACCATCTTCTTTTGTGACTTGAACATGGTTATTTTTTCTACCGTCGTCTGACTAAGTAACTCATCTATTTTTTTGTCTAATTTTATTCCCGGGAAAACTTCCCGAAATAATTGGTTTGCCAAATTAAACACCTCTGTCTTTCTATGTGCTCTCCCAATGATCAAGCTCATCCTTTAGTGCATCCAAAAGTGCATCCTGCGGAAGCTTACGAACAATTTTGCCGTTTCGAAACAACAGGCCTTCTCCGTCACCGCCTGCTATTCCAAGATCCGCCTCTTTTGCCTCTCCCGGACCGTTTACCGCACATCCCATAACAGCAACCTTGATATTTAAATGATCATATTCCTGAATCATCATTTCGACCTTGTTGGCCAAGGAAATAAGGTCAATCTTTGTTCGTCCGCACGTCGGACATGATACCAACTCAATCCCATCCTTACGAAGTCCGAGTGTTCGCAAAATCGTTTTTGCCGTCACAATCTCCTCAACCGGGTCGCTTGTTAACGACACGCGTATCGTATCTCCAATTCCCTGTCCTAAAATAATACCAAGTCCGACTGAAGATTTGATATTTCCGCGATACACGGTTCCTGCTTCTGTTATCCCGATATGAAGCGGATATGCCGTTTGTTCCGCAATAAGTTCATGTGCCTTTACACACATCAACACATCAGAGGATTTAATACTAATCACGATATTATCATAATCACATTGTTCAATCATGCGAACCTTATCAAGCGCACTCTCAACAATTCCCTCTGCTGTTACGCCCCCATATCTTTCCACCAGTTCTCGTTCCAAAGAACCGGAATTAACACCCACTCGAATCGGAATATTACGGGATTTCGCTATGGCTACAACCTTTTGCAGATTATCTTTTCCACCGATATTCCCCGGATTGATACGTATCTTATCCGCACCATGCTCCATGGCACGAATTGCAAGACGATAGTCAAAATGAATATCCGCAACAATCGGAATGTCAATCCTTGACTTAATCACATCAAAGGCATCTGCAGCCTCGATAGTATTGGCGGTCGAACGAATTATATTGCAGCCGGCTTCCTGTAATGTCATAATCTGTCGCACAGTAGCATCCACATCCGTTGTCTCTGTATTTGTCATGGATTGAATCGCAATCGGATGACCGCCGCCAATCTTTACGTTTCCGATTTGTATTACCTTTGTTGTGTCTCTATGGTTCATGCAAGCTCCTTTTTCGAACTTTATTAAAGTACGAGCACTATTTTAAAAGAATATATTTTTAATATCATTAAAGAATACTACAATCATTAATATAAATAATAACGCGAACCCAATTAAATTAACGACTGCCTCTTTCTCCTGCGGAATCTTCTTTCTTCGAACAGCTTCAATGATTAAAAATAACAATCTGCCTCCGTCTAATGCCGGAATCGGCAACAGATTCATAATACCAAGATTTACCGAGAGCAATATACACCAATTAAGCATATTTAATATGGTGTTCAAAATCAGTTCTTTCTTGGTCGGACTGATTTCCTTAACCTCTTCCAATATGTTATTCATCTCTTTACCGACACCGACAGGTCCCATTATGTCCGTAGTCTTTACTTTACCGGTAATAATCATTCGAAGTGACATCACCGTTGTCTTTGCCCAATATCTGCATTCGAGTGCTGCATATTTGATTGTTGTTAGCGGTCCGTCCGAAAGAACACTTCCACCATGAACGCCCAGATAATAACCTCCGTTTTCCTCATTCGGATGTATTACTGCCTCATAACGGGTACCGTCCGGACGTTCTAACGTCAGTCGAACATCGTCCCCCGGATTCAAAAGCGCCATATGAAGCTGAAGCTCACGGAAATTGTATATTTTCTTTCCGTCGATTCGAATAATTTCATCCCCGACCTCAACACCGGCTTCCTCTGCCGCACTGTTTGGCTCGATACCATACAACACCGCCGGATCGCACCCTGTATAATGAATCAGTACAAGACCAAACAAAAATGCTAACACAAAATTAAATAGCGGTCCTGCCGCCATAACAATCATACGCACCCATACCGGCTTGTTATTGAACGCATTCTCGTCCTCTGACGCACTATCCTCTCCCAGCATCATGCAATATCCGCCAAGCGGTAATAAACGCAGGGAATACTTTGTTCCCTTCCTCTCCTTAGAGAAAATTGCCGGTCCTAACCCAACAGAAAACTCCGCAACCGCAATTTTATTGATTTTTGCTGCGATAAAGTGTCCTAACTCATGAAAAAAAACGATCACGCCAAACACCAAAATAATTAAAACGATATTCATATATTATCCCCCGCATTTATGCCGAAAACTTCTTATGGATATAAGAATATACCCATTGCTCCGTCTCCAAAATATCTTCCAGAGACGGGTTACTTATGACATTATGTGCCTGCATACACGCATCAATCACATCATATATCTGTAAAAACCGAATTTGTTTATTCATAAATTTTGTTACGGCACATTCATTCGCCGCATTATAAACCGTTGGCATAGAACCACCGACATACATTGCATCATAGGCAAAATCAAGCCCACGAAACACTTTTCGATTCGGCTGTTCAAGCAAGATGCCTGAAAGCTTTGTAAAATCCAACCGTTCTCCTTGTATACTCTTACGAGACGGGTAATTCAAGGCATACTGAATCGGAAGTTTCATATCCGGTGTTCCGAGCTGTGCCTTTATCGATCCGTCCTTAAACTCAACCATAGAATGGATAATACTCTGTGGTTGTACGATTACATCAATCTGCTCCGGAGCAACACCAAACAACCATCTTGCTTCAATCACTTCCAGACCTTTGTTTACAAGTGTAGCAGAATCTATGGTGATTTTTTTACCCATCGACCAATTAGGATGCTTTAGTGCATCCTCCAAAGTAACATATTGAAGTTCCTCATATGTTTTTTCTCGAAACGGGCCACCGGATGCCGTAATAATCAATCGCTCAATCTCAGATGCACATTCCCCCTGCAAACATTGAAATATCGCAGAATGCTCACTGTCTACCGGCAACACGGAAACGCCCTTTTCCTTCGCAAGCGGCATTATCAGATGCCCTGCAGTCACGAGTGTTTCTTTATTTGCAAGTGCAATATTTTTTCCTGCCAAAATGGCTTCAACCGTTGGACGGATTCCTATCATCCCGACAATTGCTGTTACAACAATGTCTGCCTTGTCATAGGTTGCAACAGCAATCAACCCTTCCATTCCGGATACAACACAGACTGAATCATCCATTAAATCATTTTTTAATTGCTTTGCCTTATCTTCGTTCCATACCGCAACAATCTTTGGTTTAAATTCTGAAATTTGTTTTTTCAGCAATGACACATTACTGCAAACAGCAAGTGCCACTACCTTCATATCATCAGACTGCCGTACTATATCCAAAGTCTGGGTACCAATCGAACCGGTTGAACCAATAATTGATATCGCCTTCAACGCACTAACCTCCCAGATTTCCAATCATATACAAAAAGCAGTAATATACAACCGGAGCAGTAAAAATAATACTGTCAAAGCGATCGAGTATACCTCCGTGTCCCGGTATCAATTTTCCGTAATCCTTAATTTCATTATTTCGTTTGATTGCCGAAGCAGCCAAATCTCCGATTACTGCGATCAATGCGCCAAGCGCGCCGCACACAGCAAATTTAATTGCAGCATTATTTAATTCATATACTTGTTTAGAGAAAAATATACCATATAGTGCTCCGACGATTGCAGAACCGGCTATACCACCGATTAATCCTTCTACACTCTTTTTCGGACTGAGTTTCGGAGACATCTTATGTTTTCCTAACTTGACACCAACACAATATGCACATGTATCATTAATCCATGAACAAACAAAGATCATAACGACCAATGCACCTCCATGCGGAAGCATACGAAGCTTATATACATAAGACATCATGACACTGACATAAAACATTGATAATACACACGCCATTGCATCCTTATCCGTGTAAGTCGGGTATTGTAATACATAGACTGCAAGCACCAGTAACACATATCCAATTAACATAGGTAACACATACTGTTCTTTTTCAAAAAAGAGTAATGCATAATAAAGTGCAGTTCCAATATAAGTCATTATTCCTATGGTTTTATTATGGAGGTTATAAACACGAAGTAACTCAATCACACCACCAAGAGAAAGCAACAGCACTGCCGCGCCCGTGACATAACCGCCAATATATAAAATCAGCACTGCCAATATAACAAGTACAGTCCCGCTTATCAATCTTACCTTAAACATCTACTTAACCCCACCATATCTTCGCTCTCTGCCGTTGAAATACCGAATTGCTTCTTTTAAGTGCTCTACCGTAAAATCCGGCCACAAGACATCCGTAAAATAAAACTCCGTATATGCAAGCTGCCATATCAGATAATTTGAAAGTCTGTATTCACCGCTTGTCCGAATCATCAAATCCGGATCCGGCAAATCAAACGTATCAAGCTTATCAGATATCATGTCTTCGCTAATATCATCCGGCGAAATGAGTCCTGCCTTTACATCCTTTGCAAGACATACAACCGCACGTCGTAATTCATCACGACCTCCGTAATTAAGGGCTATCGTAAACTGTAATCCGTCATAATCCTTTGTTTTTCTTTCAAGCTCGTTAATACGATCCACAATGTCAGGTGCCAGCGCTGTTCGATCTCCGATTACGCGCACACGCATATTATTTTTGGAAGCCCGCTCAATACAATCTTTCAAATAATTGCGAAGCAGGTTCATAATACCGGTAACCTCTTCCACGGAACGTTTCCAGTTTTCAGTAGAAAATGCATACACTGTCAGGTACTTTATGCCTAAGTTGTATGCATCCTCACACATCTGTTCTACGACACGCGCTCCTGCCTTGTGTCCTACGTTTCTCGGCATGAGACGTTTCTTCGCCCATCTGCCGTTGCCATCCATTATGATGGCAACGTGCTTCGGAATATTTAGTTCTTCTCCGTCAATCAATTTCTTCAAATCCATCACCTATACGGTCATAATTTCCTTTGTCTTGACATCAATTGCCTTGTCAACATCTGCAATATACTTGTCAGTAAGCTTTTGAACCTTATCTTCGTTTGTCTTTAATTCATCCTCAGATATTTCATTTGCCTTATTCATCTTTTTTAACGCATCGTTCGCATCTCTACGAATATTGCGAATCGCAACCTTAGCAGCTTCTCCGCGCTTCTTGATATCCTTTGAGAGTTCCTTTCTTCGGTCCTCTGTAAGCTCCGGAAAATTAATCATGATATTTTTACCGTCGTTATTTGGAGTTACTCCCAAATCAGAAGTCATAATTGCCTTTTCGATTTCCTTAATCAAGCTGTTCTCCCATGGCGTAATCATAAGTGTACGCGCTTCAGGAACCGTAACGTTTGCGACCTGCTGGATTGGCGATGGTACCCCATAGTAATCCACTCTTAACTTATCTAAAATATGTGGATTGGCACGTCCGGCACGAATACCTGCATACTCGGATGCCAAATTCTCCATTGTCTTTTCCATCTTGCTTTCATATTGTGATAACATCTTAATATCCTCCTACCTGTATTTTACTCACATGTTATAAGGGTTCCGGTAAATCCGCCGGTGACTGCCTTTACAATACTGTTTTCTCCGCCTAACCCAAAAAGCATCATCGGCATCTTATTTTCCATTGCAAGTACTGCAGATGCAAGGTCAATTACCCCAAGCTTTTTTTCTACGATTTCACTCATATCAAGCTTATCATATTTCTTTGCATTTGGATTTTGCTTTGGATCGCTGTCATAAACACCATCAATCGCTTTTGCAGACAAAATGACATCTGCGCAAATCTCAATTGCCATAAGCACAGTCGCCGTATCGGTTGAAAAATAAGGATGCCCGGTGCCACCTGCAAAAAATACGACTTCACCCTGTTCCAAATAAGAAACTGCAACATCCTTTGAGAATAGTTCAGTCATACTGCCACACGTAAACGGAGTCATCACATGTGACTGAATACCGATGGTCCGGAATATATCCGCGGTATAAATACAATTCATAACCGTTGCAAGCATTCCGATCTGATCAGCCTTCACGCGATCCATATGCTCTGATGTACGTCCACGCCAGAAATTACCTCCGCCGATAACAATACTAACCTGTATTCCCTGATCAAGAATGTCCTTTACCTGTCTTGCAACACGTAAAACCGTTGCTTCATCGAAGCCGGTCCGTTTATCTCCTGCCAAAGCCTCGCCCGACAGCTTCAACAAAACTCTCTTCATCTCCATCTCATGTCTCCTTATCCAAAAAAGCTCTTGACGTCAATCTCCGAATAGCATTGTGAGCAGAAGCCCTCAATAACCGCACCATTGTTAATCTGAACCGATCTTGATTTTATATTACCCATAATCACGGCTGTCGAATCAACGATCACCGGTCCCTGTACATCGATATCTCCGTTTACTGCACCGGCAATCACCGCTGAGGCTGCCGATACATTTCCGACAACAACGGAGCCAACGCCGATTTTTACACTACCCTCACTTACAACCTCACCTTCGATTTTGGCTGCATTTGCATAAATTTCGCCGGCATGGACATTGCCCGTTATGTTTCCGCCAATAATCAGCTTCATTGCGCAGGAAACATCCCCGATAACCGTACCTAATACATCAATCGCACCTTCTGTCTCAATATTTCCCGTAACCGTAGTACCCTTTGTAATATAAGTTGTGTCAGCAGTTGAAACTGCTTCCATTCCCTGTTCTTCCACATCAAGCTTGATATCTTCCGCTGTCATAGACGCCTCCTCAATTGCCTCTGCTGATTGTTTTGCCTGTTCAACAATTTCATCCTGTTCCTCACGCATCTTCATTGCAACCAAAACATCATGGTTCAAATCCACGCCTGAAACAGGGGATTCTTCCGATATTTCCGAAACATCCGAAAGTTTCTGAACAATTGTCTGTTCTTCTTCCTCCGACATCTGTGTCTGCGTTCCAGCAATCAATACAGATTCCACATTCTGAGTCTCCTCACCGGGTAATTCAGGTTCCGATATCACTTCCGCCTCAGGAATACTGTCGAGTATATCCTTCGGTTGTTCTTCCTCCTCCGGCTCATCGATATCCATAGGTAACTCCTCAGAAGCAGTTTCCATGGTCTCTATCGACATTGTATCAATCCTAAAATCATCTAAATCCTCAAATACATCCTCGGGTGCGACCTCCATATTGTCCTCCTCATCAAATGTATTTACAATATCTTCATCATCATACTCTTCCGCAAGCTCATCCTTATCAGGCATTAACTCATTAACAGCCTGTGCAAAATCTCTCTTAAAATCCTTAAAAAAGCCCATTCGAATCCTCCTTTTTAATCTGTCGTCATCTTGCAATATTATACACCATACACCTTGTTAAATCAATGTATTTTGCCGTTTGCACAATCCAAAGTTGTAGCGTTACAATTGATGTGAGACCTTTCTATATACAAAAAGCGGTTGAGTAC
>JAUNJN010000061.1 GCA_030533235.1 Eubacteriales bacterium | reverse complement strand
TATTGAAATATATGGCTGTTAAATATTGTGACATTTAACAGCCGAAGTAATAACTGTTGCCATTGCAATTGCAAAAATCTTCTTTTTCATTTTTTTCTCCTTATTATTTCGATGGTTTTATAAATCAAATGGGAATTATACACTACTATCCTAAATTAATCAATATATATTTTACAACTGTTTTTTGTTTGTGTTCCGATCCGTTTTTCTGTTTGCTTCTGTTTTTTCTGACAGAAAAAACTTTCGCTCTGCCTTAAAATCGTCAGGTATTCCGTTTCTCGTAAGAGTCAGAATCTTTAACTCCTGCATCCCGCTTACCGTACTCTCCGGCAAATCAAAAAACTCCGCAACCTGTTCCGTTGTCACATCCGGCATAAATTTACGTCGATTGAGTCTGCCAAACCTGATCCGGTTGTATTCCTTCCAGAAGATCATAAACACAATTTCCACAAGCAAAATTATGAGCGTGACAAACAACAGTCTTTTTGTTTCCATCAGCATCTCGGTATTGTAAATCCAAATGGAAATCGGAGTTTTCCCAAGCACAAGACATCCATATCCGTAAATACAGTACGCAAAATACACCAAAATAAATGCCCACGCCGCACATGTAAATACTATCTCAATAATACGTTTCCACAAAACCTGCTTTCCATCGATAATCGGTGACTCATCCTCCGAGGTCTTGCGATCCGGGATGACGATTCCGTCCGTTTCGTCATTTGTCCCACTTTCGGTGACCGCAACAACAAGCTTTTGTGTATCGGTTCCGATTCCGCGATCCGGACTGTTCCATCTTGCCAGATTTATTGTTCTGCTTTTGATGGTTGAAGGAATCGCCGCAAGTGCAACCAGACCGCTTATGATCCAATACACAATCGGATACCAGGCCGCCACCAGCATATATTTGAATATCGTTTTGTCATATCGTTTTTCAAGTTTCAGCGCAACGATAAACTGAACCATACATATGACAGATAAATACTGTGATTTCCACAAATACGGCATATAGCTGCCTATTCCGAAGCACAGCTTAAATATTTCGGTTAATGTAAGAAGCAACCAGAGCACAACCCATAACGTGGACATCACCTGTTCAATATAGATTGGATACATTCGTTTTCTGCGCCAGCTCTTAAATATACCGGCATGACGCATGATAACCTCCTGTCCCCCTTGTGCCCAACGTTTTCTCTGTTTTACAAGTCCCTTTAATGTCTCAGGAACAAGCATCCAGCAAAGTGCATTCGGTTCATACCGGATATCCCAAAAATTACGTTCCAGCTTCCATGTAACACCGATATCCTCCGTAATCATATCTCGGTCCCAGAGACCGCAATCCATAAGTGCCGCCTTGCGATATGCAACCACAACGCCCGAAACCGTCATAACCTTTCCCCATATACGCTGTGTCCTTTTAATCAGCGAAATGATACTCGCATACTCGCACAATTGAATCTTCGCAAACAGAGAACTACGATTTCGTACTCTCGGGTTACCGGTTACTGCTCCGACGCGCTCTCCATTATGCGGATTTAAAAAATGTGACATCAAATAGCGAAGACAATCCTTATCCAGATAAGAATCACCGTCTACACATACCAAATACTCTCCCTTCGAAGCCAGATATCCAAGATAAAGTGCATTCGCCTTTCCGCAGTTTTCCTGCAAATCTACGAAACGCACACGTTCATACTTATTGGCAAGTGCCGTTGCATACTTTGCCGTGTCATCCTTGCTGCCATCGTTGATAATCAGTATTTCGTAATTCGGATAATTCAGCTCGTTCAAATGCTGAACAACATCCACCAAATTATCCGATTCGTTATATGCAGGCACCAGAACGGAAACCATCGGTGTGGAAGGCAGTGGCAATGGTTCCTTCCGTTCAATACGAAAATAGTAAATGATACCTCCGACAACCCATAATAGTCCCATCGTAATCGGATACCAAAATACAATTAATTCAATTACCTTAAAATGATTTAACACGAAATCAAATATAATATCCATACGTGACCTTTCCGTTTATTCCGACATTTTATCATCTTATGTACTATATAACACATAATTAAAAAAAGCAAAAAAAAATTGAAATGCAAACGTATTTCGTATGTATCCCTTATACAGAAAAACTCCCGATATAGTAATCGAGAGTTTTTTCATCAGGAAAGATGCTTTATTATTCTACAACCTCTGACCATTCAACGCCGTTGGTATCAGTCCATGTTTCCTTTCCATCATATTTATATCTCATATCAACACGATCCATGTAATCACCATCTGCCAAAAGATAAGCAGTTGTTGTTTCCCCTTTGTTGTTAACAAGACATACTGTATCCGGCCATTCCAAAATATTAGAAACTTCTGCAGGAGCTTCTGTATCATTGTCCGTCTCCGGCTGAGACTCTGTAATATTACTTACAGGCGCCTCGGTTGCTGCCTCGGTCGTCACCTTGACCTCCGTGATTGTGTCTGTCTTTGTTTCCGTGTTCTTGTCTTTGCAAGCACAAAGGCTACCAACTATCATCATTCCGCAAATAACTGATAAAACTTTCTTCTTCATATTTTTTCCTTCTTTCGAATAATTTGATATTTATGTTACAATGCATTTTCTGTAACCAACCATAGTTTTACCACTTACTTTTTTCATAGTTGTATCATAAAAGAAAAAATAATTTATTCCCCATCAATAAACAATACGCCAAGTGTACCGGGTCCACAGTGACATGAGATAACGCCACCTGCTTCAGTCACGATAATTTCATCAAAAATATTTAAGCTTTTTAGATAAGTCTTTACTTCTTCGACAATATCATCTGCCTTGGAATGTGTGATAAACACGCGATCCTTTTTTGCACACTTTAACTGTTCTTCCATCTCCTTGACATAATCTATCGTAACCTTTCCAATCGTACCACGATATTTCTTTGTTGCTGACATAGCACCGTTCTCCACAACAATCTTAGGGTGAAGCTTAAGCAGACTGCCGGCAAGTGCAGCAACACTACTGCAACGACCGCCCCGATGCAAATATACAAGCGTATCGACAATAAAGCTCGCATGAACCTTTGGTTTTAATTCTTCGATTCTCGTTTCAATTTCTTCGCGGGATTTACCTTTCTGTGCCATAATTGCTGCCTCCACAACAAGTAATCCAATCCCGGTTGAAAGATTTGCAGAATCAATGACACTAACCTGTTCTTCAGCCTCAAGCTCCTCTGTCACAAGACGGAACACATTTCCGGTTGTCGACATTGAATCAGAAATCGAAAAGATGACAATCTCATCACCGGCATCAAGCACCGGTTTCATTGCATCCATCGTATCCGTCATAGAACATGCAGAGGTTTTCGGCGTTTTGTTATTTGCATCCGACCACGCAAAGATTTCATCGGTCGTAATCTCAATACGGTCTCTATATTCTTTATCCCCAAGCTCGATATGAAGCGGTACAAGTGTAATATCATATCTCTTCAACAATTCTTCTGACAAGTCACAAGTGCTGTCTGAAAATATCTTAATCATATTCCCTCCTAAACTTCCCATTCGTTTTTATTCTGCGCATCCTTTTGTTGAACATACACCGTTCAAATCCTACAATGCTATTAAATCCGATTTTTCATAACGATTGTGACCCGGCAGCTGTTTTTTGTATTTCCAACACCGAATGGCATCCTCTAACGATTTTCCTTTGTTATTCTCAAAAAAATCACGAATATAGGTATTATATTCAAACTGCTTGTCAATCGTTGTCTTATTCATTTTCTTTTGTTTTTTAATCTCATAATATGCGGAAATTGCATCTTCATATGTTTTTCCGGCGTTATTTTTTAACCATTTCTGAAAAGCAACCGGAAATGAAAAGCTATCACCAATTTGTTCCTTAAAGAATGCCCGATGGCGTTCGGAACAAACAAAATTTTCTTCAATTATCGTATTTCGCGTGATAAGAGATACCACAGACTTTTTGCGCTGTATTTTATTCTCCGGTGCAAGTTCTCCGGTATCAAGATAATATGCAATTCGTTCCGTAAGCGCAAGCTTACCTCCGTATGTCGGAAGTCCGTTTTGCCTGCAAAACAAAACAAGCTCTTCTTTTAAATAATAAAAATCACGAAATATATCGCTGTCAAGCCCCTTCGCAAGCGGCGGGCGTTCCATCTTCTCATGCTTTGTTGTTTCTGTTTCAATCATAGACGTATCTCCTCATGTTTACACAATTCTGTAGCATTTTTTATTCAACCAGCTGTAATAATTCCTCCACATCCTTTTTGATTAACGGAGACATGCTGTCCTTATATTACTTTGGCTATTAAATATCGCAACTTATACTATGATTTTTTGATTGTT
>JAUNJN010000060.1 GCA_030533235.1 Eubacteriales bacterium | reverse complement strand
AGGCTTTACAAGGCCTGCAAGGATTTTTTTATTATTCAACTGTCAAACTACCGAGAAAATTGAGACACCAAATGAAATTACAACCGAATAATTATTTACGAAAAGATAAACGAAACGGCGGAGATTATGCACTCTGCCGTTTTTTGATTCATCCGAATCCCATGAAAAAAAAGACACGGTAAATGTTGCTTCAAGGTATTTAGAAATGTTATACTTATAAAGTCGATAGTTATATATTTATGACATTTGGGGAAAAAGCAAAAAACAGGAGGCACACGGATGAAAAGAGTTGCAGAGATTATGTATATTGTTGAGGAGGAACGAGAGGAGTTCCTCAAAAATGCATTGAATATGGATAGTGAGGAAGCAAAGGTCTTGTGGCTGTGCGGCGTTCGCAATCAGCAGTATTTTGCATTGAATGATTTGATATTTATGACATTCGAGTATCGCGGAAATCATTTCGAGAGGGATATGGAAAAGATGGCATGCTATCTTGATTCAAAAGGACTTTTGATTAAGAAACGTCGAAGAGATGTGCCGATATCCGAGCGTACAACAACAAACTGGTGGGCACCGGTCAAAAAGCTTGGAACCTTACTTGACAGTCGGCCGTTTGAGGAGGACGAGGAGCAGGATTACAATTTGTATTTTGATGGAAGCATGTCATCAAAGACGGAATACTATGATATTGCATTTGATGAGGATGATTGGACGGAAGGAATCCATATCTAGGAATCATATTTATTACAAAGCTTGGAGGTGATTAACGTATGCATTCCCCTTTGGAGATTGCTACTAATTTTGTCGAAATCGGTATACATAAGGTACGCCTTTCCGCATGGAAGATGATTGTGCTTGGTATGTTTGCCGGCATGTTTATCGGGTTTGCCGGGATTGCATCAACGACGGCATCTGCGACCGTTACGAATCCGGCTGTTGCAAGATTGCTTTCGGCATGTGTGTTTCCGGCCGGACTCGCGATGGTGCTTGTCGCCGGTAGTGAGCTTTTTACCGGTAACAATCTGATTATCATCAGTGTGTTGCAAAAGCAGGTTACGATTTTGAAAATGCTTAAAAACTGGCTGTTCGTATTTTTGGGTAATTTTTTAGGTGCTGCATTTGTGGCAGTAATGGTTGTGTACGGACATTTGCCTGATTTGTATGACGGTATGCTGGCACAAAAGATGGTTGTAGCGGCAAATGCGCGTGTGACGCAGGGATTTATGGATGCTATGATTCGCGGTATATTATGTAATATTCTTGTTTGTATTGCGGTATGGGCTGCATTTGCGGCAAAGAAGGTATCAGGTAAGCTTTTAATGAGCTTTTGGCCGGTAATGCTGTTTGTATTGTGTGGATTTGAGCATAGCATTGCAGATATTTATTTCTGCATTGCAGGATTATTTACATCAGCCGAATATGGAATTGTTGCTGAAGGACTTACTTTTGGATCGTTTCTTACGAATAATCTGTTGCCGGTCACGCTTGGAAATATTATCGGTGGAGCAGGAATTGTCGGAGTGGGATATTGGATGGTTTATTTGGCGCATACACCTGGTTATGCGATGCCGATAGAAGCAGAGCAGGAAGAAATAGATATGGCAGAAGAGTATTAAAACAAAATGTCAACCGATTATATAAAATGGGTTGACATTTTGAAGTTTATGTAATAATGTAGCTCTTGGAAATAATGCATGATGATAGAATGCATGTCTTCAGGAGGGGAAAATAATGCTTAAATATGTTGTAATTTATGTTGGAATTCTTTTGGTAATCGGTATCATGGATTGCTTTAAGGTAAAGAATTTTGATGATTTTGCGGTTGCGGGAAAAAGACAATCGTTGGTGCTTGTGCTATTATCACTAATGGCGACAATGGTTGGAGCATCGGCGACAATTGGAATTATGGGGCGTGTCTCAAGTCTTGGATTTCCTGCGTTCTGGTGGCTGGCTGTCGGCTCCGTTGGTCTGTTTTTACAATCTGTGTTCCTGTCGGAACGTATAAGGGAATATGATGCGGATACACTGCCGGATCTTGTTGGTAAGCTTGTCGGAAAGGGCGGTGCTTCAATTGTTGCAATTATCATTGTGATTTCGTGGCCGGGTATTGTGGCATCTCAAATTGTCGCAATGTCATCAATCTTGGCGTTTGTTACCGGGAAAGCGAACAACAAAACCTTGATGTTGATTGTTGCCATTGCAGTTATTTTGTATACAATTGTTGGTGGACAGTTATCTGTAATTAAGACGGATGCATTGCAGTTTATCATTATTACCGTTGCATTTGTTGCAACGTTTATTTACCTTTTCTTTTTTGCAAAGGGAGACACAAAGGTTGTAACTGATAATATCTGTCTGTTTAATGATAAGTACACGGTGAAGGATTTGTTGATTCAACTGTTCATTGTGGGTGGCACGTATCTGCTCGGTCCGGATGTTATATCGAGAAACCTTGTTGCAAAGGATGGGAAAACAGCTAAGAAATCCGCGCGTATCGCAAGTGCTTTTTTGTTGCTGTTTAGCATCATGATTGTCATGATTGGTATGTGGATACTTGGAAATGTATCAGAGCTTGATGGACAAAATCCGTTGCTGTATATTATCAGTGATGTGTTGCCGATGCCGATTGGAGTTCTAATGGCAGTCGGGCTGTTGTCAACGCTTCTTTCAACCGCCGATACTTGTCTTGTCAATCTTGCGTCGATTCTTGAGCATGATGTCTTGAAACGGAATAAAGTAGGGGAACTTCGCGTGCTTGCAGGAATCATCGGAGCGGTAGCGGTTGTTATTGCGTTTTATAAGGGCGATATTATTGCCCAGCTTACAGGTGCGTATTCGGTGTATGCACCGGGCATTGTATGCCCGTTGTTTGTGGCACTTTTGACAGCAAAAAAGAAAAAACTGTATATTCCGTTATGGATATTGGCTGTTGTGTGCGGTGGTTTGTGCGGAGCACTGAATACGTATGTATGGAAGGATTTGAGTTATCTTCCTATTACGGGTATGGGTATTTCGCTCGTCCTGGCAGTGCTATCGTATGTGTTTGGAAAAGAGTGTAATAGGGAAGGAACAGTATGACGGTAAAAGATCAGATTATTATAATCTTAAATGAAAATCGAGGAGAATACATTTCCGGTGAGCAACTGGCTGAAAGGCTTCAGGTAAGTCGTGCAGCGGTTTGGAAGGCTATCAATCGTCTGAAGGAGGATGGTTTTACCATTGAGGGCATCAATAAGAAGGGATACCGCTTGGCTGAAGATACGGATGTGTTATCCGCGCAGGGCGTACAGTCGTATTTGACAAATTCGGATGCGTTTCGGGTAGAAGTGTATAAGACGGTTACCTCGACAAATTTGTTGCTTAAGGAGCGGGCGAATGAGGAAGAAGGACTTGTGATTGCGGCGTCTGAACAGACAGACGGAATGGGGCGTCTCGGAAGGAAATTTGTGTCACCTGCGGATACGGGAATCTATTTTAGTATCTTGCTTAAGCCGACCATGGATAATAAAGAAGTTACCTTGCTTACGACAATTGCAGCGGTTGCGGTTTGTGAGGCTATTGAGAAATATACGTCCAAGCAACCGAAAATCAAGTGGGTAAATGATGTATTTCTTGACAATCGTAAGGTGTGCGGAATTCTGACACAGGCGTCGTTTTCCATGGAGAATATGAAGCCGGAATATGTTGTGGTTGGAATCGGCATCAATCTGTATCACCCAAGGGATGGCTTCGGAGCGGAACTTCGGAATATTGCGGGAACGGTATTAAACGAGCAGAGCGGAGATATCAAAAACAAGATACTTGCGGAGGTTCTTAATCGATATTATTACTATTATACCAATTTCGAGAAAAGGGAGTTTATTTCCTCCTACAAGGAGCGAAGTTTTGTCCTGGGAAAACAAATTATGGTTGTCACGCCGAATAACATGCGACCTGCAAAGGCACTTGATATTGATGAGGAGTGTCACTTACTCGTTTCCTATGAGGATGGTTCTGAGGAATGGCTGTCAACAGGAGAAATCAGCATTCG
Organism: Eubacteriales bacterium; assembly: GCA_030533235.1. Classification (GTDB taxonomy): domain Bacteria; phylum Bacillota; class Clostridia; order Lachnospirales; family Lachnospiraceae; genus Coprococcus_C. The sequence continues at coordinate 338 of JAUNJN010000060.1, read as the reverse complement.
ACTACCTAAAAGTGATGATTGATTTCTTACAAAATTCAATGAAAGCAAAATATGTAAAATCAACATTTTTTATTGTGCAAAATGTATTAAAAAAGAAGAAAAGCCAACCTTGTGTTGGTAAATAGATAGAAAATCATGTCAAAACCTTGCAAAAACATGAAAAAAAGGGTAATATCAAACACACAGCATAGGAATTGACATAACATAGTATAGAGTAGTATTTTACGGAGGAATGGAAAAATGGCAATTAAGAAGGCAACAGTAGATTCAGTTATGGCTAAGGTAGAAGCAGATAAGAAGGTAGAAGCTCCAAAGGCAGAGGAGAAAAAGGCAGCACC
>JAUNJN010000039.1 GCA_030533235.1 Eubacteriales bacterium | reverse complement strand
AAACAATCAAAAAATCATAGTATAAGTTGCGATATTTAATAGCCAAAGTAATACTCCCTTTCTTACATGCTTCCACGACTCTTTTCCAGATACACTCGTAACATATCAATAATTTCCGTATCCTTGTATCCAAGCCGCCTCGTCTGCTCTGAAAATTCTCCCATCAAATTCTCAAGCAACTCCTGATTCAGCCTGTCAATCAACGATGCATCCTCCGTTACAAAGGTTCCGATTCCACGCTTCGTATAAGTAATCCCGGCTAACTCAAGCTCATTATAGATTCTGGCAGCCGTATTTGGATTCACCTGATACTCCAAAGCAAGCTCTCTCGAGGATGGAAGCTTCCCACCAAGAGGAATCTGCCGATTAACAATTTTGTGTTTGATATCCTGAATCACCTGCAGATAAATCGGGATATTTGATTTAAAATCCATGGTGTCCTACTCTCTGCTACGTGTACTAGATGCATAGTACACCATGTCACTATTACTGTCAAGTATTTTTTTTAAATTTGATTCGGGTGTCAAACGCCTCGTATTCAATCTGCCGGGCACTGTATCAACAAAGGCGTTTTACACCCGAATTAAAATTTATAAATAATGCTGCAGCATCTGTGTGAATCTTCCGTAATCAACCGGCTTTTGAATATAATCAACCATACCGCAGGCCATTGCATGCAGTCGGTCCTCGGGCAATACGCTGGCCGTTATCGCAACAATCGGCAGCTTGCATACATCCTTTCTCTCAAGACTTCGGATGGCTGCTGTCGCTTCAAAACCATCCATTTTGGGCATAAGCAAATTCATAAAGACCATCCGGTAATAGCCTTCCTCTGACGCTTCAATCATCTGCACCGCCTCAACACCGTTTCTGGCCCATTCCACAAGAACACCCTGTGCCTGCAAAATATCCTGCATAATCTCAGCCGAAATATCATCGTCTTCCACAAGCAGCACTCTGCTGTTTGCGTAATGCGGCTTTTCCTTCTCGTCTGAATCCGAAGAAGCAATTTGCATATTCTCCGGTGCTGCCATACAACGAAACGTGAGAATTGCTTTGGTGCCTTTCCCATATTGAGATTCCACAAGTATATCGCCATCCATCACCCTTGCAATATTACGCGCAATCACAAGTCCGAGTCCCGTGGCATTTCTCTGCTCCGTTTCGCTTCGTTCCTCTCTTGCGTATGGTTCAAACATCGTTTTTTGGAATTCTTCCGACATACCGATGCCGTTATCCAAAACCTCTATCGTGTATCGGCAGACATCTTCTGATTTTCTTTGCTCCGTTGCACTTATATGAATTTGACCGCCGCATTTTGTATATTCAATTGCATTTTTTAATAGTTCAACAACCATCTGCTGAATCCGTCCGGCATCGCCAAGCATCCTCTGATTGCAAATCCCCGAGAAATCAACTGTTATTTTATGTCCCTTCTCACAAAGCCCCTCCTGTACCAGTCGGACACTCTCCGTAAGTACATCAATCAGCAGAAACGGATAGCTCTCAAGCTGCGTGTTACCGGCCTCAATATTGAGCATATCCATGGCATTTTTAAAAATAGTAAACATTTCCTTTGATGTCCTGGATATCGTATCCAGGCACGACTGCACGCGCTCCGGCACGGTAAGGTATGCGTGTGCAACCGCAGTTGCACCGACAATTGTATTCATCGGTATACGAATCGCCTCATTCATACGATTCAAAAATGTATTTCTGGCAACATCCGCAGACTTCGCCAACGCATGTGCTGCAAGTAACGCCTGCGCCTGTCGCATTTTATCCGCCTTTTCCTGGTCGACTCTCATATGTAACCACGCAACCTTAACAGGTACGTCTTCATCATATTCAACCACATACATCATATCTCTTCGCCATGTATTTTCTCCGCTTACAATCTGATATTCACATTCAATCTGACGTTCCTTTGTAAGTGCTTTTCGAAGAAAATCAATCTCGCCGAACCGAAAACGCATCGGACGGTATTCCTCCGTAATCAAATCCATTATCCGGTGGTTCAGCTGCTCATAGGAGCAATCCTCGGACAAATAGACTCCGATGCCTTCCATATTATCAACAAGCGTTACATACGAATTGTTTTCCAAATCAAGTTCTGCAATATACAAGGAACCACCCGACACGGCATTCAACACCCGATTAAGTTTGCCTAAAATATCTTCTTTTTCTTCCAATGCAAATCCTCCTCTTATCGCTCAATACCACGTCTTGCCGCAATGTTTTTATCGTACGGATGCTTCTCCTTTTGAATACAAGAACAATAATCCGCACGCTCTGCAAGCCTCTTTGACGGATGATAACCGGTACATATAATCTCAACATCTTCGGGCATGTCTTCAAGAAATAAAAGAAGCTCCTCCTCTTCCAAAAGTCCATTGTTACATGCATGCAGTACTTCATCCAATACAACGACACAGTGCACCTTCTCCGTTCCCTGCTTATCCTTCAAAACCTCCTTGCTGACATTTTGAATCTGTTGAAGAAACAGCTTATATACATCCCTTAACGCATTCCTCTGTTTCTCTGACATTCCGCGCACAAATCCGTAAAACGTATCCGGTATGAGAATTTTTGCCCCAAGTTTTTTCAGACCGATAATTTCTCCGGATTTTCCGTCCTTTAAAAACTGCGCAAACACTACCGGAATATGATTTCCGAGTGCACGAACACAAAGACCTACTGCTGCTGTCGTTTTCCCTTTTCCGTCCCCATGATATATTTGTATCATTCAATGCCTCTTTTCTTTTACTTCCTGTTATGCCGCTCCACAACCTGTGTTTCAAGTCCGAGTATTTGGTAAATCGCTTTCATGTCCAAGCTTTCCCGCAAACAGAGAGCAAGCTTATCAAACTGCGCTTCCTTAAACGAAACATAAGAAACGTTTTCCGTTTCGCCAAATAGCATTCCCTTTTTTTCACAAAGAATATTCAAAAGACCGCGCCGAAATTCTGTCTCATCAAACAACCCGTGCAAATAGGTTCCGAATACATTTCCGACCGAGCAGCCATCTGCCTGATTTTGTATACGAATCGCCCATTGACCATCGTACGCTCCGGAAAATTCCGTCATTCCCATATGAATTTCATATCCGCTTACCCAAACATTGTTTAAGCCCTTCCACATCCCGTCCATATGTTCACATACTCCGTGCACACGCGTACGTGTCTTTTGTTCCTTAAACCATGTCGTAATCGGAAGCAAACCAATCCCTCTTATCTCATCCCACTCGCACTCCACATGCTTTGTATCTTTCAATGTGTCGCCCAACATCTGATATCCGCCACAAATACCAATCACCGGCACATCCTCTTTGACTGCACGCAAAATTTCCGCTTCAATTCCGTTTTTTCGCATCCAAAGCAGATCCGAAATCGTATTTTTTGTACCCGGTATGATAATCAAATCCGGTCTTGAAAGCTCGGATACCCGTTCTACATATCGCACATTTACCTGCGGCTCCATCATAAGTGGCTGTAAATCGGTAAAATTCGAAATGCGCGGTAAACGAATAACCGCAACATCCAGCATATTCTGTCCGTCGGCTTTCTGCTTACTCTCGAATTGTCCTGCCAGGGAATCCTCATCCTCAAGCATGACATCCATATACGGAACAACACCCAGCACCTTTTTGTTTGCACGTTCCTCCAGCATATGGATTCCCGGCTCCAAAATCGTCCGGTCTCCCCTGAATTTATTTATGATAAAACCTTTAATTCTCTGCTGTTCCTTCTCCGTAAGCAGCATGGTCGTTCCGATTAACTGGGCAAACACTCCGCCCGGGTTTATGTCCCCAACCAAAACTACCGGTGCATCCACAAGCTCAGCCAACCCCATGTTCACAATATCATCCTGCTTCAGATTGATTTCTGCCGGACTTCCGGCACCTTCAATGACTATAATATCATATGCCTCGTTAAGCTTCTCAAAGGATTGTTTTACAATCGGCAAGTAATCCTTTTTATGCCTGAAGTAATCAACTGCATGCATTGTCCCGATTACTTCCCCCCGGATAATCACCTGCGAACCCATATCGGTCGTCGGCTTTAACAAAATCGGATTCATCAACACACTCGGACAAATCCCGCAAGCCTCTGCCTGCATCGCCTGCGCGCGTCCCATTTCCAACCCATCCTCGGTAATGTAGGAATTGAGCGCCATATTTTGCGATTTAAATGGAGCCACACGATATCCATCCTGCTTGAAAATACGACACAACCCGGCAGTAAGCAGGGATTTTCCAACATTCGACATCGTTCCTTGTATCATAATGACACGCGCCATACGTATTTTACCTCCTACTCCTTCGCTAATACCATCTTCCAATTTTCAATCAGAATTTCATTTTCGCTGTGCGATCGAATCGCAATACGGTAATATCCTTTTCCAAGCCCCTGAAACATACTGCAATCCCGTATAAGGATTCCCTTTTCCAACAGTTCTTTTACAAGATTACACTCTATATCCAATCGAATTAATAAATAATTGGCATCGCTATGATAAACATATGCACCCATACTTGCAAGCTGCCTTGTTAAATAATCTCGTTCCGCTTCGATAAGACTTATGGTTTTCTCCAAATAGCCCTCCTCACAAAGTGCAAAAATGCCCGCTCTCTGTGCAGGTATAGATGTATTCCACGGTTGCAGCATACTGCGAATTTTATCTCGCAAACTATCGTCTGTCATGTACATATAGCCGAGACGAAGACCTGCCATCGCATATATTTTTGTAAATGCACGCAATACAATCACATGCCTCGGGCAATCCGTTTTTAAATACGTTCTTTCGGAACCCTCGCGGACAAACTCCAGAAAGCATTCATCCATACACAATTTTACATGCTGTTTTTCACACTGTACAATAATCCGACGAACCAATTCGGCATCCGCCAGGCTTCCCGTAGGATTATTGGGGTTGCACAGGATTACCAGATCAATATCTCCGGCAATCTGCTCCACAAACTTATCATCAATTGCGTATTCATTTTTTTCATTTAAATAATAATACAAAATTTCTCCGCCTGACGCATGCACCGCCGCTTCATATTCCTGAAAGGTCGGTGCCACTGTAAGCACCTTTTTCGGACGAAGCGCAAAACAAAGTGCATACAACAATTCCGCCGCACCATTTCCAAGCACAATTTGTTCCTTCTTTATATGCTTATGATAAGAAATCGCTTCACAAAGCTGCTCACCAATCGGATCCGGATACTGATTTGCCTGCAGAATCGCATCCATAGCTGCCTGCATACTCTGTTCCGGCATACCAAGCGGATTAATATTTACTGAAAAATCATATGCTACCCGGTTGCGATACACATCGCCACCATGAATCAGTTTTTTGTGCATGTTTTTTCCTTTCCGTCAAATCAGGGAAATACGCTTAAACGAAACATATGATTTGACCAATCAACAGCATCGTAAGCAATACACCTACGGATGTTATGATCATAAGACGTATTGTACGCAAAATATCCTCCGGACATATCGTGCGTTCTTCATCTCCGATTACCGGTTTTTCCTTTCGCTTTCCAAAATAATATGCAGGTCCCGCAAGCTTTACACCAAGCGCTCCCGCACACACCGCTTCTGTCTGCGCAGAGTTCGGACTTTCATGCTTATAACGGTCTCGTTTAAAAATCCGCCATGCATTTTTTACGGAAAGCTTCATACATCCGGCGGATAATATCATGTAAAACGCAGAAACACGTGCAGGTATGTAATTTAACATATCATCCAGGATTGCTGCAGCTGTTCCGAAATATCGATATGTATCATTTTTATAGCCAACCATCGAATCCATCGTATTCACTGCTTTATAAAAGAAACCGCCGCAGGCACCAAACAGTCCCATGAAAATCAACGGTGCAACAACTCCGTCTGAGGTATTTTCGGCAACTGTCTCCACTGCTGCCTTTGTAATGCCTTCGGCATCCAAGCTCTGCGTATCACGACCGACAATCATGGACACTGCATGTCGCGCCTGTTCCGTATCACCTGAAGCAAGCGGGACATACACCTTCTTCGCCTCTGTTGCAAGCGAACGCATCGCAAGCAGCTGATAACACATTACACATTCAAGCGCTGTCTTTACATATGGATGAACTCTCCATGCCACATATAAAAGCGCACCGGAAACCAAAACCGTAATTGTGCTTACAAGTAAAACAAGCACCACTCCTGCAATACGTTCCCGAACAATCCTTCTTTCCCTACGAATGCCAAACAGTCTTCGAAGCAGCTTTTCCAAGCCTGTAATAAGACCACCGATGGCACGCACCGGATGCCACAAAAAATGCGGATCTCCAAACAGCGCATCTAACAAAAATGCGACAACCAAAACAAGCATTCTCTCCCGAATATCAAACATATATTTCCAAATCCTCAATTCTAAGGCTTCCGTCAGGAAGCTTCATTAATTTACCGAGATAACCCTCTCCATTTCCGATATGCCATTCATAAAACGACTTCTCCGGCACACCGTAGCGCTCCAAAATCGCCATAATCGTTCCCCCATGGACAACCAAGACCACCGAATCAGTTTTACCGTAGATTTTATTTATCAAGGTGTCAAATGCCTGACATGTCCGACTTGCAAATTCTGCCTTTGTCTCACCTTCCGGAAATCCGCTTTCTCCACCGGACACAAGAAATTCCTTGTACGCAGGGTGTTCTGATAATTCCTCATAATTTTTATTCTCAAACAATCCGAAGTCGCATTCGGCAAAATCTTCCACGACAATCTGATTGACATTCGGAAACAAAATCTCTGCCGTTTGTCTGCACCGTATCCTCGGACTGACGTAAACCTCGGTTGGCAAAATCGGCAAGTTCTGTTTCCTTTGGTGCAAAAGACGAATTCCGTCTTTATGCAACGCTTCATCCGTCACCCCGATATATCGTTTTTCTAAGTTTCCCGGCGTACAGCCGTGTCGAACCATTAAAAGCTTCATTCAATCACCAAACCAAAATTACCGAACTCTATTTTATTTTTTGCGCAATTCCCGCAACCACACGATATACATCGGTTGCATGATCCGCAAAAAAAATGTTGACTCTTCCGTTTTCTTCCCTGTACATCCGATCTTTTTTATCCACCGGCACCAGTCCGTATCCAATCTCATCACTGATTACTATGTATTGCTCCCCCGATACTTTCTCCTTATCCAAAAGCTCCTTTGCGCACGCAAGCGGATCCTTTCCATGCATCATCTGTTCCTTTACCTGAAGATGATACGCATCAAAAATCACATAATCCTTCGAAAATTCTCTTTCCACATACGCACGTTTTCCCTGTGCATATCCCCCTATTACAAAAATCATATTGTTCCCCCTGTTAATATTACTACATTCATTGCGCCCAACGAAGCAAGCTCCGCAAGCTGCAGAAAATACCCTGCCAAATCTCCGGTTATTCCTCCAAATACGCGATACGACATCAAACGATAGTATAAAAATACAAGTAACGTACTCCCAAGGATTGCAAAAGCCGGTATCGGGTTTAGAGCAATCATCAATCCCGCACACAACACTCCAATCACACTAATATAAAAAAGTACACTTCGATCGGATGCCTTTGCAGTCTCTGCCAGCATTCCTTCCGTCTTCGCCTTTTTGAAGGTCAGAACCGATATCCCGCTTAACACACGAATCCATACATAGGACAGTGCAAACGTAAGCACAAACGAAAGAGAAAATGGGCTTTTTTCATTGGATGCTGCGACCGTCTGCATCATTGCGTAATAGAGTATCATATACACAATCCCATAAATAATAGCAAACGCTCCCGTATGAGGGTCCTTTAGGATAATCAGTTTTTCCTCTTTGGTTTTATACGAGCTTTTTGCATCCACGGTATCCAAAAATCCATCCATATGAATTCCACCCGTAATAAGAATCGGAATAACCGTCAAAATCGCACCCCCGAGAACATGTCCAAGCGTGCACACATATGCAGACAAATACAAAATTCCATACTGACAAGCACCAATCACCACTCCCACAAACGGGAAAAAACACATACTGTAACGCATACCTTTTTCGTCCCAGGTAACCTTTGGCATCGGCACCTTGGAATAGGTGGAAAATGCAATAATAAATGAACGTAGCATACTTACTCCTTTATACAAACCGGAATTTTACAAACAACCTCGGTCACCTTATCTGCCATTCCCGCAAGCTGTATGTTGATTTCTCCCAGCAACTTCATATAGGCCTTTGTCGATGCGTCATACTGCCGGACACATCCGTCCGAGAACACTTCATTTGTCACAACAATCACATGCTTGGCAATCTTTGCCATATCGCAGACCGCACTTACAATCCCCTGATTTGCACGCACAATTAATTGTTCCATCACAGAATCTGTAATGTCTCCCATCGGACATCCGATATGTCCATCCGGCAAATACATTTCATTTGCAAGCAGATTCGACATACATTCAAGTAGCACAATATCATCTTTGCCGACAGAAAGTCGGCGAAGGTCTGTATAACATTCAACGGTTGAAAAGCCTTTATCCGCCCGCATGCGTCGATGCTTTTCGATACGGACCTTCACTTCATCGTCGATTACACCATTTTGATATGGATACATCGTGGCAACATAAATACAATGTGCAGCATTCCGACCTAAATCTCCCACAAGCTGCTCTGCATACTCTGATTTTCCGCTGGCACTGCCGCCGGTTATTAAAATTAACATGATTCATCCTGCTCTCTTAACTGATATAGCAGCGCATTACAAATCGCAGCAGCAACATTACTGCCGCCCTTTCTGCCTCTCGCCACAATATAAGGGACATCCGCCTTCATAATAAGCTCTTTGGCCTCCACAACATTGACAAAGCCAACCGGAACACCGATAATTCCTTCCGGTGATAAAACACCATCCTCCATAAGCTCATACAACCGCACAAGTGCGGTCGGTGCATTTCCAATTGCAAAAATCATCGGACGATTTAGGGTCGCCGCCTTATCCATACTGACCGTTGCACGTGTACAACCCTTTTCCTTTGCAAGAAGCGCAACATCCTCATCACTCATAAAGCAAAATACTTCACCGCCATATTTAGCAAGCTCCGTTTTATTGATACCTGCTTTCGCCATCTGTGTATCCGTAACGATGCACGCACCATTTAATATCGATTTGTGCAGACGTTCCACAACACCTTCCGAAAAACAAAGATTTTCAAGATAATCAAAATCCGCGGTTGTGTGGATGGCACGCATAATAATCGGCGCCTTTTTTTGGTCTGTTATAACATCCTTTAGCTCTTCTTTTATGATTGCAAAGCTTCTTGCCTCAATTTCAGTCGGCTTAACGATTTCAAATTGTATTTCATGCCTGTTTGTTTCCTTCATCCGTGCCTCTGCACTCCTTACATAATCCGTTTAGCATGGAGCCACTGCTCTCCAACGTAAATTCATGATGCTCATATAAATGAGCTGCAATTTCTGACATAAACCGACATTCCAGGTGAAATATTTTTCCACACGCACGACACTGCATATGGATATGCTCATCGCAGTTTCCGTCCGGATGCTTATACTGATACCTGCATCTGTCATCGTCGACGTTTTTAAGTTTCATAAGCATCCCCATATCCGCAAATTTATCCAAATTTCGGTATACAGTTGTAATATTCATCTTTGTATCATTTTCCTGTAAAAACCGATAGACATCATTGGCACTGAAATTACGGTCTGCATGTGCCTGCATATATGAAAGAATGATGTCCTTTCCTTTTGTGTTATAATTTTTTTTCATCATTCTTTTTCCTCCTGTCCCGGCTTGCCTGAACGGTCATACGCATCTATCTGTAAATCTGAAAATGTTGCCATATTGCTATAGACAGCCATTGCCATATCAAGCAACGGCAAAAGTGCAACGGCACCGCTTCCTTCACCAAGACACATCCTCCCGTGCAGCATCGCTGGAAGTCCCATTGCAGAAAGCGCATATTTGCCGACAGGTTCTTCCGACACATGGGAGGCAAACGCAAACTGTGGCACTCTTTCATCAATTCTGCTTGCAACCAAAGCAGCCACCGCAGAAATCGCTCCATCTATAATAATTGGCATACGTTCCTTTACCGCACCTAAATACATTCCAACCATACCGGCAAGCTCGTACCCTCCGCCTTCCGCCAGAAGCTTCATCGGATCCTGCTCATTTTTTTCCTTAATTCGTTTAATTGCTCTCTCAATTACAAGCCTCTTCCGCCTGAATCCTTCATCATCTAAGCCGGCACCCCGACCGGTAACCTTTTCGACAGGTAAATCAAGAAATAAGGCAGCAAGAACCGAAGAAGGTGTCGTATTTCCGATACCCATCTCACCCGTTGCAACAATATGATACCCCATTTCTTTTAGTTCACGTACAAGTGTTTCTCCGATGGCAATTGCCTGTTTGCATTGCTCCATTGTCATGGCAGGCGTGTCTGCAAGATTATTTGTTCCTTCTGCAATTTTACGATCAATTACGGCACCCGTCACAAGTGTTTTTTGTTTATAGTGTGGTGTATTCATCCCGATGTCCACAGCGAATACATCAACCCCGGCAACATCTGACATATAATTCACACAAGAACTATGTTTTGCAAAATTTTCCGCGACAATTCTCGTCACATCACATCCGGTCTGTGTGACACCCTCCGACACAACCCCGTGGTCTGCACACATAACAACGAGTGCACGCTTACTTAGCGGATACGGCTCTACATCTTGTGCAATCGCACAGAGCTTACAAACCATATCCTCCAGCATGCCGAGACTGTCAATCGGTTTCGCAATCTGATCAAATCGCTTCTTTGCTTGTCTGTATATTTCGTGCATCTGATTTCTCCATAAATTTGTACATACTATTTCTATTATATATCCTAGGGATAGATTGTCGCAACTTCTTTCTATAAAAGAAAAAAGCAATTCATCAGCCCCGGATAATGCATATGCCCTAAAATCGCACATAACGCAGCTGATGATTGCTTCTGTTAATCATGATATTTTATTGTTATGATACTTTTCACATGCTTTCAAAAACTGATACATGGCCTCCGGATTACTGTAATAATACACATGCAAAAATCCGGCAAACATTGTTTTTTTGTGAACCATGCAAGGGTATGTCACATCCGGCATCGCAGGCTTGTGTGCAACAAAATCCGAACCATTTTCAGTACAGTCCCAATAATGGAATTCATGTCCTTTAAGCGTACACTCGTTGCCAAGCATCCCACCGGCTTTCCATGCAGCAGCCTCTACATATCCGAATCGTTTTAGTCGTTCTGTCCGATAGCTTGTCCCCCCAAGCACTCCGCACATTGGATATGTTTTGCCGCACTCAGCTTCTAACGACTGCTGCAGGTACATAAAACCGCCACACTCAGCGATACATGGCATTTCTTCTTTGCAGGCATTTGCAACGGAGGCCCGCATTAACGAATTCTCCGAAAGCTCCCTTGCATATCGTTCCGGATATCCCCCTCCCAGAATAATACCATCTGCCTCCTTCGGAATTTCCGCATCACAAAGTGGTGAAAAATATATAAGCTCTGCACCCATTCTGCGCAAAAGTGATTCATTTTCTTCATAGTAAAATGAAAAAGCTTTGTCTCTAGCAACTGCAACTCGAACCGGTGTTTTTATTTGATATTGCTCGATCCCAAACGTGTCACTGCATAAAATCGACGCAGTTCTTGCAATTTGAAGCAGTCGGTTCAAATCAATTGTCTGCTCCATGGCATCCGCCAGGCGATCTATCCACGCGGAAAATGCAGGTAATTCGTCCGGTGCATGAAGCCCTAAATGTCTGGATGGTATTTCCATCTCTTTCAGTACCGGAACATATCCCAATACAGCAATTTTACACTCCTTCTCAATTACCATCTTTAATCGATCAAAATATGTCGGAGAAATACGATTTAATATCACCCCGCAGATTCCGTTATCCGGACGAAACTCTAAAAATCCACGGATTGTCGCAGCAATCGAAAGACCTGTCCCTTTACAGTCTACAACAAGTACCGTAGGAGTTTGCGTCCATTTTGCAATTTCATAAGCGGAAGCTTTATCCGATGCACCGCCAAGTCCATCATAATAGCCCATAACACCTTCGAGAACAGTGATATCTGCTGACTGAGCCTTTTCCCTTAACAGACTGCACAACACTTCCCTGTCCGTAAAAAAACTATCCAGATTGCCGGATGGCACTCCCAACACCTTTCGGTGAAACATTGGATCGATATAGTCCGGTCCACACTTCATCGATGCAATATGAAGTTTTCTGCGTTTCAGCAATGCAAGCAAACCACATGTAATCATGGTCTTTCCGCTGCCGCTCGCCGGTGCAGCAACAAGCACACGTGCCATCTCGTCATTCATACCTTGGCAACCCATCCTTTTTTATTCGATACGATAACTCTCATGGAACTGTCGAATTGACTTTTCAATCATTTCCAATGCCCAATCCTCTTTGTCGGGCTCTCGATCGCACACTCCTATCATAAGAGTAATCGGAGATATGTATGCCATTGCAAGTGTATACGCATCTCCCTGTTTCATTTTTCCAATTTCCATCAAATAGCGAAATATTTTTTCATACTGTTCAAACAGTGCAGTCACATAACGATCATTATATTCCTGTGCAAGTTTCCGGATACGAAACTGTTCAACCGTCGCAAGTTTGCGAAATGAACTTGCCCACGGATCATGCAACGCATGTAAAAAGAGCTTTTTTATCCCTTGAATCTGGTCCTCCACCGTCATATTTGCGAAACGGGCCTTTGCTTCCTCATCTTTACTAAAATCAACACGAATTGCACGCATGGAATTCGCATATCCTCTTTCGCTTTCCTCAATAATCGCCTCAAACAACTTTTGTTTACTCTCATAATGCTTATACAATGCCGGCGCCGTACAGCCGACCGCCTCTGCGATCTCCGATATTTTGACAGCCTCATATCCTCGTTCACCAAACAGCTTCAATGCCTCATACAAAAATAATTCCTTCGTATTTTCCTGTCTTCCCATATTTACATCTTCCTTTCCGGCAAAGACCTTCTCCACGAAGCCCTCTTTCTAATACCAACCTTATATCAAAAAGTGAATTATAATCAACTCCATGTTAGTTAATTATAATTCACTTGTCAAGCTTTTTCAATATAAAAAGGCACCCAGACACGCAGAAATCACAATCATCACAATCGGTGAAGGTTCTTTTTTACGAAACTGTTTGAATAAGAACCAACCACATACCAATATGCCAAGTATCAAAAGTGCCTGCCACTCTATCCTTTTTTCAACCAACACTGCATCAAGTGCCATATAACATCCGGTTGCAAGAATCATCCCCACAAGACACGGTTTGATTCCTTTAAGGACAGCCTGCACACGTTTTCCCTGCATCCACTTACTAAGACAGACTGAAATAAGCAGAATTATGACAAAGGAAGGTAACACAACACCGATTGTCGCAACAATAGCACCAATATAACCACCTTTTACATTCCCGATATAGGTTGCCGCATTGACCATAATCGGACCAGGCGTTGATTCACTGATTGCCAGCATGTTGGAAAACATTCCAACATCCATCCATCCATTCCGCAACACACAATCCTGAATAAGCGGTATTGCACCATAGGCGCCACCAAATGAAAACAATCCAATCTTCATAAATTCTAAAAATAACTTTATATAAATCATCCGGCGCCTCCTTCCCGTATCGGAAGAGCATATAACAAATAACCAATAACACCGGAAACCATCACAAGATAAATTGTTGAAATCCGAACACCGAACAGATTCATTCCAAACACAACCGAAAAAAACACTGCAATCAATATATATACAGATTTATGTTTTGAGGTATGATTTTTCATCGCCGAGATGAGGCGAACACCGGCACGAATAATCAGCCAGGCAACCGCCACACGAATACCTTGAAACATTTTCACAACGATCTCATATTCCAACAAGTGCTCAAAAAACACGGAAATCAAAAGGATAATAAAAAACGACGGAAGCACAACACCGATTGTTGCGGATAACGCACCCCAAAATCCAGCAGTCTTATAACCGGCGTAGGTTGCACAGTTTATCGCAACCGGTCCCGGTGTTGACTCTGCCACAACCGTCATATCTAAAAATTCTTCCTCCGTCATCCACTTTTTCTTTTCCACACATTCATGATCAATCAGCGAAATCATGGCATACCCACCGCCAAAGGTAAAAGCACCGATTTTTAAAAATGTCAGAAACAAATCGATCTTTCGATTCATAAAACCCCTCTTTATATCAATTTTTCATCCGATTTCACTCCCGCATACAACCTACATCAATGCATCATCATACGCAGCCCGCACACCGCCAATAAATTTTGCACGTGTTCTTGCACATACAACATGTGCACTTCCGATTGTTGTCTGCGTTGTTCGAACCGGAACCGCAACCGGCATAAGATGCATTCCGATCAGTGTATCTCCGATATCAATTCCCGCCTGTGCGGCAATGTGCTCGACCGCAACCGAATGCGAAAATCCATGGTAAGCTGCCGTTGCAAAGCTACCGCCCGCCTTTAGCTGCGGTACAACATTTACAATCGGAAGCCGCATCGCATAAGCCGCCCTACGCTCCAAAATAATTGCGCGATTTAAATGTTCGCAGCACTGCGCCGCCAGATAGATTCCCTTTGGTTTCAAAAGCTCATAGATTGTCTCAAAAATTGTACGACCGATTTCTTCACTCGAAAATGTTCCGATTTGCTTTGCCGCAACCTCACTGGATGAACAGCCGACAACAAGGACATCTCCCTCCGAAAGCTTTGCCACATCTAACAATTCCGAAACAACTGCCGTAATTTCTCTTTTTAATTCATCCAAATGCTCATATGCCTCATTCGATACTCTATCCTGCATAATTCTTCATCATCCCTTCTTTTTTTTCTTATCATTTCCTCGGTGCATCATCAGAATATATAATGTCACACCGGCGATAAAAATAAATATTGATACAATCTGCGAGGTCGATAAAAATCCAATCTGCCCTCTTGCTGCATCACCCCTGAAATTTTCCAGAATAAAACGTACAATCGCATAAAATATGATATATAACGAAAAAATCTGTCCCTTAAAGCGTTTCCGTTTTAGCATAACAAACAGCACTGCAAACATCGCAAAATCCACGATGGAAAACACAAGCTGAATCGGAAAAAGCTTTACACCGCTCGGTGCCTGTGCCGTTGCGGGAAATACTACACCAATCACACTGTCTGTTTCCTTTCCGTAACAGCATCCTGCCAAAAAACAACCGATTCGGCCAAATCCCTGCGCCAATGCTACCGTAGGCATGATAATATCTGCATATGGCCACACGTCTACCTTTTTGATTCTGCAGAGAAGAAATGATGCAAGAATGCCTCCGATAATTCCTCCGTACACGACATAGCCGTTTCGAAAATTATAGAGTTCTTTAATTGAAAATTCTCCATTTATTATGAGTGTAATATAATTTAACACCTTAGACCCCAAAAAGCCACCAACTGCAATTGAACCAAGCAACCAGGTCACCATATCCTCGTTTAATCCTGCCTTAGCAGCCAACGCCGACGATAAATAATAGGCTGCCAAAACACCGATTGCAATCATAAAGCCATATCCGTGCACCGTCAAAGGTCCGATTTTAAATAATTCCGGACACATAGTCCCCTCCCTTTCCGCAAGCAATTATCCGCCAAAGCTTGCTATGCAAATTCCATTCTCGGCAGACATTAAATGATGTGAACCGAGCACCTTACTTCTTGCAAGCTGCACATGCAAAAGCTCCATATCCGCATACGCGGGAATCTCCTTTGCAAGCTCACACAGCTTTGCGATTGTTTCAACCGTCACCGCATTTACAACAAATCGTGTATCTTTATTTTTCTTGCGAATCGCATGAATGATTTCTATCAGATTCCCTTTACTTCCGCCGATAAACACATGCGTCGGGGCCGGCAAAGTTTCAAGCGCCTCCGGTGCCATACCGGACACAATATTGATATTATCAGCCACGAACTTTGTTCTGTTTTCTTCAATCAGAGCAATCGCTTTCTCATCGGTCTCAATTGCGTACACACAACCGTCACTCGCAGCACGTGCAAGTGCAACCGACATTGCCCCGGTTCCCGCGCCGACATCATAAACGATACTTTTTTCGGTCAAATGCAGTTTGTCTATCGATAGCGTTCGAATATCACGTTTCGTCATCGGAACCTTACCCCGAATAAATTCCTCATCCGAGATGCTCGCCTGCAGACACCGTATCGGATGTTCATTTTCAAATAAAACAACCGCTAAAGAATCTGTTTGTCTGCCTGCAAATTGTTCCAAAGTTCCCGTCATAATACATTCATCCGCATAAGAAAGTCGTTCCCCAACCGTAATCATTACATGCTTCATACCATACCTAATCAGTTTTTTACAAATGTCAGATACCGTATCACCATCACCAATCAGTGTACAAACCTTCTCATGGGATAACACCTCTCCGACAAGATTGTTTCTGCATCCATGATTGCTTAAAAGCAATACATTCTGCCACGGAATTCCTAACCGATCCAACATATAAAGCGGAGATGATATACCGGATACTCTGATTACCTCATACGCCTCTTCCTCTTTTGCTCGATTTTTCAAAAGTTCCGTCAGCTTTGTCGCACCCGAATAAAATCCGATATCACCTGAATACAAAATGCCTGTCGTTTGATATTCTGTATGATGATCAATATATTGTAATATCTCTTCCGCCTTATAGCTTATATAATGCTCCTTTGTTTTCTCCGCATCACAAGCATCCAGCATCCGGCCGGCACCAATCAGCAAATCACATGCACGGATAGCCGTCGCTGCTTCTCCCGTAAGCATTGCTGCACCTCCCGGCCCTGCTCCGATCATATAGATTGTTCGTCTTGCAATCGTTGGCTCAAATTCTTCTTTCCGCGAGCACATTTGCAACACACATTGTACAGCCTGCTCAACGCTCATGGCATCCGCCTGTTCCTCCGGTCTGCCAATCAATACAAGGCCCACGCCCGCCCGGATAGCGGCGTCACATTTTTCTGCATAACCGCCTGTATCGCCGGAGCATTTTGTAACCAACCATTTCGCATCCACGCTTCGCAAACATTCATAGTTAAAGCTTTCCGAAAAAGGGCCCTGCATACAAATCAGGTTGCGCCCTTCGAAACCAAGACTCTTACATTTTTCCAACACCGAAACCGTCGGCAACACACGTGCCACCACACGCTCTTTAAAACCGGTAATCGCTGTGTATTCTTCCAGCTCTTTGCTCCCGGTTGTCACTAGAATTTTTCCGGTCGTTGTCTCCAAAAATGCTGCTGCCGTTGCCACACTGTCACAGAAATGTACTTGCATACAGTCATGATATTTTGTGTTATTTTGTATAGGATTGTCTCCTTCTTTTCGCATCACACGCAAATACTTTACACCCGTCTTCTCACACGCCTGTATTACATTATTTGTCACCTCAACGGCATATGGATGAGTTGCATCTACACAACAACAAGGCTTGTGTTTCTGTATGAATGCCAATATTTCTGTCTCATCCATTCGTCCCACATGTACATTTACGCATTCATTTTGCGGAAGCAGACCGGCTCCGTATTCGGTTGCAACGCACACCAAAAGAGCGAGTCCTCTGACTGCCAGACACTCTGTAATTCTTCGTCCTTCAGTTGTACCTCCAAAAATTAAGATTTGCTGCATTCTGATTCTCCCAAATCTATTCGAAGTGATACCCGCGCGGGGTCACCATGTAGTTTCCTATTTTCTTCGTCTCGCAATTGCCGATAAAAACGGTTGTAAACATATCAACCGGTTCACCCGCAAGTGTTTCCAATGTACAAATCCGGCAGCACTGCCCGTCTCGTCCGATTTGCTTCACATACCCGCAAACGACATTTTTGTCTTTGTACTCCCGTATAATTTCACATGCACGCCTTAAATAATCCGCCCGGTTTTTACTGGACGGGTTATAAATACAAATGGCAAAATCCGCCATTGCCGCGCACCGAATACGTTGTTCGATTGTTTCCCACGAAGTGAGCAAATCACTCAAGCTAATGACCGCAAAATCATGCCCGATCGGAGCTCCGAGCACTGCACCTCCGGAAAGAGCTGCCGTAACGCCCGGCACAACTACGACCTCCACAGACGGGTATTTTTCCGCAAGCTCTAACACAACACTTGCCATACCATAGACACCGGCATCGCCACTGCAAACAATTGCCGTCTGTTTTCCGGACGCCGCCGAATCGAGCGCAAGCTCACATCGATCTACCTCCTTTGTCATCCCTGTCACAATATATTCTTTATCAGGAAGCCATGCTTTTACAAATTGCACATACACCTGATAGCCTGCAATTACATCACACTGCTCCAAAGCATTTCTCGCTTCCACCGTCATCTTGTCCGATGCTCCCGGACCGATTCCGACTACATATAACCGTTTCATAGACTGATTTTCCTCTCCATCCGGACGATAGATACCGTCACGCCATTCATTGCCGTCTTTCGGCATATAAATTCTGCCTGTCCATACGAGGCATCCACTCTCTCGAACGTCTTGGCACATGCCATCGCACTCCGCTCGCACACATTATCAACACCCATAACATCCATAACGAACTGTGATTTTGAATAGTCTCCCTCTATCTCATTCAGTGTTTGCGCATCATATGTCATAAACGGAAGCTCATTGTTTTTACAAAACGCAACAAGCCCCGGTTCCTCCGCTTTGCCATCAATACTCGCAACAGCGGCAAGTCCTCGCATGTCTGCTCCGTACATATCCATGCATACTTTGACAGCATCATAAATCGCAGACTCCGGTGTATTGCTCTTGCACCCGACTCCGACAACATAGCATTTCGGAACAAGTACAAGCGTCTGTTCATTTTTCCTATATATACGAAGCATATCTGCCGTAATACGCACCTCATAATTCGGATCCTGCGCCCTTGTTTCACTGCCCTCTGCCCGGTTTGTCTCATGCTTAATTAAAACAAGTTCATCCGGCAGTTTGGATTGTATCTCACAATCGGTATCAATTCCGATTTTCTCTCCGCGCAATACAGCGGCCGACACTTCTTTCGCAAGCGTCCAGTCAGTCATGACAAGACCATTCTTTTTTGCAAAGCTGTCTACAGAAAATTTATCGTGCAAATCTGTTGCCGTTGTTACAACCGGTGTAGCACCTGTCAGACCGGAAACGAACTGCGCCAGCACATTGGCTCCGCCCACATGTCCGGACAATACCGAAATACAATATTTTCCCATTTCATCCACTGCAAGCACGGCCGGATCCACAGACTTATGCTTTAAAAAGGATGCCATTGTACGAACCGCAATCCCGGTTGCAGTGAAAAAAATAATTGCCTTCGCTTTCGGAATATACGCTTTCACAATTTCCGTCATACTTCGCGTATCCGACTCTTCCGGCAAGTCCGCACATTTTACCTTGCAAATTATTTCTTTTGCGTACGCATCATCCGGTGCGTTGTTTCCCAAAAGCCTTTCTTCCCACAAATACTTTGCGCGAAGCATAAGCTCATATCCGTGTTTACTGCATGCAAGCATAAGAATTGTATCCTTTTGCGCATCCGAACTTTCCGAATCAACGGTTGCCGGCCGATACTCCGTCGAAAAGCCCGCATCGTATAATTTTGATTTTTCATACCGGTCACCCAAAACATCTCCAACAATAATGAGTGCCGTTTTGGTAATCCCTTCCCGGTCCATTGTAGTCGAAAGGTTTCCAAGCGTTGTCCGAAATGTTTTTTCCTCCGGCCACGTTGCCTTATATACTATTCCAACCGGTGTATCCTCACGATATCCGCCTTCCAAAAGTTCCGCCTGCACCTTGTCTGCCATCCCGGAAGACAAAAACAGAACCATCGTCGCCTGATGCGCGGCAAAGGATGAAAGTGACTCCCTTTCGGGAACCGATGTCCTTCCCTCTGCGCGTGTAATAATCACACTTTGCGAAACATCCGGCAGTGTATACTCACACCCGAGTGCTGCAGCCGCTCCAAACATCGAGCTGACACCCGGACATAAATCATATGCAATATGTTTTTCCTTCAGTGCATCCATTTGCTCACGAATCGCACCAAAAACAGACGGATCTCCTGTGTGCAATCGAACCGTTGTAAGCCCGCCTGCTTCCGCCTGTTCGATAATTGCAAGCACCTCCTCCAGACATAGCTTTGCGCTGTCATATATCTGACAGCCTTCTTTTGCATAACAAAGCAATGCCGGATTCACAAGAGACCCGGCATATATAATCACATCTGCCGTTTGCAGATATTTTTGCCCTCTAATTGTAATTAAATCCTCTGCGCCCGGTCCGGCTCCGACAAAATGTACCATAACTATTCTCCCTTTCGGAATAATTCAAGCAGTTCGTGACTGCCTGTCGTTTCTCCCAAATATCCGTAATGCTCGGAAAATAAAACAACACCGACCGTCATCTTTTCTCTCACCCGTCGCTTCACATACTTGTCGATTTGATCACACACCCGACGAATGACAGCATCCTTTAAATTCCATTTCATCAAATACGCAAGTACCTGCTCTGTATTGACACACTGCATAATTTGCTCGGCCATCATACTTGTACCTCCTGACAACACAGTATGTAACGCAAGTATTTCCATTCGTCCGTCAGCAACCGACGAATGTGTATTCATAATTCCTGCAGCAAGCTTTACAAGCTTGCCCAAATTACCAACCAACAATACCTTTTCATATCCGTAAGAAACGAGAAGGTCCAAGGTTTCCCCAATGTAATTACTACACTTTACACTTCGCGATATATCAAGCGCAAGCAAATTCTCCACATATTTTTGTCCGTAATTTCCCGGAGTAATCAGCAACGAACGAGAACCTCTGTTGTAGCGCGTACGTATCTCAAGTGCTATTGTATCCACAATTGCACGCTCGCTCATCGGCTCCAATATACCGCTTGTCCCAAGCACGGATATCCCTCCGGCAATTCCAAGTGCACCGTTCATGGTTTTACTTGCCAAAGCTACGCCCTCCGGAATAGATATCGTAATTTTGATTGGTTTCTCATACTCTGCAAGCACACATACTTCACTGACTGCCTGAAAAATCATACCACGCGGTATTTTGTTAATGGCCGCCTGTCCGATTCTCTGCTCCATGCCATCGGTGGTAATCCGCCCGACGCCTTCTCCACCGTCCAGGCAAAGATTCGGATACTGCTCATCAAAAAAGCAATGCTTTTCTTTCGCTAGCGCAAACGCAATCTCCGAAACTGTTTCTACCGTCGCATAGATCCACACACCATCCGTCACATCCGGATCATCTCCGCTATCCTTTTGAACGCGATAGGTCACCTTACCATCCGATGGTTGCGCATCCTCTAAAACAACCGGCAAATTAACATTTATCTGTTTCGGTGTCACAAGCGTGATCATATCGGAATCTATCCCGAGCAACAGTTTTTTTGCGGCAGCCTTCGCGCAAGCTGCCGCACATGTACCGGTGGTAATCCCATATCTTAATTTTTTTTGATTTTTTAAAACATATGTATCCATCATAAATGAAGCTGATTCTTAATTTATCCCTGCCGCTATGAGTGCATCCGCCATTGCTTCCATCGATGCAATATCCGCTTCCTTTACGGATGATACGATGGTAACCGTCGGATCCACAATCGTAACATTTTTCATATTCTCTACAAGTCCGCGCATCGTACGCCCTGCCGACGGTGCCCAAGAGCCGTTTTCGAGAAGACCAACCGTTCGATTCTGATACGCCTTTGCACTAAGGTGTGTAAGAAAATCATGCATTGGAAGGAACACTCCTCCATCATAGCTTGCCGCAGCCAAAACCATACGATCATAACGGAACGCGTCCTCTATACATTCTGCCATATCTTCTCTTGATAAATCACTGACCACAACCTTTTCCTCACCCTTTGCACGCAAAATTTCAGCAAGTCTTTCGGCCGCAGTAAGTGTATTACCGTGAACAGATGCACATGCAATAAACACGCCTTTATTTTCCGGCTTATAACTGCTCCATGTATTATACAAATCCAAATAATACCCAAGATTCTCATCAAGAACCGGTCCATGCAACGGACAAATTGTTCGGATATCCAAAGCAGAAGCCTTCTTTAACAACATCTGTACCGGTGCCCCATACTTACCGACAATATTAAAATAATATCTGCGTGCCTCACATGCCCAGTCCTCCTCTGCAGAGAGTGCACCAAACTTACCAAATGCATCCGCCGCAAACAATATTTTCTCTGTCTGCTCGAAGGATACCATAACCTCCGGCCAATGAACCATCGGTGCCGTGATAAACTGCAATGTATGTACACCAAGTGACAATGTATCATTTTCCTTTACCGCCATCGTCGATGCACGAAAGTCCTCTCCGAAAAACTGCGGCATCATCGCAATCGCCTTTGCAGTTGCCACAATCGTTGCATCCGGGAACAGTTTCAGCAAACGAACGATACACCCCGCATGATCCGGCTCTAAATGAGATACAACAAGATAATCGATAGCTCTTCCGCCAAGTGTATCCATCAATCCCTTGAGCCACTCATCCGCCATACGTGCATCAACTGTATCCATCAATGCAACCTTCTCGTCAAAAATCAAATACGAGTTGTACGAAATACCGTTTGGCACAATATACTGACTCTCAAACAAATCCAGCTCCGTATCATCCACACCTACATATTTTACAGCTTCTGAAATTGAAAAACTCATACCTTTCTCCTTTGTTCTTGTTATCATATTGTATATTATGTTCATACTTCTTCGTGAAATTATATCACATTTTTTTGAATCTTCCTACAATTTCAACAAACTTTATTTTCATTTCATAGATTTGTGCAATCTGCCGAGGCACTGTATCAACAGAGGCTTTTGTCCCCCCCGAATCCTATGCAGAAAAAAAGTACCCATCCCACAAACTGTGAGATGAGTACTTTTTGCGTTCACATATCAAATTACTTGATTGTAATTGTATCCATCAGCTTCTCTGTATCTCCTGAAGCATTACCAAGCGTCGTAGCCCATGCTTCCTCGACATAGATGCAAACATTATCTTTTGCATATACATAACATGTAACATTGATATCACTACTCATGATATTATTTGTTCCGAAGTAATATGTTGTATAATTAAGGCCATTGAAGGTTGTCTCATAAGTATCATAATTTGTACCGTAAACTGTCTCAATCTGCGCCTTAAACTGTGCCTCAACATCTGCTGTAGTTAAACCTGTGTAATCAACTGCTGAAATAGCACAGGTCTGCAAATTCCCCTGTTCACCATACACATTTGTTGATGCGCTTGTGGAATACTCTGTATAATCAGTTCCATCAATTGAATATGAAATAACACCTGCCAGCTCGATATTTCCTGTCGCAGTGCTTGTCTCCGGTGCTTCCGGTGTAACAGCCTCTGTTGCTGCCTCTGTTGCGACATCATCAACAACTTCTTCCTCTGTTCTTGTAAGTGCATCGTGCTTATTGTCATCCTTGTCATCGTCCTTGCCACAAGCTGTCATACTAAACATCATATTACTTTGGCTATTAAATATCGCAACTTATACTATGATTTTTTGATTGTTT
>JAUNJN010000038.1 GCA_030533235.1 Eubacteriales bacterium | reverse complement strand
ATATTGAAATATATGGCTGTTAAATATTGTGACATTTAACAGCCGAAGTAATAATAGTGATTTCCGTAATTATATGCAGACAACCTATATATGCGGCTGAACAACCGGAACAATCCAAACTGTATTCGATGTCAGCAGCAGTGATTGACGGAGAAAACGGTAGAGTGTTATTTGAAAAAAACGGAAATGAGATTCGACCGATGGCAAGCACAACAAAGATAATGACACTTATTGTGACTTTAGAAAATTCGGATACAGACCAATTGGTTACAATATCTTCATATGCATCAAAAATGCCGGATGTTCAATTAAATGTAAAAGAGCATGAACAATATAGGCTGATAGATTTAATTTATTCCATGATGCTTGAAAGTCATAACGACAGTGCAGTTGCGATCGCAGAGCATGTTGCCGGGTCTGTTGACGGTTTTGCAAATATGATGAATGCTAAAGCAAGAGAAATCGGATTATCAGATACATATTTTATTACTTCAAACGGACTTGATGCGACAGACGAACAGGGAACTCATAGTACGACTGCCATTGAATTGTCAAAAATTATGCGGTATTGTACTATGATTTCACCGCAAAAAGACAAATTTATTGAAATATGTCAGACCATGACCCATACTTTTTCAGATTACACTAATCATCGTACATTTACGGTAAACAATAAGAACAAAATGCTGACAATGATGGATGGGGTGCTTGCCGGAAAAACAGGATTCACAGCAGATGCAGGATATTGCTATGTTGTTGCGATTGAACGTGAGGATAAAACAATCATGATTGCTCTGCTTGGTTGCGGATGGCCAAGTAACAAAAATTATAAATGGAAGGATACGTTATATTTATCAAATTTGGTATTTGATAATTATCAAAGAAAGCAGATATGGACAAAGGACGAAGAATTATGTCCGCTCTATATTTTTGACGGTGAAAAAAATGTACAATTACCGGTTGGATACGATGAGACTGTAAGTTTATTGTTGTGTGATACGGATTGTATCGATACAAAAGTTGATTATTATGTAGATGCCGCACCTATAGAAGAAGGTGATATTGTCGGTAAAATATCAATTTATGTAAATGATGCTTTGTATCAGGAAATAAGTATTTACGCCCAAGAAACAATTCGAAAAAAAACATTGACATATTATTTGGACAAAATAATTCATTTATTTTTGTAAAGCACACAATCATTTTATTATTTGAAGCATATAATAGAGTATCGCAAGGAGGATATCTATGCTCAAGGTAGATCAAATTTGTTTACTTGGTAATGATAAACGCATGGATTTTGCGGCTCAATATTTTTATGATGTTGGGTTTGATGTAAGCAGAGAGTATCATGACATAGGGAAAAGCCAGGTTGTTGTTTTTTCACCGATGACAAAAGAACAGGAAATCATAGATGTTCTAAAATATATGCGTATGAAAAATATCGTATTTGTAGGAAATGAAACGCAAAAAATAAAAGATATATGTGATAAAAAGGAAATTGAACTCATATCATATTTGTCAATTCCGTCACTTGTGACTGAAAATGCAATTCTTACGGCAAAAGGAATAATAAAAGAGGCTATAAATTGTAATGCTGTATTGGAAGCAAGTCATTGTCTTGTATGCGGATATGGAAATTGCGGGAAGGCGATTGCAACAGAACTATTAAAAATGAATTCTTATATTGATATTCTTGTACGCCGCAAAGAGCAAAAAAGTGAAATTGAAAAGAGGGGATATAAGTGTATTTTGTTTCAGGATGTTCCTCATATTTCCTTTGAAAAATATAGTTATGTGTTTAATACAATACCTGTTTGCGCGATAGATCAGGCTATTTTATCAAAATTTACAAAAACGATTATTATATTTGATATAGCATCAAATATGGGAGGTATCGATAAAGATTACTGTATGAAACATCAAATTGAACTTCACCATAAGCTCGGAATACCCGGAAAAATGTTTCCGAGACAGGCGGGGGAGCTGATTGCAAAAGAAGTTTACAATTATCTGTAAGGGGTTCAAACATGAAATTATCAGGGTGCAATATTGGATTTGCCATAACCGGCTCATTTTGTACTTTTGATAAAGTGATTTCACAAATAGAGATTCTAAAGGATGAAGGTGCAAATATAATACCTATCTTTTCATTTCATGCTTATAATTTAGATACAAGGTTTGGAAGTGCAAAAGAATATGTCAGTAAAATAGAAACCATGACGGGAAATCCTGCAATCAATACAATTCAACAGGCTGAACCAATCGGACCGGGGAAATTACT
The DNA here is from genome assembly GCA_030533235.1 of Eubacteriales bacterium. GTDB lineage: Bacteria > Bacillota > Clostridia > Lachnospirales > Lachnospiraceae > Coprococcus_C. The sequence continues at coordinate 21,447 of JAUNJN010000038.1, read as the reverse complement.
TGATTGTTTGCTGATTGCACCCTGTACGGGTAATACGATTGCAAAGCTTGCAACCGGAATTACGGATACACCTGTACTAATGGCTGCAAAAGCGCATATGCGCAATAATCGGCCGTTGATTATAGCAATATCATCGAATGATGCATTAGGTATTAATTTTCAAAATATTGGTAAACTGATGCTGATTAAAAATGTATTTTTTGTTCCGTTTGGACAGGATCATTATGAAACAAAACCAAATTCACTTGTGGCAGATTTGCGACGAATAAAGGAAACATTAGAGGCGGCACTGGATAGACAGCAGCTACAACCTTTATTTTATGAAAGTGTAAAATAGATTAAAAATGATAAATCGACCTCCAAAAGTCGGAAGGATAATCTGACAATTGGAGGTCGAAAAATTATAAGGATAAATTATATTTGCGCATCCAGTAATCAATTTGAATTAAATATGCTATCATTTGAGGTCCTGCCAACAACTGTCCGAACCATGGTTTACCGTATTCCTTTGGCTCGTTAAGAAACCGTTCTACAATCGGAATATTCAGATAGCTTCGTAGCGGAGAGGTTGTATCATGTAGTATTTCCATTAACTGAACTGCTAATTTTTTTTCATATCCCGGATGGTAAGTTTTCGGATACGGAGATTTTGGTCGATTATATATTTTTTCAGGTAAATAAGGTTTGGCAACTGCTCGAAGAAGAGATTTCGGGACTCCGTTTTCGGATTTCATCGACCAAGGAGTATTATAAACGTATTCAACAAGACGATAGTCGGCAAACGGTACTCTTGCAGTAATACCACATAATGATGCGGCTCGCTCCATGCGATCAAGAAGTGTTTGCATAAACCATTTAATATTCATGTAGGTGATTTGTCGTCTCTTTGAGTCCAGTGGGGAATCGGAAGGTAACAGTTCTACCTCTGATAATGATTTTTCATAGGAGTTTGCAATATATTGCTCCATATGAAGTGCACCGGCAAATTCAGGATTCAGCAGTGATTTTCGGAATGTGATGTCCATCATCCAAGGAAAGGTATTTGCCTGAAGCATTTCTGTTCGGTGAAACCATGGGTACCCGCCAAATATTTCGTCGGAACATTCGCCTGTTAATGCAACCTTATGTTTCTTTGAAACTTCCGAACAGAAAAAAATAAGAGAGGAGTCAACATCTGCCATTGTCGGAAGACATCGTGAGTCAACGGACGTTGTCAAAAGTTCTGTTAATGTTTCGTAATTACAATATAAATAGGTGTGTTCGGAACCGAGATAATCCTTCATGATATCGACATATGGACGGTCTTCACTTGGCTGAAATGAATTCGATATAAAATGTGTGTTATTATCTACATAATCAAATGAATAGGTACTGAGAATTTGATTTTCAGGTAAATATTTTTTATAGATTGCAGTCACAATTGAGGAGTCAATGCCTCCGGATAGAAAACTGCAAATCGGTAATTCGGACACCGATTGCATACGAATGGTGTCAATAAGCAGCTCTTTTGTATGTTCGATTGTATCATCCAAAGAGTCGTTATGCGGGACACTTTTTAATGAATAGTATTTATTTTTTTGTATATTTCCCGGTGAATAAACAAGATATTCTCCGGGGAGAAGCTCGTATATTCCTGAAAAAACTCCAAACCCATATGATTTTGCAGGTCCAAGGGTAAATATTTCATTAAAGCCGTTTAAATCAAGTCTTGGTTTTATGCGGGGATACTCAAACAGTGTGTCAATGCGTGAAGAAAATATGATGGTCTTATCGAGAAATGTATAATATAGCGGCTTTACACCAAAACGGTCTCGATAAAGATGAAGTGATCGATTTGTTTCATCATAGATTGCAATGGAAAAAACTCCGTTCAGATGCTCTATAAAACGTGGTCCGTAATGAATAAATGCAAAACCTATGATTTCTGATACGGTGCATTTTGAAACATCATAACCGAAGGATGATAGTGTTTTTTTCAGTGATGAGGTATTATATATTTCCCCATTCAATACAATATGAAATGATTGATTCTGATATATCAGTTTTACAGGTGTATTGTTTTCGTTTTCAGAATAATCTGAAATTGTCTGGGCAAGACAACATGCTTCTATGATTTTGTATCCGCTTTTGTCATTTATATTTGTTTGTAAACTTTTAATCATATGCTCAAGAATCAAAAAATTCCTTTTTGGATTTTCCGAGAAGTTACTTTTGGGATTATAAAAACCGGCAATCTGACTCATACTGATTCCCTTATCGGATTCCTTTTATTTTACTATATTCATAGAAAAGCAGACATGATACATAAAATATATAAACAATAAAAAAGGAAAAAAAATGAAAAGAGTTATTGTATGTTTATGTGTGTTATGTATGCTTATGCAAATGAAGCCGACAGAAATTCAAGTACATAAGAAACAATATTATTCGACACTATGGGATGAGATACAGGCTGAGGTCATTACATTACAATCAAAATCTGCATGTGTGATGGAAGTGAGCACAGGCGAAATATTATTTGAAAAGAATGCAGATATGAAGCTGCGTCCGGCTTCTGTTACAAAGGTTATGACATTACTGCTCATTTTTGACGGTATCAAGGAAGGTACAATTTCATATGATGATATAGTTACAGTGACAGAACACGCGGCATCTATGGGTGGTTCACAATGTTTTTTTGAGACAGGAGAACAACAAACTGTTCGAGATATGATAAAGTGTATAGAAATTGCATCCGGGAATGATGCTGCTGTTGCCATGGCTGAGCATATTGCCGGCAGTGAGACGGCATTTGTTCAAATGATGAACGAGAGAGCTCTTGAGCTTGGTATGAATAATACACATTTTGAAAATGCATGCGGATTGGAGGCGGAGGGACATCTTACAAGTGCAAGAGATATTGCAATTATGTCCAGAGAGTTATTGTACAATTATCCTGAAATTAAAGAATTTTCAACGATTTGGATGGATTCAATTACTCATAAGACAAAACGCGGAGAGTCAAGGTTTGATCTTGCGAATACAAATAAATTTCTTAATCAATATACCGGAGCAACCGGATTAAAAACCGGTTATACGTCACAGGCAAAATATTGTATGTCTGCATCAGCCGAAAGAAAGGGGATCGAACTTATTGCCGTTGTTATGGGAGCAGAAACAAAGGATATTCGAAACAGTGAAGCAGGGAAATTGTTGGATTATGGATTTGCAAGGTGTGAAATATATGTAGATGATCTGCTTTTGCCGGACGATTTATGTTTTCCGGTATCACGCGGAAGGAAGGAATCGGTAAGCTGTGTTGTATATGATTCAGAGTCGTTTGTGCTGGTAGATAAAAACAAATCCGATATCAAAAAAAATATTATTCCATATGATAATATTACTGCACCGGTAAAAAAGGGTGATATAATCGGTACCATTCAGTATTGTCTCGATGAAACAGTCATTCATGAAATCTCAATTTATGCCGGGGAGGATGTTGATGCAGTTTCTTATGCCGGATGCTTAAGCACGATATTTCAAAAATTATTTATGATGACAACAACATTTGATTGATATATAATATCAATAGTTTTTATTTGGAGAAAAGTTATGTTGCAGGTAATTCATTATTTATGTTTGTTTTTGATAATTCTTTTGATTGCTGCTGTTATCGAAAGTAGTCGTGAAAAAAAGAAAATCAACATATCAGAATATACAGTTTCTGCCGCTTGCGTACCGGATGCATTTATAGGTAGTCGGTTTGTTGTGATAGCAGATTTACATAATGCCAGATTCGGTAAAGATAATTCAAAATTACTGGATGCTGTATCACAGTGCAAACCGGATTATATTATGATTCCGGGGGATATTGTTGTCTGTAAAAAATCACATAAAACTCAAAATATTCAATCAGCGAATTTAATAAGAAAGCTTTCTGATATAGCACCTGTTTATTATTCTCTTGGAAACCATGAGGAGGGTTTGCGACAGGGAATGCACGGAACAGAAGGGCAGTGGGATATGTACCTGCGAGCACTTTTTTCAACGCATGAATCATCGATTCATCTGTTGGATCAGGAAGGCTGTTATATAAAAAGAGAAAATGATTCAATTTACGTTGCTGGACTTACATTGGATCGTACTTATTTTAAACGTTTTTTTAAAAAAGAATTATCCGCCAAACAAATCAGTTGTTTATTTCCTAAAGAAAAGTGTTTTATTGCTTTAATGGCACATAATCCCGATTATTTTCCGGAATATGCTGCTTCGGGGGCATCCATGGTCTTGGCCGGTCATAATCATGGAGGGGCTATTCGTGTGCCGATTTTCGGAGGTGTTATTTCTCCGCGGTTTCATTTGTTCCCAAAGTATGATAAGGGAAAATATGTGATAGATAATTCAACGATGATTTTATCTGCGGGACTTGGTTCTCATTCCGTTTTTTTGAGGATAAATAATGTACCGGAAATTAATGTGATTTTGTTGCAAAAACAGATAAAATAATATAATATGTTTGAATGTTACTAAATATTTAGCGAGGATGTTATGGAAGATACAAAACAGAAAATAACAAACGAAAAAGATGCGGAAGTCGAAGAAGTGAATAAAGCATCAAATGAAAAGAAAAAAAATCAGGAGCGTTATGCGGAGTTTTATGAGGATGAGCCGTATGTTGTTAAATCGGTTGGTCAAAAAAAGAAAATAAATAAGGTTATTCGCGTAATTGCTGCTTCGTTGTTTGGATTAATTGCCATAGTCTATTTTGGCGGTGTAATATATTTCAATTCTCATTTTGCAGGGACAACAACACTGAACAACTATGATATATCATGGAAACATAAAAAGAATGCAAAGGCGCTTCTTGATACAAAATTATCGGAATATAGGCTTGATGTTGTATTCAAAGACGGAAGAACAACGATATGTGTCGGCGATGGTGATATGGCAGTTTCGCTTGCCAAATCTGTCAATGAAATAAAAAAATGTCAGAATCCATGGGCGTGGCCGGTCAATATCTTTCAGGATTTTTCATATAATTCTGAATATGTCGTAACATATGATCAAGAGAAAATGAGACAGTTCCTCAATGATACTGATTATATGAAAGCGGAAAATATGCTAGCTTCGACGAATGCAAGAGTACGTATGACAAACGGTGAGGTTGTAGTAATGCCGGATGTTACCGGAACAAAGCTTGATGAAAAACTGGTTTTTGCGTGTGTTTTTGATGCGTTAGATAATCACAGAGAACTTGCGGATCTTGATGCAAACGGATGTTATGTGCCGGCGGTCATAACGATGACGTCAGATTGTATTGAACGTGGTGTTTTGAATGCAACTTCATTTTTAAATGCTAAACTGACATATGATTTTAATGGCTATGAGATTCCGATATCAAAGGAAGATTTGTCTACGCTTGCATATGTCGATACAAATGGTTTGATTAAACTTTCGGAACAGAATGTAGATGCATATGCACGTAAATTTGCAAGAGAAAAAAGCACCTGCTATACATATCGTGATTTTAAAACACATGATGGAAATATGATTTCTGTATATGGCGGTTGGTTCGGATGGCAGTTGGATGAAGAAAAATGTGCTGCTGATTTAAAGGATGCATTAAATCAAATTTTAGACGGAAAGAATAATATTAAGCTTGAACCGGCATATACACATGAGGGTTATTCATATGGTGAAATGAATGATATCGGAAACACATATGTCGAAGTTGATTTGACGGATCAGCATGTTTATGTTTATGTAGACGGAAAATTAGTCATAGATACTTTGTGTGTGACGGGAAATAAACGTAAGGGAATGACAACGCCGGGTGGATTATACGGAATTACCGGGAAAGGCTATAAGGTCACTCTGATTGGAGATGATTATGAGACTCCTGTTACATATTGGATGCCTTTTAATGGTGGAATTGGGCTGCATGATGCCACATGGAGAGGAACATTTGGCGGAGATATTTATACATATGATGGTTCGCATGGTTGTGTAAATCTTCCTTATAAGGCTGCAGCGGAAATCTATGGTGTTGTTGAAGTTGGTATGCCGGTTGTATGTTATTGGGAATAATTATTAATATGAAAGAGGAGTTTGCGTATGAAAACAGCAGGAGAACAGGCACTTTTTTGTGCATTAAACAGTATTAAGGATCGTATTACCGATACGCCGGATATTGCACTTGTCCTAGGCTCCGGCTTGGGGGCATTTGCAAATCAGTTGGAGGATGCATATGAAATTCCTTATAGTCAGATAGAAGGATTTCCTGTTTCGACCGTAACCGGTCATGCCGGTAAATATGTAATCGGTAAAATCGGTTCAAAACGTGTAATCGCTATGCAGGGACGCGTTCATTATTATGAAGGATATTCGATGGAACAGGTAGTTATGCCGATTCGTATTATAAAGCTGCTTGGTGCCGATACGCTTATTCTTACCAATGCTGCAGGTGGTATATCGTATGAATTTAAGCAGGGTACGCTTATGATGATTACAGATCATATTACTTCATTTGTACCTTCTCCGTTAATTGGTGCCAATATGGAATCACTTGGTACAAGATTTCCTGACATGTCGCAAGTTTATGATCTAAAATTACAACAGATATTAAAAGATTCCGCAGTAAGATGTGGAATCGATTTAAAACAAGGGACATACCTTCAGACAACCGGACCTAATTATGAAACTCCGGCAGAGATACGTATGTATCGTACACTTGGTGCAGATGCTGTGGGTATGAGTACTGCATGTGAAGCAATGATTGCAAAGCATATGGGAATGAGAATTGCAGGTGTTTCATGTATCACAAATCTTGCAAGTGGTATGAGTGAAGAACCTCTGAATCATGAAGAAGTAAAGGCAACGGCTGATAGAATAGCAAAAGAATTTGAAGCATTAATTCGTGAGTTTATTTTATCAATAGATTAATATTTTAAGGAAGATAACAGATGACGAGAGATTCATTTAAACAATTATTTACAGAAAAGATTGTCGTATTAGATGGTGCTACCGGAAGTAATCTTATGCGGGCGGGCATGCCGATTGGAGTGTGCCCGGAGCAATGGATTATACAACATCCGGAAGCACTTTTAAATTTACAAAAAAATTATTTGATCAATGGTTCTGATATAATTCTGACTCCGACATTTACCGGAAATCGGATTAAGCTTGAAGAGTATCATTTGGACGATCAGATTGTTGAAATCAATACAAAATTAGTTGAATTGTCGAAGCAGGCAATAACCGAGGTCGGAAAACGTGCATATGTTGCGGGTGATTTGACCATGACCGGAAGACAGCTTGAGCCGGTTGGAACAATGGCATTAGAACAATTAATTGATGTATACAAGGAACAGGCGGAAATTTTAGCAAAAGCCGGTGTTGACTTGTTTATTGTAGAAACAATGATGAGCTTAGCTGAATGTCGTGCGGCACTGATTGCAATCCGGGAAGTATGTGATTTACCGGTTATGGTGAGTCTTAGTTTTAATGAAGACGGAAAAACACTATTCGGCTCCACTCCGGAAGCGGCAGTCGTTGTGTTACAGTCACTTGGTGCGGATGCGGTTGGTATAAATTGTTCGACCGGTCCAAAGGAAATGATTCCGTTCATTGAAAGGATGCTGGCATATGCAAAAGTCCCTATTTTTGCAAAACCCAATAATGGTATGCCAACATTGATTGACGGTGTATCTACCTACACAATGTCTGTAGAGGAGTTTTCATCCTGTGTGGAGACAATCATTCGTTTAGGTGTTCGTGCAATAGGAGGATGTTGCGGAACGACACCGGAACATATCAAAGCGCTTACAAATCTTGTAAAGGATTGTGTACCGGGACAAATTGTTCCTTCCTCACGTCATGCAATTGCAAGTGAAAATACAATACAGGATATCTCATTAGATGGACATTTCCTTGTAATCGGTGAACGTATTAATCCGACCGGAAAAAAGAAACTTCAAGATAGCTTAAGACAAAACAGTTTTGATATTGTCCTTCAAATGGCAGAAGAACAAACTGAGTCCGGAGCAAATATATTGGATATTAATATGGGGATGAATGGAATTGATGAAAAGCAAATGATGCTACAGACAATTCTTAATATATCTGGTGTATCCAATCTTCCGTTATGTATTGATTCAAGTCATGTGGATGTTATTGAAGCAGCGCTCAGGTTATATCCCGGACGTGCGCTGATTAATTCTATTTCACTTGAGGAGGCAAAATGCAGACCACTTATGCGAATTGCCGCAAAATACGGAGCAATGTGCATTTTGTTACCGCTTTCTGACAAGGGACTTCCGGAATGCTTTGAAGAAAAAAAGGATAACCTGAAAAGACTCCTTAAAATAGCCGAAGAAGAGGGCGTCGGTCGTGAGAATATAATTATCGATGGGCTTGTTACAACCGTAGGTGCAAATAAAAACGCCGCAATTGAGACTTTGATGACAATTGAATACTGTAAAAATGAATTGCATTTGCCGACGGTTTGCGGACTTTCAAATATTTCCTTTGGCTTACCGGAGCGTATTCATGTCAATACCGCTTTTTTGACAATGGCAATTGAAAAGGGGCTTACGATGGCGATTTGTAATCCGAATCAGGCAGAGCTTATGAATGCTGCACTTGCATCGGATTTATTAATCGCAAAGAATGCATCGGATAATCGATATGTTGAAAAGGTTGTTCCGATAACTTCAGGGACAAGTACTGTTGTAAATCGCGCAAAAGAGGATGTGCTTCAAGGAAATGAAATATATATTGATGTTGTAAAAGGAAGACAGAATACAATTATTGAGGATGTACGTCTTGCACTCTCTAAAGGGCGTAAACCGCAGGATATCATTGATAATGATTTGATTCCGGCGGTAAATCAGGTTGGTATACTGTTTGAGCAAAAGAAATATTTCCTTCCACAGTTAATTGCGGGGGCAAAAACCATGGATATGGCAATTGCCCATATTACGCCATTATTGAATGTTAACAGTCAGGCAACCGCTAAAGGAACAATTGTGATGGCAACGGTAGAGGGCGATATTCATGATATTGGAAAAAATCTTGTTGTTCTTATGTTGAAAAATTACGGCTATAGGGTGATTGATCTTGGAAAAGATGTAAAAAAAGAAGATATCGTCGAAGCAGCGATTCGTGAAAAGGCAGATATTATCGGATTGTCAGCGCTTATGACAACAACTATGATGCGTATGAAGGATGTTGTGATGCTTGTCAAAGCAAAGAATCTTTCGACAAAGGTAATCATCGGTGGTGCGGTTGTATCACAAAGCTTTGCGGATGAAATCGGAGCGGATGGGTATTCAAAAGATGCAAATGATGCAGTAAAGCTTGTTGACAGACTATTGACAGACGTTTCCTAAAAGCGTAAAATGATGGATAATGATTTGAGTAGAGAGGTGAACAGAACACATGAAAAAGATGGTTTTATCATTACTGGTAGATAATACTTCCGGTGTGCTGAGTCGTGTTGCCGGTTTGTTTAGCCGTAGAGGCTATAATATAGATAGTCTTACTGTCGGAGTCACAGAAAATCCGCAGTATTCAAGAATGACAGTTGCTGTTCGGGGTGATGACCGCATTTTAAGTCAGATAAAAAAACAGTTATTAAAACTCGAGGATGTTTTTTCTATTACTGAATTAAAGGATGGAGAGTCCGTTTGTCGGGAATTATTGTTAGTAAAAATCAAGGCATCTCTCGAGGAGAGACAGCAGATTATTTCTATGGCAGATGTATTCCGTGCAAATGTCGTTGATGTTGCAAAGGAATCTCTTATGATTGAAATCACAGGTAATGTAAATAAAATCGGAGCATTTATTGATTTGTTGGACGGATTTGAAATTGAAGAGATGGTTCGTACAGGTTTGACCGGTTTGATTCGAGGAAACGTGAAACCGGAGTAAGCAATTCATATGATGTCATTACTTTTAAGTAATAACTATATACATTTATATGTAATTTTAAGGAGGAAATAAAATGTCAGCAAAGATTTTTTATCAGGAAGATTGTAACTTATCTCTTTTAGATGGAAAGACAATTGCAATCATCGGTTACGGTAGTCAGGGTCATGCACATGCATTAAACTTGAAAGATTCAGGTTGCCATGTAATTATTGGTCTCTATGAGGGTAGTAAGTCATGGGCAAAGGCTGAGGCACAGGGCTTTGAAGTATATACAGCAGCAGAGGCAGCTAAGAAGGCAGATATCATTATGATTCTTATCAATGATGAGCTTCAGGCATCTATGTACAAGAATGACATTGAGCCAAATCTTGAGGCTGGTAACATGCTTATGTTCGCACATGGTTTTAATATTCATTTTAACCAGATTATTCCACCAAAGGATGTCGATGTTACAATGATCGCTCCTAAGGGACCTGGACATACAGTACGTAGCGAGTATCAGGCAGGAAAGGGTGTTCCATGTTTGATTGCTGTTCATCAGGATGCTACAGGTAAGGCTCAGGATCTTGCACTTGCTTACGCACTTGGTATCGGTGGCGCAAGAGCCGGTGTTCTTGAGACAAACTTCAGAACAGAGACAGAGACAGACCTCTTTGGTGAGCAGGCAGTTCTTTGTGGTGGTGTATGTGCACTTATGCAGGCAGGTTTTGAGACATTAACAGAAGCCGGTTATGATCCAAGAAATGCATATTTTGAATGTATTCATGAGATGAAGCTTATTGTAGACCTTATTTATCAGTCAGGATTTGCAGGTATGAGATATTCTATCTCAAATACAGCTGAATACGGTGATTATATTACAGGACCAAAGATTATTACAGAGGATACAAAGAAGGCTATGAAAAAGGTACTTTCCGATATTCAGGATGGTACATTTGCAAAAGACTTCCTGCTTGACATGTCACAGGCTGGTGGACAGGCTCACTTCAAGGCTCTTAGAAAGCTTGCATCTGAGCATCCGGCTGAGAAGGTTGGCGAGGATATCCGTAAGTTATATAGCTGGAATGGTGAAGGCAAACTCATCGATAACTAAGCTTTGGAATGATAAAGAACCTGGATCGGTGTTGGTCCGGGTTCTTTTTTTAAGAATTATCGGAGGATTATGTATGACTTGTCTGGAAGCACAATCGAATATTATGGCTTTTATTGAAAAAAAGCTTCCGGATGATAAGGTCACGGATTTTGTCCGTCATATGCATTATTGCAAAAATTGTTCGGAAGAATTGGAAATTTATTATACTCTGATTGTCGGTATGCGACAGTTGGATAATAATGAAGAGCTGTCGAAAGATTTTACGGAAGAATTAAACAGGGAATTAAATCGTGTTGATCATAAGGTGAAAAATGTCAAACGATTTAAAATATCAACCTTTAGTATGGTTTTTGCTGCAATTGTTGTTCTGATGTTCTTCTTCTATAATCGGATTTTGAATAAAGTATATAATATTGAGCAGTTTATGATAAAGGAACAACAGGGTGATTCCTATTTTTATGATTTTTTTGGTGAAGAAATATCTTTATGTAAGGAAGATATCGTTGTGAAATACTCTACAACAAAACCACAGAGTGAAAGTACATTTTATGAAAAAATACATGCATACAATTTATCACATCAGGAAGCGGAGGATGTAGAGGATGACAAATAAAATATTGTTAATTGACGGAAACAGTATCTTAAATCGTGCGTTTTATGGATTGCCGGATTTAACAACAGCAGATGGCAGACATACAAATGCGGTATTAGGGTTTATAAATATAGTATTAAAGGTCATTGACGAAGAACAGGCAACGCATGTATGCGTTGCTTTTGATGTAAAAAAGCCTACTTTTCGTCATGAAATGTTTAAGGAATATAAAGGAACCAGAAAACCGATGCCGGAAGAATTACGTGAACAGGTTCCTATGATTAAAGAAGTTCTTCGGTCGATGAATATTCATATGATTGAGCAGGCAGGCTATGAAGCAGATGATATTATTGGTACGATGTCCAGAAAAGCAAAAGCGGAAGGCTATTCGGTTACCATATTATCCGGAGATCGTGATTTACTGCAGCTTGCGACCGATTCCATTATGATACGGTTACCAAAGACCAAAGCGGGAAAAACAATTATCGAAACATATTATGCAGAGGATGTTGAAAACACATATGGCGTAGATCCAATCACGTTTATTGACCTGAAAGGACTTATGGGTGATACATCGGATAATATTCCGGGGGTTCCGGGGGTTGGTGAAAAAACAGCAGCAAAACTTCTTGCGGAATATGGCTCGTTGGATGGAATCTATGAGAAGCTTGACATGATGAAGCAGAGCAAACTCAAGGATAATCTGATAATCTATAAGGAACAGGCATATTTATCAAAAATCCTTGCAACAATTAAGCTTGATTGTGATATAAATGACCGGCTGGATGAAATGAAATTTTATGATGCTTTTAACGAAAAAGCGTTCCAATTGTTTTCAGATTTAGAATTTAAAAGTCTGTTAAATCGTTTTGATGCAAGCTGTAAATCGCAAGCTGTCCGGATAAGTGGTCGTATTATTGAGGATTACAATCTGTTTTTGGAATATATAAATGGAATAAAGTTAAATGCATATATTGGATTTTCTTTTGTGTATTCGGAACGCTCGATTGTTGGATTGTCGATTTGTGCATCTGATGACGAGACCGTTTTGGTACCTGTAGTTAATTTTATTACAGAAGACGTATTAAAAGACGCAATTTATGATTTACGGAATACCGGAATCACACTTGTATGTATGGATATCAAACAAATGCTTCCGGATATATCATTTAATGAAAATGATCATGTTTTTGACATAAGTGTTGCGGCATATTTGATGAATCCTATGAAATCACAATACTATTACGATGATATAGCAAAGGATTATCTCGGGGTTTCGGTTGAAAGCGAAAAAGAACTTGTTGCAAAACAGACAATCTCATATTTTTCTTTTGAAGACGAAAAGATAAACCGATATTTATCATATTTATCATATGTGGCATATAAAGCATATCCGATAATGCTTCAGAAATTAAAAGAGATGGATTTATACGATTTATATCATACAATCGAACTTCCTTGTGTTTATGCATTATATGATATGGAAAAAAACGGCATCTATGTAGACAAAGATGCGTTAGTTCAATTTGGACAAAAATTAAAAGTTAGAATTGATGAGCTTACGGCAACAATCTATGATTTAGCGGGAGAGCAATTTAATATTAACTCGACAAAACAATTGGGCGAAATTTTATTTGAAAAGCTTCAGTTACCGGGAAAAAAGAAAACAAAGACCGGATATTCAACCAATGTAGATGTTTTGGAGAAAATTAAAAATGAACATCCGATTATTTCTGCAATTCTTGAATATCGTCAGCTGACGAAACTGAATTCGACATATGTGGAAGGATTGTCCGTATACATTGGCGATGATGGGAGAATTCACGGAAAATTTAATCAGACGGTAACAGCAACCGGGCGAATTAGTTCCACGGAACCGAATCTGCAAAATATCCCTACGAGATTACCGCTTGGTCGTGAAATCAGAAAAGTATTTAAACCTCAACCGGGTTATGTATTTTTAGATGCGGATTATTCGCAAATTGAGCTGCGTGTTCTGGCTCATTTGTCAAATGATCAGACATTGATTGATGCATATCACAAGGATAGGGATATACACACAATTACAGCTTCCGAAGTGTTTGGTGTTCCGATGGATGCTGTAGATGACTTGATGCGACGCAGGGCAAAGGCGGTTAATTTCGGTATTGTCTATGGTATTAGTTCTTTTGGTCTTGGACAGGATTTGGATATCTCAAGAAAAGAAGCGGAACAATACATCGAGAAATATTTTTCGACGTATAGTAATGTGAAGGGGTTTATGGACAAAACGGTTGCGGATGCTAAAAAACTTGGATATACGGTAACATTATTTAAAAGACGCAGACCCATTCCGGAACTTAATTCTTCCAATTTTATGACAAGGAGTTTTGGTGAGCGTGCAGCAATGAATTCACCGATTCAGGGTACGGCCGCTGATATAATTAAAATTGCGATGTTACGTGTAAATAAGGTATTAAAAGAGCGTGGACTTAAATCAAGGATTGTTTTACAGGTTCACGATGAGCTTTTGGTTGAAACGGCGAAGGATGAGCTTCATGAAGTTGAACGCCTTTTGGTGCATGAGATGGAACATGCCGCCAATCTGAAGGTTCCTCTTTTAGTTGATGTACAAAGTGGAAGCAGTTGGTATGATGCAAAGTAAAAGATAAGGATAAAACATATGGTTATTATCGGAATAACGGGTGGAGTCGGATCGGGAAAAAGTCTTGTATTAAATGAACTTCGAGAAAACTATCATGCATATATTATTGAGGCGGATAAATTGGCGCACACTATGATGTTGCCGGGAAACGCAATATACAATGAAATTATAGATGCATTTGGCAAAGAAATTCTTAACGATTATGCTCCATACGAAATTGATCGTGCAAAGCTTGGACAAATTGTTTTTTATGATAGGGATAAATTAAATATATTAAACGGTATTATACATCCCTGTGTGAAACAAGAAATACAGTCACAAATTCAATCAGTTCGGGAAAATGGTACATGCAGTCTATTTGCAATTGAAGCAGCATTACTGATTGAAGACGGTTACAAAAGAATATGTGATGAAATATGGTATGTATGGGTTGATAGAGAAACACGAATACTACGTCTGGCAAGTCAGAGAGGTTATACGCGTGAAAAATGCATTTCTATGATGGACAGTCAGTCTTCTGATAACTTTTATTTAGAAAATGCAGATTATATTTTGAACAATAATGGAGATATTAAAAGTTTATCAAAACAGATAAATGCAAGGTTGAATATACTTCTTTGATTTGATATAATATTAAGATAGAATATTTTGAAATAATGAAATTACACCGGAGGATAAAGATGGCTACGGTTAAGTTTCCTGAACCGCTTATTTTTGGACTTGATATTGGTACAAGAAGTATTGTTGGTACAGTGGGTTATAAAGAAAAAAATAAATTTCATGTTGTAGCGATGTCAGTTAAGTATCATGATACTCGTTCGATGATTGATGGTCAGATTCATGACATTCCTAAGGTAAGTGAAGATATATTACAGGTAAAGGAAGATCTTGAAAGACAGCTTCGCGGACGAAAACTACATGATGTCTGTATTGCTGCTGCGGGTCGTGTGTTAAAAACTGCAGTCGGTCACGGAGAATATGAGTTTTCAGAGAACACAGTTATTACTCAGGAATACATACATTCGATTGATTTAATTGGAGTGGAAAGAGCACATGATGTGATTTTTGAGGAACTTGCTGCAAATAAAGAAGCTACAAAATTTTATTGTGTTGGATACACACCGATTAAATACTTCTTAAATAATTACGAAATATCAAATTTGGAAGGACATAAGGGTACAAAAATCGGAGCAGATATATTAGCTACATTTCTTCCGGAAGAAGTTGTTACCAGCTTGTATTCTGCTGTTGAAATGGCTGGGCTTTACGTAACAAATCTTACACTGGAACCAATAGCGGCAATTGAACTTGCAATTCCGGAGCAATATCGTTTACTTAATATTGCTTTGGTGGATGTTGGCGCGGGTACATCTGATATTTCAATTACAAAAGATGGTAGTATTGTAGGCTACGGAATGATTCCGTCAGCCGGTGATGAACTGACCGAGATGCTTGTAAAACGGTATTTAGTTGATTTTAATACTGCTGAAGATATGAAGCTTGCGGTATCTAAGTCGGAGTCGGTTCCGTATGCAGATATTTTGGGGAATCAAAAGACTACAACCTCGGAAGAAATATTGTCTATCATCGATGTCCGGATCAAGGAAATCACCTCAAAAATTGCACAAAAAATAATCGAGTTAAATGGCGGTGAGGCAATCAGCGCTGTATTTGTTGTGGGTGGAGGCGGAAAAATCCCGGGCTTTACAGAATATTTGGCGGATGCATTAAAACTTCCGACGGAACGTGTAGCATTACGTGGTAAAGAAGTGATGAATGATGTTGAGCTTCATGTGGATGCACTTGAAAAGGATTCACTATATGTTACACCGATTGGTATATGTCTGAATTTTTACGATCAAAAAAATGATTTTGTGTTTGTTACCGTTAATGGAGAGCGCGTTAAGCTTTATAACAATGATAAGCTTACGATTTTTGATGCTGCTGTGCAATATGGATTGCCAAAGGAGGCCATATTCCCAAAACGCGGTGATGATATCAACTTTAAAATAAACGGAAAATCAAGAATTGTACGCGGATATGACGGTGAGGCTGCCGTTATTTCCTGCAACGGTCATGTTGTAGGGATGAATTCGCCGATTGAAGCAAATGATCGTATCGAAATAAAAGAATCGACAAAGGGAATATCTGCGCAGATTGTTTTGGGAAGTCTTCCGGAATACAAAGGCACATTAACCTTTATTGTTAATAACAAACAGATTACATGTCCGAAATTTGCGCTTGTAAACGGATATCCGCAATCGGAATCGTATGAGATATGCGATGGGGATGATGTTATTATGCAAAATTACTATACCTTAGAGCAGTTGTTTACATTTATGGATATTGAACCTGTTTTTCAAGTGGAGATTAATCAACTGACTGCTGATTTACAAGATCGGATTTATGATAATTTTGTAGTTTCCTGGAATGACGGAACGAATGAGAAGATGCATGAAAATGAACATGCGTCCGTAGGAGATTCACGTAAATGGAATGCATATGACGGAAAAATCATCGATGAGAAAGTTAACGATGAGATTACCCTTGAAAATACATCTATCGATGATACTTCGGCACAGATACATGATATGCGTGTATTTGTAAATAAGCAACCGATTGATATGAAGGGAAAAGCAAATTATTATTTTGTTGATATATTTGATTATATTGATTTTGATTTAAAAACGGTTCGTGGTTCGCGGCTTGTAACGAATATTGACGGGCACCGGGCAGCATTTATTGAAGAATTACATGAAGATGCTGTTGTAGATATCTATTGGGAGAAATAATATGTCCAGCTTGAATTATCAAAATTATGTAAAATATCATAAATGGATACATCGTTTTATATATTGGGCTATTATTTTGCTTGGTGTATGTATGCATATATTTAAAAGCATGCAGATTAAAATGGGTACATGGATGTATGCGTTTTTTCTTGGCGTGCTTTTTTTCTATGTTGGAAATGAAGCACTGGCATTATTGAATTACTTTGATTCCTATGGGCTTCGATTTGGATTTAAGTTGTTCGAGTTGGTTGCATATAGCATTATTATTGCCAAGATTCCTTCTGATCCTTTGACAATGTGTATAGGATTGGCATTTGTTATTTTGTTATCTGTAGAATTTGCATTATACGATACCGATTATGATAAATCAAAAATCGTTGTCAGGAAGATTTTGATAGCAATATATATTGCAATTAATTATGGGGTTTTTGTGACTGGAAAAAAAGAAACCTACTATGTGATTCATTTTTTGGTTGATGCAGTAATCCTTCTTGTAATTTATTTTATTATCGACTGGCTGTCAGGACAGAGCAAATCATATGACAGAGAACGAAATGAGCTTTTGGTAAAAATCAGTGATGTTGATAAGGCAAATAATAGCCTGCAGGAATATCATGAACGAATAAAATCTGTAAATGAGCAAATAAATTACCAGAAGATAGAGCTTATGCGTGCATATAAGGATATGGAAGAAACAAACAGGGATATTGCCGCGCAAACGGATGTGCTGAAATATGCGGTTTCCACGTTTGATATTCAAAAGATTGTCGAAGTGATTGCAAATTCGATTGTCGAAGTAAGAAAAGCAAGTCTGTGTGCTTTGTTTATTGATTCCAATGTCTATATGAACAAGCAACCGCTTGTCACGATAAAGACAGACTATGCATCCATTGAACGTCGATTAAAAAAGGATATTGAACAAATTTACAGAGACTTTATTCAGGATAACAATCAACCGGTGACATATGATGAAGAACATTTGTCGGAATTTCGATTTGTAGGAGATACCAATATAAAGTCACTTACAATTTTTCCATTGCTTGAAGGACGTAAACGATACGGCTTCATGATTGTATGTTCGAAAAATGAAGATTATTTTAAACGAGGATTAGGCATATTTGAATCCGATTTGGTAGGAATAAGTCTGGCAATCAAAAATACTAATACCTATCTGAAAATGCAGGATATAGCAAGACACGACGG
The DNA here is from genome assembly GCA_030533235.1 of Eubacteriales bacterium. Taxonomy (GTDB): domain Bacteria; phylum Bacillota; class Clostridia; order Lachnospirales; family Lachnospiraceae; genus Coprococcus_C. Next base: position 3,214 of record JAUNJN010000038.1, on the reverse strand, counting down.
ATTGACGGGAATGTATAATCGTCTGTATTTTAATGAACTTTTTTCTGTGGCAGTTAAACAAGCTGTTAAAAAAGGAATGCCGATTTCGGTTGCTATATATGATATTGATAATTTCAAATCTGTCAATGATACATATGGTCATCTTGTCGGTGATGAGGTGATTAAGATGGTTGCCAAGGCAGGCGATATGATTGCAAAGAAATATAATGGATTTGCATGCAGATACGGCGGAGAAGAATTTTTAATTGTTCTGCCAAATCATGATGCAGGAGATGCTTTGCCGATTTTTGAGGAACTACATGAGCAAATTAAAAGTAAACAGGTGAAAAATCAGGATATGAGAATATCGGTAGATGTATGTATCGGTGTATCGTCGTATCCAACGACCTGCAATAATACAGGTTTGTTGATTAGTCGTGCTGATAAGGCAATGTATTACGGAAAACGTCATGGTAGAGGTCGATTAATTATGGATAGTGATTCATTGGATTACTAATGTATATTTTTTAATACAAGCGGATTTTTTGTTGTATAAACAATGTTTTTTTATTATAATATAAGTAATTTTTGACAGAGGTGAAAAACAGTGGGGTTTATTGAGCAAATAAAAAGCAGAGCAAAAAAAAATAAAAAGACAATTGTTCTACCTGAAACGGCTGACATGCGTACACTTGAGGCAGCTCATAAAATATTAAAAGAGGATATTGCAGATATTATTTTAATTGGAGCTAAGCATGAAATTATTAAGAATGCGAAGGATTATGATTTGTCAAAAGCGACATTTGTTGATCCGTATGATTGCGAAAAACTGAATGATTATGTTGCCTTACTGGTCGAGCTTAGACGTAAAAAAGGACTTACACCGGAAGAAGCAAAGGAATTGCTTCTTACAAATGTTCTTTATTTTGGATGTATAATGGTAAAAGCCGGAGATGCAGACGGAATGGTTGCAGGTGCGGTGAACTCATCGGCAAATGTTCTTCGGGCAGCATTACAGATTTTGAAGACAGCTCCCGGAACAAAGTTAGTATCCGCGTTTTTTCTCGTTGTTGTTCCTAATTGTGATATGGGAGCAAATGGAACCTTCATTTTTTCGGATGCAGGGTTAAATCAGACTCCGAACGCAGAAGAACTTGCTGCCATTGCAGAGAGCTCTGCAAAATCGTTCGAACTTCTGGTAGAGGAAGAACCGATAGTTGCTATGCTGTCGCATTCAACAAAGGGCAGTGCAAAGCATCCGGAGGTTGATAAGGTTATTCAGGCATGTAGGATTGTGAATGAAACATGTCCGGATTTAAAATGTGATGGAGAACTTCAGTCAGATGCAGCGATTGTGCCGTCTGTTGCAGCATCAAAGGCTCCGGGAAGTGATGTTGCCGGAAAGGCAAATGTTTTGATCTTCCCTGATTTGGATGCCGGAAACATTGGATATAAACTTGTTCAACGACTTGCAAAGGCTGATGCGTATGGACCGATCACCCAGGGAATTGCTCGGCCGGTAAATGATTTGTCAAGAGGTTGTTCGGCGGACGATATCGTAGGAGTTGTTGCAATTACTGCGGTTCAGGCCCAGGCTTTGGATTAGGAGATTAAAGGAGCTTGTTATGAAAATATTGGTAATTAATTGTGGTAGTTCATCTTTAAAATATCAGTTGATTGATTCAGAGACTGAACAGGTACTTGCAAAGGGAATATGTGAGCGTATCAAATTGGATGGTGTATTAGAACATCAGATTCCGGGAAAAGAGAAAATAAAAAAAGAACTTCCTATGCCGGATCATAATGCAGCTGTCAGAATTGTTCTTGATTATTTAACGGATTCGTCATTTGGCGCTATTCGTTCATTGCATGAAATTGATGCAATCGGACATCGTGTTGTACATGGGGGTGAAAAATTCGCTTCCTCGGCTGTTATCAATGAGGAAGTAATTGAAGCAATTGCCGCATGTAATGATCTTGCACCGCTTCATAATCCGGCCAATTTAATTGGTATTCGTGCATGTAAGGATTTGATGCCGAACGTACCTCAGGTTGCTGTGTTTGATACAGCATTTCATCAGACAATGCCACCTTATGCGTATATGTACGGATTGCCATATGAGTATTATGAAAAGTACAAGGTGCGCAGATATGGATTTCACGGAACGAGTCATAGCTTTGTTTCAAAACGTACCGCTGAGCTTCTTGGGATGGATATAGAGAATACGAAGATTATTGTTTGTCATCTTGGCGGTGGCGCAAGTATATGTGCCGTAGATGGCGGAAAATCTGTGGATACGACTATGGGTCTCACCCCGTTAGAAGGTATTACCATGGGAACAAGAAGTGGTAATATTGATCCGGCTATTTTAGATTTCTTATGTGATAAAGAAGATAAGTCTCTTAAGGAAATTATGGAAGTATTAAATAAAAAGTCCGGTGTACTCGGATTATCCGGTCGTTCAAGTGATTTTCGTGACATAAACAAGGGAATTGCGGAAGGTAGCAAACGGTGTGAGATTGCCATGCAAACATTTTGTTATCAGGCATCAAAGTTTATTGGCGGATATGTTGCAGCAATGAATGGTGTAGACGCGGTTGTGTTTACAGCCGGTGTCGGTGAAAATGATCCGCTTGTTCGTAAGCTTACTTGTGAACGTCTTGCATATCTTGGTATTGAAATCGATGATGAAGTAAATAAACTTCGTGGTGAGGAAGTTAAAATTTCAACAGAGGCATCGAAAGTACCGGTTTATGTTGTTCCAACTAATGAGGAATTAGCAATTGCCAGAGAAACAGTTGCTCTAATATAATTTTTTTACATATTTTTGATGTTTTATGTTGACAAGCATTTTATTTCTTTGTATAATGTGCAAAGTGTGATTTTTAAGGGAGGTGTAACCAAATGTCAATTTGTCCTAAGAATAAAAGTTCAAAAGCAAGACGTGACAAGCGTAGAGCAAACTGGAAGATGGAAGTTCCTGGTTTAGTTCGTTGCCAGTGTGGTGCGCTTATGATGCCACATAGAGTTTGTAAAGCTTGCGGTTCATATAACAAGAAGAAAATCGTTAAGGCTGATTAATCAGTAACGTAAAAAAAGAAGCTACTTTGTAGCTTCTTTTTTTCGTTTATAAAAACAGAAGAATAGCCTTTATTTAACAGGAAAATAAGAACAATGGTATGTATATTAGTCAATGATGTGATACCTGATTCTTAAAAATAAAAGAACCGGTAT
>JAUNJN010000004.1 GCA_030533235.1 Eubacteriales bacterium | reverse complement strand
GAATTAGTGGCCATGCATTTAACAAAAAATTAACCCGGGTATGCAATGCACTTGGAATTAATAAGAGAAGCATGCATAAGATTCGTAAAACATACGGAACAACCTTGATTGATAACAATGTTGATGACTCGGTAATAGCTGAAATGATGGGGCATACAGATATTACCACAACAAGAAAATACTATTACTATAGTAATAAAGCTGAAAGCACAAAAGTTGAACAAGTTACAAAGGCTTTATCAGGAATTTAGTTACCTGAGTAAAAAAGGTAAAACAAAAAAACTCCTGGAGCCCGCATAAATGCTAGGAATGTGAGAATTTCACTGCGGTTCGATTCTCTCATCCCCTGCTACATTTTCTTAATTGAAAATCGTCGGGAAGCCTTGATTTTACTATATTTGGAAGGAGGAAGCCTAATCGGTGTTCATTCCAATTTGTGTTGAGGTTCTCAAAAAAGTTCTCAAAATTATTTTGGGAGCTTTTTTTGCTTTATAGGAAAGTTCTCCTTCCGGAGGATTTTGCATATACTTTTGTCTGAGTTTCTCTACAAGTTGTTTGTCATCCATGGTGTTTGCCTCCTAGTATTAGTCTGTTTGTATTTTATCATAGTGAGGCGGGCTATATACCAGTAGTTTATTCTTTTTCTGATTACCTAAATGATAAGTATATTCTGATTGAAGAAGGATACATATCAATCATTTCAAGTGCCTTGTCAAAGACATCTTTGGAACTCTTTAAAAAAAATCCCATAAAAGTATATTGTTTTTTCGTATATTGTAATATAGAAGTAATTGAGCTTGAGGCGATGACAGATTGCGGATGGAATACGGATGAAGGTTCGGCTAATTACATGATTGACTAATCTGCCGAGGGTTTGGACTGTGTTGAAGTGATAAAGGAGGAAATATGAGTGATTTTAGTATTAAAATTAATGAGTTAAGAGTACAGGCAGAGCGTTTAGGAGAAATCGCAGAGTCTATGAATGCACAGGCAGGCAATATAGATTCATTATCAGATTCATTGGAAACAATTGGGTTAGGCACATTGAAAATCAACTTTATTGGACTTGTTCATACTTTACGAAGACGTGCCGGAAAAGCACGGGAATTGCAGAATGTATTATATCGCATAATTGCACGGTTCTTAATGGCAGAACAGGAGATAATGGGAATGACCGGGACGCTTACTGGTATGTTAGAGGAGATTTTGGACAGAATTCAGGAATATGTACATGAGTTGTTTGACACTGATGAATTTGAAATGGATTCGATTGTTTTTGATGATCAAGGTTGGTATGGGGGAGATCAGGGGTCTCCTAAAAATACAACGGGTAAAAATCGAGAGGCTCTATATGATATTATACGCGAAAATAATCCGGACCATGAATTTACAGATGAGGAATTGGAGGTATATTTAGAGCGCGCAAATAGTGAAGGCTGTGGATATATTGCACTCATTAATTCTATATTTGTTCAATTTGCAGATGATCCGGAAATGTTTGAAAAAACATTTGGATATCCTATGTATACTCTTAGGGTTGGAGCTGATGGTAAGCTTATTTTTGATTTTAATTATGATATGCTTTTCATAGATTTATATTCGTCAATGGATAATATAAATCCATATACAGGCGAGTTTTCTATATACAATGATTTTGACATTGATGAAGATGGAAGTATTTATGATTATAATTACTGGGATGATTCATCTGGTAAAGGAACAAATTCGATAAGTATGGATTATTACTGTGAACATTTCCTTGAAGAACATGGTATCAATGCAGAATATAACAATTACGTAAATGTTTCACCTGAAAAGGTTCAAGACATTATTGAATCGGGAGAAACAATTATTATTAGTTTTTTTGATGGTAATATATATGATACAAATGGTAATCCGCATCCGATTCATGGAGGTCATGGCATGGTTATCACAGGAGTAACAGCAAATGGAAGATACATTGTATCATCATGGGGTGAAAAATATTACATTGATCCAAATGAACAGGCAGGGTTTACAGATGACGATGGGAATGTAATTGAAACTACTATGCATTATGATACTGTTGATATAACATTATAGGAGGGAAATCTATGTATAGTAGTGGCGGCAACAGGAGGGATATAAATGTTAGTATTTCGTCAGAAGAATTACGCTAACCGAATAATAATATCTTTGATGGTATGTCTTTTGACAGGTTGTTCAAAGAAAGAAGCATCTTTAGATACGTCACAAAACATAGAAGACCACACTATGGCAGACAGTTTAACGGAAACAGAGGAGAATGATATGAAAGCTGATTTGGAATATTTAAGTAATGTGTCATACATCAAATTGTGTGACCCGGTGGATGATAAATTTGTTGAAACAATTGATAAAAAGCTTGATCATAGTGATTTAGAAACATTAATGTCTATTGCAGGAAATGTTTCATGTTCGGAGCGGGAGGGTAATATTTCTGCAGAATATTACGCATTGAAGTTTTATGATGTAAATGATAACGAGGTTGCAACTTGGACAATTGGTACGAGATATACAATTGAAGATAGTACGGGTCAGGTGTTAAGCCGAGAGAAAGAGTTAAAACCATGGATTACCGGTCTTGAGGAGAAATATGCAATTTCGCATGAATTGTTGTCAAGAACACCAGGTGCAAATTATTTCTATAAGCTGGACCAGAGCGCATCTGTTGACGTTAGTGAGATTGTTGAGACACCAACCGTTGATGATAGCGGTAAAAATGTGAAGCTAACTGACAGTGAGGTTAGGAGCTTGTGCTGTTGCATGGGGAAGGTTACACTTAAAGAAGCAGAGCAGGATGTGTTGGATTATTGCCTGAGTATTAGCGTGTTTTCAAAAGCAGGCGGAAGTCTGTATCAATTTTGGGTCAAACCGGATGGTCGTATTTTCGTTCGTACAAATCAGGCATATGAGGTTTGCGGAGATGAGATAATTGCGTGGGTACGACAGATAGAGCAAACATATGAATTAAGATGAAAAAAATGTAAATCTTTATGAGAATAAATTTTGTGGACGGAAGTCATAAATACGTAATGCAAGTTTTTTGTTGACATATGAACATATATTCATGTATAATATGAACAAATGAATATATGTTCATATATTGGCGAAAGAAGGAAATATCATGAAAAAAATCACAGAATACATTGGTAGTCAGTTTGGAAATCCACATGGATTTGTTGGAGCCGTATGTTGTTTATGTATGAATGTCATCAATCAAAAAATGTATAATAAGATAGTTAGCCTGATGGATGCAAAAGACGGAGAGGCTATATTGGATATCGGTTACGGAAACGGATTTCTGTTGCGAGAAATAAATAAGAACTTCAAAGTAAAAATGCATGGAATCGATATTTCGGAAGATATGAAGGCGATAGCGACAAAAAGAAACCGCAGGGCTATGCAAGATGGAAGATTGGAGCTTCAGGTTGGAAATTGCTGCGAGTTACCATATGAAGACAATATGTTTTCGACTGTCACATCCGTAAATACCATCTATTTTTGGGAAGATACAGTAAAAGGCTTATCAGAAATCAAAAGAGTTCTAAAACCGGGAGCTTCGTTTTTGAATGTCGTATACACAAAGGAATGGTTGGATAAAATGTCTATTACAAAGAAGGGTTTTAAGAAATATGGGTCGGAGGACCTTGTTTCACTTGGAAAGCAGGCCGGTTTTGAAAATATACAGGTAAAGGATATCGTAAAGGGAAAGAGTTTTGTTGTGATATATACATAATTCATGCGTGTGCCTTTGAAACGGCAGTAATAAATTTTATTTGTCCTTGGGAAGTTGATTTGGATAAATCAATGAAATAGTTGTTGACTCTCCCGTTAGGGGGAGGGTAGAATCCTCCTTGAAAGAAAAAATCAAAACATTTCGATGGGAGTAGTTTTAAGAAAGGAAGAAAGAAACATGAATAGTAATTTGACGATACGTCCGGAAACACACAAAGATTATAAGGACATCGTTTCGCTTATTCTTCGTTCATTCAAGGAGGGAACGGATTATTCGGACGGCTCGGATATTATTGCCTTGATTGAGGAAATTCGAGATTCGAAATATTATATTCCGGAGCTTTCCTTTGTAGCGGAATTAGACGGAAAAATTGTCGGACATTTTCTGTTCTCGCATTTTCCGTTATCACCGTCAAAGGATGGCGGATATGATGAAAAGGGTCAATCTGAAGTTGTTATGCTTGCGCCTGTCAGTGTTCACGCTGATTACTTTAGAAGAGGAATTGGCAAAGCAATGCTTACGCTCGGTATTCAAAAGGTAAGAGAGATGGGCTATAAGGGCATTACTGTGGAGGGTAATTACAGATTCTATAATCAGGTAGGATTTCAAACGTCATCAAATTACAATATTTACCCGACAAGCGGATGGCCAATGGAGGAGCCTCGTTGTATGATGTGTCAGGAAACCTATGAGGGTTCGCTCGACGGCATATCCGGATACGTTGTGTATGATATGTACTACAATGCGTAGATATCAATTTAAATATTGAATCTGTATCCGGCACCCCATATAGTTTCGATAAACTGTGGGTTCGCCGGATCTTTTTCTATCTTTTCACGTATACGGTTGATGTGTACCGCTACCGTTGCACTATCTCCGATATAATCAAAACCCCAGATTTTCTGCAAGGAAGACAAGTAACTCAAACTCGCGATTTGCCATTTTGATTTCTTTTTTGTTGAGATAAACCTTCCAGACCTTTTTGTGAATTTCAAGGCTGCCGATTGTGAGGATATCGCTGTTTGTCGGCGTAGATGTATTCGTGAGTCTTGTGTATCTTGCAAGATGCGCTTTGACGCGTGCGATAAGCTCGGATGGGTCAAAAGGTTTCGTAATATTTTACTACATGTATCTGAAAAGAATAATAATGCGCATAGGTCGATGGAGGTTGTTGGAATTAGTTATGAAAAACCGGCTACGATGAATGCTCAGTTTATTATTAATAGTGTCGAGAATTATGATGGGATGACATACGGATATGAAGAGGGAAACGTCATACAAGAGTATGTTTGCAGTGATGGTTCAACCGCATGTTTCATTCAACATCCGGATTACGCAAAGAAATAAGTGGGGATAAAGGGAAAGGAATTATAAATATTATGGAAAAAGAGAATCACAATATTGAATTAGCAAGAGCTCTTGTAGGGGAAACATTAGAAAAAAGCGATTTGGTTCATGTGGACTATTATGTGTTTGATCGTATGGGGATTTTCATTCCGTGTACGGGAAATTGCGGATATGCCACAAAAGCAAATCACACACATCCGTCCTATATGATTACCATTTATTTTGATAACGAGTTGAGTCAGATTGATATTCCAAGAAAGCATCACATGGCAACAATTGTTTCTCCGGGTGTGGAACACAATGATGTTGATGTAAATTTACATCATTACTATTGTGTTATGATTGAAAAGGAATATTTTGAATCGCAATTCAAACTGTATTCTGACGAATTGCCGATTTTTAAGAATATGCAGTTTGCGATATGCTCCGATGTCATAAAAACAATGAATACATATGCATTTGAGTGTGAGAAAAACATGAAAAATAAATCAATTACATTGGGGGCGCAGATGACATTGCTTACCCATTGGATTATTCGAAGTGTACTTGGTGAGGAGATGGATATGCGTTCGGTTTCATCTGATTTTGCGATTGCGAAGACTCAGTATTATATTGAGGCGCATTATGGTGATTTGCTTAATGTGGAGTTTTTGGCAAACTACGTGCATCAATCGTTATCGTCCTTTAACCGCAATTTTAAACGTGAGCTTGGCATAACACCTATGCAGTATCTGGAGGAGGTACGTATCGTAAAGGCAAAGCTTATGCTGCGAAGAATGGATATTTCACTTACGGATATTGCGCTTCATTGCGGATTTGGAAGTGGTGCGTATTTTGCCACTGCATTTAAGAAGCATGTTGGGATAACACCGTCCGATTATCGAAAGAATCATTTGGAGTTGTAAATAAAATACCGAAATATGACAGAATTTTGAAAATAAGCGACGGGATATTGAAAGAGAATCCTGCTTTTGTAGATTAATATTATCAGAAAACCAAAGGAGATGTTATTATGACAAAAGCAGAATTATTTCAAATGATGAATGAGAATATGGCATTTCATCTGGCAACCTCTGAAGATGGACAGCCACATGTTCGTGGAATGCTCCTGTTTCGTGCGGATGAGGATGGTATTATTTTTCATACAGGAGAGTTCAAGGATTTGTATCGACAGCTGACAAATAATGCAAAGGTTGAGCTTTGCTTTAATTCACCGACTTTGCAGGTGAGAGTAACCGGCGAGGTTGAGCAGCTCCACGACAAGAAGCTTGTAGAGGAAATCTATGCACATCCAACAAGACAGTTTATGCGGAACTGGAAGGAACAGGGCATCGATACACAATTGGCAGTATTCCGTGTAAAGAATGGTGTTGCCACTACATGGTCTATGGCAACAAACTTTGAGAAAAAAGAGTATATCAACTTATAAGACATGAAAAGAAAACAATGGATTCGGATGTGATTCCTTGTTTTCTTTTTTGATTTATACATTGACAAACATCTATGTAAGTGCTATTGTGACACATAGATAGAAATTTATGTGAGGTAATGTATATGAATCCTATGGATGTTGCACTTATTTGTAAGGCACTTGGAGATACGAATCGTCTTGAGATCATTCGCATGTTATCAGATGGAGAAAAATGTGGTTGTAAAATTCTTGAGAGATTTGAGATAACACAGCCTACATTATCGCATCATATGAAGACACTGGTAGAGTGCGGACTGGTGAATGACCGAAAGGAAGGAAAATGGCATTATTATTCATTGAACTGTGAGACAGTGAAAGAATTTGTAATGTATTTGGAAGCCTTCGTATGAAATACGAATTATTTATATAAACACAATGGCACAGGAGGGAATTTATGACAATAAGAGAGAAAGCCGAATGTATCATAAAAGACATAAAGCAGGAAACCGGAACAAATCCTGTTCGAATATTTAAAAATATAGCAAAGAAGGAATATGTGAGTATTCATGGCCCGGAGCATCATATATTAGATGGAGCAAGCTTGCTTGTTGCATATAAAAATGCAGGAGGAGATATTGATATCGACCGTGCATTAGAAACACTTATGGGAGAAGGTCTTCGTATGCCGGGAGCCATGTGTGGGTTATGGGGAATCTGCGGAGCGATTACATCCGTCGGAGCGGCATTGTCGATTATCGATGGAACAGGTCCGTTATCGACAGATGGTACATGGGGTAATCATATGCAGTTTACATCGGATGCAATTGGTGAACTTGGAAAAATTAATGGTCCAAGATGCTGTAAGAGAGATGCAATGACAGCCTTTAAGCATGGTATTTTATATGTGAACAATCATTATGGAGTCACCTTGGAATATGAACATACGAAGTGTGAGTATTCCGGATTCAATGAACAATGCATAAAAGACAGGTGCCCATATTATAAGAAAGGAAAATTTGAATATGAGAGTATTAATTGTTTATTGCCATCCGAGTAACAATAGTTTTACTCATGCAGTAAAAGAATCATTTATTAAGGGCCTTGAGGATGCCGGTTATACATATGAGGTTTCAGATTTGTATGCAGATGGGTTTAATCCCGTCATGTCTGAAGAAGAGTATATTCGAGAAGGTTTTTATAAGCTGGATGCTCCTGTTGCTGAAGATGTTATGCGCGAACAGCAAAAGATCAATCGCTCCGATGCAATTGTATTTATTTATCCTGATTTCTGGACGGCATCTCCTGCAATGTTAGAAGGGTGGTTTCAGAGAGTTTGGACGTATGGGTTTGCCTAAGGTGATAAGCCGACCATGAAATGCTTGGAAAAAGTGATGTTTCTTGTCACGATGGGAGGTTCGCTGAACGATGAAATCCGAAGAGTTCAGCTTGATGCGATGAAGACGGTTATGGTCGGTGACAGAATCAGAAACCGGGCAAAGAAGTGTGAAGTCTATGCGTTTGATCAGATGACCAGAGGATACGGAAATGACGAAAACAGAGAAAAAAGAACCGTTGAGTTTTCGAAAAAGGCTTATGATTTGGCAAAGAATATCGGTAAATAAGGAGATGAGAAATTGACGCATAAAGAAAAGGCATTAATGTATTTCGAAAAGAAGTTCCATTGTTATCAAGCAGTGTTAGCTGCATATGCTGATGCGTGCGGACTGACTGAAGAACAGGCATTGAAATTGGGCGCATGCTTCGGAAGCGGAATGCGTAAAGGAGAAGTTTGTGGAGCATGTACAGGAGCATTAATGGTATTGGGCGCAATGTATGGACAGTATGATAACACGGATTCTCAGAGCAGACAGATAGCAAATGAGGTGAATGATAAAATGATAAACGGATTTGCAGAGGTTTGCGGTTCTTATCTGTGTAATGATTTATTAGGATGCGATATATCCACAAAAAAAGGGGTGGAGCATGCATTGGAAAATCGCTTGTTTGTTGAGTTTTGTCCGTTGATGGTGGCTAACGCAGTTGATGTTCTGGAAAGAATTATTGAGGAACAAAAACATGAATGATGTTCAAAACAATATTGCATATTACCACCTTCCGGGATTGTTTGAATTCCACGAATTGTATCGTGTGTTTCTTCCGTTGTTTCGCGAGCACAGGGAGTACTTTTATGATTGGTGCGAGACAGGCTCGATTTATGGCGCCCCTTCGGATTGTATTTGGGGCGGGGGACGCGTGGAAAACGGAAATGAAGATCCGAGGGAGGTCCTTTTGTTGACACAGCAATATGGTATTTCAGCCGGATTGACATTTAGCAATTCCCTGTTGGAGAAAAAACACCTTGCAGACAAAGTATGCTTGATTTGTTTTAAAAAAGTACTTTGTTATTGATTTACGTGCTCGAGTGCCTTAACGGACTTCATCAGGAATAAACAGAGTGCGATGAGTGCCATAATCACACCGGCTGCGACGATGGAGTAGCCGGCACCGCGACCGACACCGACATCAAAGGTTTTCCCGACTAAATCGGCTATGACACCACAGCAGGCATAAGAAATTATGCTGCCTAACTGGCTGATGACACCGACGATTCCCCAAACTCTTCCTTGTGATTTACTCTCCACATTTGTCCGGAGAAGATAATCGAGTACCGTGTTGGCGTATGGCAGCATAAGAAAAAATACAAAGCCGGATGCCATCGTGAATGCGATGCTTTCGGTAAGTCCGAAAAAAACCATCATGATGCCGCAAGTGAAAAGAGAGATTCCCAGGATTTTGACATGGTTTTTCTTAATGGCCTTTATGCCGATAAAAATGCTTGAAACAAGCATACCCATTGCACAGAAGGTTTCGCAGATACCGAGCGTTTTACTGTTTGTGTAGCTTAGGATCATCGGCTCGGACAATACCTGGATAAATCCCATAAAGAGAGAAATCGCGGCAGTGTAGATTGCTAACACGGTAATTCCTTTTTTCTCTTTTAATATCATAAAACCTTCCTTTAATTGTTCGAGTGCGGAGGCTTCGCTCTTTGTTGATTTTTCGATACTTTTTCTCACATAACATATGGTAATAACCGTCAGTACGAACGTGCAGATGTCAAAGATTAATATTACCCGAATATCCCATACGGAAAGAATCAATCCGGCTAAAAATGGTGCAATGATATATCTTGAGGAACCGGCAATGTTTACCATGCCGCTTGCCTTTGTATAGTCCTCCGGTGAAACAATGTCTGAAATCGTTGCACGATATGCAGGGTCTAAAAATGCAGAAAAAATCGATGAGATTGTCACTCCGATACAAATCTGCCACAGCTTTGCATTGCCGTTACATACGCAGATTAATATGTAAAAAAGTCCAATTGCCGAGCAACCGTCTCCGAGCATCATTAGAAGGTGTCTGTCATAGCGGTCCGCTAAAACCCCTGCCGGAATTCCCAAAATCACAGATGGAAGAAAAGCGAGTAGTGTGACAAGTGCCATTGCACCTGCACTTTTTGTCCTTTCAAATACATAGACGCCTAATCCAAAGGATGTAAGACCGCTTCCAATGGCAGAAACAAATTCGCCTGCCCATAGTAATATAAATTTCTTGTTCATCTGTGTTCTCCTCTTAATCTTACTTGTATGTCGCGATTATAGCATTTAAATTATTAATTAGTACTTAAATAATACTTAAAAAATACCTAAATATGTAAATGGATGTTTTACATAAACAAAATGCAAATGATATATAGTCATTTTTTTCTTGACATACAAGGTAATATATTACATAATATTGGTAATATGTTACATAAAATATAAAGGAGTACAATCAATATGAATTACAATGAACTTATTGAGAACGAGGATGTTTCATTTGGAAATATGCCGGCGGAACCTTTTTTGACCGGACTGCTTAGTGCATTTGAAAATCGATTTCAAGCCTGTGCGGATTCGTTTTTTAAGGAAGTCACTTGGAAACAGTTTTTTACGATTATCTGTGTTAATCTTTGCAAGGAGGCACCAACGCTCAATGAACTTGCAGGTATTATGGGTAGTTCGCATCAGAATGTGAAACAGATTCTTTTAAAGCTTGAAAAGGTTGGTTTTGTAGAATTTGTTTCTGATGAAAAGGATAAGAGAAAACAGCGTGTTCAGACAACAAAAAAATGTATGGAATTCTGTAAAATGAATGAAGAAGAGAGTCAGAACAGGCTTGCCAGACTTTATGAAGGGGTTACGCAGGAACAACTGATGACTACAATTTATGTGATTAGCCGAATGGAGAAGAATCTTAAGAATATGTAAGGAGCAACAGTATGAATGGAATAATTTTATATAAATCAAAATATGGTGCTACAAAAAAATATGCACAGTGGTTGTCCGAAGATACAGGGTTTGAGAGTCGGGAAATATCAAAGGTTAAGGTGTCGGATTTATCACCATACGATATTCTTGTTTTTGGTGGCGGCGTTTATGCACAGGGCGTAGCAGGGGTGGATTTCCTTAGGAAGAATTTTAATGCGCTAAGTGACAGAAAAATAATAGTCTTTTGTGATGGTGCATCTCCGTATGAAAAGAAAGCCTTTGACTTTATCAAAAATCGCGTCATGAAAGACGAACTAAAAGATATTCCGTTTTTCTATTGTCGAGGTGGATGGGATATGGAAGCAATGTCTTTTGTCGACCGAAATCTCTGCAAGATGCTTCGCAAGGCGGTTGCGAAGAAGGATCCGTCTGAGTACGAGGTTTGGGAAGCGGCACTTATGGCAGCAGGAGAGGAAAAATGCGATTGGACGGATCGTGCATATTTGAAACCGATTTTGGAGGAAATAGAGTCGTATCGTTAGACTTGAAAAGGAAAGAAGTAGAATGAAATCTGTAAAAAAAATAATTGTTGGTGTTTTAGTAAGTGTATTGTCTGCTATGATAGCGATTGTTGTACATATTTTTATGCCAAGTCCCGGCGCCGAGGTCAATGTCGAAGATTTTGACAGCAGGCTTGTCTCACTGCTTGGGTTTCCGCTTGTTGCGAGTTTGTATTTTGTAATACTGTATCTGCAAATATGGATAACAATATCTGTATTTGGAAGGAAATCAAAATCAAGCAGACTCAAGCTTGGGCTTTGTTATGGTATGTCGTTTGGCCTTATGTATTTGGTTGCCATGCAAGAGGTTGTGATTGAAGGTTCACCGTGTAATGATTAAAGATAGTAATTGATATTTTTATTCTGATGATTATAATAAAAAAAAGATGTGATTAGGAAGGAGACGCTTATGAAGCTCTTGGTCATTAATTGTAGTCCGGTTCGAAATGGAGCAATACGATTGCGCTTAGAACCGGCCCGAGTATGCCGGAGTGCGAACGAATCATAAGCAGTATGAAATCGAGTCTTGCGGAAGCTTGGGACTTTGTTCGATTGAAATTAAAGAGAATGTTGCGGGAAGAATCGGAGAAATCATACAGAATGATCAACATTGACAGAATGAGAGATAAATCTATGGGAGATAATACGATGTCAAAATATATACTGGAGAAAGGCTCCCCGGAAGACTATTCGGACAGATTAGAAAAGGAGCAGCGTTGTTACAAGTTGTTAGATGATCTGAAAATTGAATATTATCGTTGTGATCACCCGGACGCAAACGCAGATACAATGGAAGCATGTCTTGAAATTGATTGCGTGCTGGAAGCTGAGGTATGCAAGAATTTGTTCCTATGTAACCGACAGCATACGGACTTTTATTTGCTCATGATGCCGGGGGACAAAGTATTCAAAACAAAAGAATTATCATCGCAGCTTGGATGTGCAAGACTGAGCTTTGCGTCAGGGGAAGAGATGGAGGAATATCTTGATATTACACCGGGCTCGGTGAGTGTGCTTGGACTCATGAATGATACGCAAAATAAAGTACGATTAATTGTGGATGAGGATTTACTTGCATGTGAGTATATCGGATGTCATCCATGCATAAATACAGCGAGTCTGAAAATTGCCACAAAGGATATGTTTGGAACAATCCTTGAGGCAATGCATCATGATATGACATCTGTGAAGCTGGTTGGAGAAGCGTTGCACATCACATAGCGTGCAATGCTTTTTTATTGCATAGGATTCGGGTGTCAAAAGCCCCTATTGATACAGTGCCTCGGCAGATTGTACAAATAAAAATGTCTTCATTCCGTTGTGCAAACCATTCCGATGAGCCACTTGATGCGAAGAAGTGTGTTCAGAAGAGGCTTCCACACTTCTTTGTGTCTCATCTCCATAGCACAAAAAGTCATTCAGACATTTTTATTTGTGCAATCTGCCGGGACAAAATTGAACACGAGGCTTTTGACACCCTAATCTGCATAGGAAAGTCGTCGTACATATGATGCAAAAATGATGCAAAGCTTCACTAAAATAGAAATGAAAAGAAGTTAATAATGTGTTACAATGAATCTCTAAGGTTTTGGAGGCATGATATGAAGAAAAAAATATTACTTGGTATGACGCTTGCCATATGGGTACTTATCGCATGCGGATGTCTGAAAAGAAATCCCGAGGAGCTTAATATCGAGGCGGTCATTGCGGACTACCAGCAGGCCATTAACCGCGGTGATTTTGACGAGGCGGATCGTATTTGTAAGCTGCGCGACGGGAAACAAGGATCGTGGTTTTTCCGCGACACAGGGCTTGAAGCGGCAGAGGATGATCCAAGCTATGTTGTTGCATATAAAGAGTTATGTTTAGAGTCATTTACAATAGAGGTTATGGATCCGTATCTGGATGCGGAGGTTGCTGTGTTTACAACGTGTTATACGCAGTGTGAATCGGAAAAGTTTTGGAATGGGATTATAGAAAACTGTGACTTGGATGCACTCTCTAAAATGACGGTCGCAGAATGTAAGCAGGAGCTGGAACAATATATTGGACGTTATCTGTTTATTTTTGAAGTGCGCATTCACTGTGAAATGATAGATGGCGAGTGGAAAATTGTTGAATTCCAATAAATTGATTAGAAGCGAATAAATCTATATAAGGGGAACGAGGAGGATGAATATGGAAGAAGTAAAGACACTTGCGGATAAGCTTAGGAACAACGTATCAAAGGTTATATTAGGAGCTGATGATACGGTGGATTTTATTCTCACGGCGATTCTTGCAGGGGGACATGTGCTGATTGAGGATCAGCCGGGAACAGGTAAGACGATGCTTGCAAAGGCTTTTGCAAAGAGTATGAACGGTGATTTTAAGCGTGTGCAGTTTACACCGGATTTGCTCCCGTCTGATATTACAGGTCTTAGCATTTACAATCAGAAGTCACAGGAATTTGTTCTTTCAAAAGGACCTGTATTTACAAATGTGTTGCTTGCCGATGAGATTAACCGTGCAACACCGCGAACACAGTCGGCGTTGCTTGAGGCGATGGAAGAACGTCAGGTAACAATTGATGGTGATACGATGAAGCTTGCTGTGCCGTTTCTTGTCATTGCGACGGAAAACCCGCTTGAGACAATCGGGACATATCCACTGCCGGAGGCACAGCTTGACCGATTCTTAATGAAGCTTGATATGGGTAAGTCAACGAAACAGCATGAACTTGATGTTATCGAGCGCTATATCGGAGAGTCTCCGCTTGAGTCCCTGGAGGCAGTGTGCGATATGAATGAGCTTGTAGCTGCACAAGGAAAAATCAGTCAGATATTTGTACATCAGGCAGTTCGTGAATACATCGTAAATATTGTTTTTGCACTTCGGGAAAACAGTCGTATTCAGACCGGTGTCAGCACAAGAGGTATTCTTGCGATGGTAAGAAGCGCACAGGCATATGCGGCAATGTCCGGGAGAAACTATGTCGAGCCGGATGATGTTAAAAAGCTTGCACCACGTATTTTTGGACATCGAATTATCACACTTGGCAATTCAAATTATAAAAAGAATTATGAACTCGTTAATGAGGTTGTTGATACAGTAAAAGTACCGGTTGAAAATTGGGAGAATTAAATGCGTTTATTTGCTGCTATTATTATTGCATTTTTAATTTACAAACTGCAAAATGTGTTATACCGCAAAAATTGGAATAAAAACTTAGGCGTTTCGATTGAGTTTCGTACTTCAGAGTGCTCGGTTGGAGATGAAAATGCATTAATTGAGACAATTAATAATGCAAAAAGTCTGCCGCTTCCGGTACTCCATGCAAAGTTTGCGGTTGATCGAAGCTTTACATTTCTCAATCGTAAAAATGCCGCGGTATCGGATTTGTATCATCGCAATGATGTCTTTTGCGTTTTGGGAAATCAGAAGATTACAAGACAGCTTGAGTTTCGCGTACAAAAAAGAGGCTATTTTGAAATTCCTGCGATGGAGGTTGTTGCAAAGGACTTCTTTTTGCTTGGAACTTTTGCGGACAGCAGGAGAAATGTTACGAGTCTGCATGTGTATCCGGCTCCGATTAAAGGTGCGGAAATCGATAATTTAAGTATGACACTTATGGGAGAGCTTGCGGTACGAAGAAACGTGTTGGAGGATCCGTTTATGTTTGGCGGAATCCGGGAATACAGTCACAATGATTCGATGCGAAAGGTAAACTGGAAGGCTTCGGCGCGTACCGGAGAGCTGATGGTTAACATGTATCAATATAGCTCGGATCAATACATAAAGGTGCTTCTTAATATGGAGACCAATATGCTTTACGGAGCGACTCAGCTTCAGGAGGTCAGTATCAGTCTTGTAAGCGAAATCTGCGGTCGGTTTTTACAGGATAATATTCCGGTGATGTTTGCATCAAACGGTATCGATAAGGTGTCGGGAATCGTCGATACGGTTGAACCGGGATCAACAACGGAGCATAAGGTGACGATTGATAAATGTCTTGCAAGGATTGAGAAAAGTGCGGGTGGCGATTCATTTTTTTCCATGCTTGATAAGGCGATTGCAGAGCACGAAAAAAATGTATCTTATATTGTAATTTCACCTTATTACAAAGAGGATTTGCTTGAGAAACTTGATAGTTTGGTAGAACGTGATGTTGCGGTACGTATGATAGTTCCGTATTTTGATACGGATGGATTGTCTGCGGAGCGCAGCTATATCCATGGATGGGCGGTGAAGTTTAATGAATTATAAGCTGGAGTTTTTGCGTACTTCGTTGCGTCTGGTGTATCAGTTTTTGTTTGCGGTGCTTTTGTCACATAGCTTTCTTGCAATTTTTACAGAGGAGACGCTTACCGTACCTTTTATAGTAGGTCTGTTTGGTATGTTTTTTGTATCATATTTGACACGTGCATTTGTCCTGAAAATACCGGTTGTAATTGCGGTTCATTTTGTGATGGCAGGTATCATGCTGCTTTGCCCTTATTCACTTGGCAATAAAATTGTATATGTGTGCGTAGCGATAAGTTTGCTTGTGATAGCACTCCATCCGAAGTATAAGGAAGGGGCACCCGCCTTGGGTGGGGTACCGATATTTACGATGCTGATTATCTTTGCGATGCTGTTGCTGGCACATAATAAGGGAATCGCTTCGCTTGTGAGTACTTGTTATATCATTCCGATTATCATGATTGCCATTTACATCGTCATGGTGTATCTTGATGGGTTAAAAACCTATATGGGTATGACACAGTCGATTACCGGTATTCCGATGAAACGGCTTGTGTTTACGAATTCCATCTTTATTATGGGAATTTTGCTTATATTTACAGTATCGGTTTTTATCCTGAATGTACTCGGAATTGAGGATGATGCGTTTCCGCTCGCGAAAGGTCTTGCATCGGCATTCTTATTGACATTTTACGGGATGATTTATGTAATCGGCTCATTGATCAATCGATTTACAAGCGACAGTCCGGATGATTCTGTGACTGCAAATGCGGCGGAGCTGTTGAAAGAGCAAGGGTCAAGCAGACTGGGTGATGTGCTTGACATGATGCTTAAAATCACCCTTGTCCTGGTTGCTGTTTATGTGCTTTATCGCGTCGTGAAAAAGTTTGGCAGATGGTTGCTTACGCGTAAGCAAAATACGATGGATATAATTGAGCGTGCGGATGTAATTGATGTGAATGATGTGATTGCTGTGACAAAGAAAAAGGATGCGCAGACAACTGCGGAAGGTAAGATTCGCAAGCTGTATCGTAGTGTGATTTACAAGCAAAAACATTATGTGGAAATCACTCCTTACAAATCAGTCAGAGATTTTGAGACGGAGATTCGAAATGAGCGTAGTCAGGATATTGGAGACATCACAGATTTGTATGCAAAGGTTCGATATGGAACGGTTGTTGCCGATAAGCAGCTTGTCAAAGAAATGAAAGAACTTGTAAAAAGGTCAAATTAGGCATTTTTATCATTCAATTTTTACAATTTATTTCTTAGAATAGACGGTTTATCGTACAAATATTATCAAAATTTCAGAAAAATAAAAAAAAGGATGCTTTTTTTTGAAATTGATTATATTATAGTAGGGTATAACTCAACTATACAGAATAACGAAATTTGAAGGATAAGAGAGAAAAAACTATGAAGAAGATTGTAAAATTTGGCGGCAGTTCACTTGCCAGTGCAGAACAGTTCAAGAAGGTAGGTAATATTATCAATGCCGATGCGAGTCGTGTATATGTAGTTCCTTCCGCACCGGGAAAACGTTTTTCTGAGGATACAAAGGTTACGGATATGTTGCTTCATCTTTATGAGACAGCAAAGGAAGGAAAGGATCTTACAGAAGAGCTTGCTGCAATCAAGGCAAGATATGATGAAATTATTACAGGGCTTGAACTGAAAGACTTCAGTCTGGATGAGGATTTTGCAATTATTAAAAAGACACTTGAGGAGGAACCTTTGGTTGATTATGCCGCTTCCAGAGGTGAATTTTTAAACGGTAAGATTATGGCTGCATATCTTGGCGTGCAGTTTATTGATGCAGCAGATGTTATCTTCTTCAATTCAGAAGGTAACTTAAATGATTATAAGACAAACAAAACATTATCAGAGCAACTTAAGAAATACGACCGTGCGGTTATCCCGGGATTTTATGGTATGGGTAAGGATGGCAAGGTTAAGACATTTTCAAGAGGCGGTTCTGATGTGACGGGTTCGATTGTTGCAAGAGCCTGCAAGGCAGACGTCTATGAAAACTGGACAGATGTATCCGGTTTCCTTGTAGCAGACCCACGTATTGTTGACAATCCGAAGGCGATTAAGTACATCACATATCGTGAGCTTCGTGAGCTTTCTTATATGGGTGCATCCGTACTTCATGAGGATGCAATATTCCCGGTCCGTCGTGCAGGTATTCCGATTAATATTCGTAACACTAATGCACCGGAGGATGAGGGTACATGGATTGTTGAAAGTACATGTCAGAAGCAGGATTATGTTGTAACCGGTATTGCAGGTAAAAAGGATTTTTGTACAATCTTTATCACAAAGGCCATGATGAACGCTGAAATCGGATTTGGACGTAAGGTGCTTCAGGCATTTGAGGAAAATAATATTTCTTTTGAACATATGCCGTCCGGTATCGATACGATGACAATTGTTGTTCATGCAGATGAGTTTATCCACAAGGAGCAAAGTGTTGTGTCTGCCATCCATCGTTTGGCTGAACCGGATTCCGTAGAAATCGAGTCAGGTCTTGCGCTTGTTGCCGTTGTCGGACGCGGAATGAAGTCTGCAAGTGGTACTGCAAGCAAGCTGTTTACAGCACTTGCCGCAAAGGGCATCAATATTCGTATGATTGATCAGGGTTCTTCCGAGTTGAATATTATTATCGGTGTCAAAAACAGCGATTTCGAAACGGCAATCAAGGCAATCTATGATGCATTTATTGTAAGTAAGTAAGTGTATGACACTGTTTTACTCAATCAATGCGTGAATCTTTGCTGCGTTGTAGGTAACCCTGGTTACGTGGTTGACCTCAATTTGGTAGAGGGCATTTGCCGCAATGTGCTCAGCAACCTGTTCGATGTCACGGACGCCGGAGGTGCCGGAGCATAGCTCTACGATGACGTCCAAACCATCATCTGTAATCTCGATTTCGTCAGCTGACATGCCCATACGCTTCAAAATCTTTGGAAGGGAGAACCGAGAGAAGATAATCTTCTTTTCCTCCGGTGTGTAATCCGGAATTTCGATAACCGCAAAACGTGACATAATCGGAGCACTGATTTTGCTCTTGTCGTTTGCAGTAGCGATTGGGTACACACCATCGGTTGGAATCATACATTCCATATAATTGTCGGTGAATCCGAGATTGTCCAATAAAGTTAAAAGAACGTCAGCCGGATTGCCGTTTCCTTTTCCTTCGTTTGCCTTATCAAGCTCGTTGATAATAAATACAAGTTTGGACTCGCCTGCTTGTGCAAAAGCTTCCATGATGATGCCCGGCTTGGCGTTTGCATATACGCGAGAGCTTCCTGTAAGCTGCTCCGGATCATTGATGGAGCTCATATCCAGTGTTGTCCAGGAGAGTTTCAGGATTTTCGCAACAGCATAAGCAACCTGAGATTTTCCGGTACCTGCCGGACCGACAATCAATAGACCGTAAGCAGGAAGTGTATGGGTTCGATTAATTTGAATGATGGTTTCGATGATACGTTGTTTTACCTTTTCCATACCATAAAGCTCTTCATCCAAAATACGTTTTGCTTCAACCGGATCGATGGCTGCAAAATAATTATTTTTCCAATTAATCCCCATCATGGTAGAAAGTGCACGCTGTGCGTGACGACGCTCCTCCGGAGATACCTCGTTTGATTTTGCAACAACGAGATTGCGTCTTGCCCAAACTTGAATATTATCCGGTAGCGTATTGCCCGCACATGCGATAAAGTCGGTGATACTCTGGATGCTTGTGAGCTTCATGTCGTCTCCGGTAATGTCTTCGTCTTCGTCCAATACAGTGTGACTTGGCGGATCGCTCGATAGCAGACGGTCAATCATATATTGAAGAAATCCGTCAGAGGAAGACATTTTACCGTTTTCTGCAAAATGTTGCTCGCGAATCTTGTACACTGCAAAGCCTTCGTTGGTCTTCGAACCGGACAAACGTACCTTTACGTGATTTTCTCCGAGCCACTTATAAAGACTTGTAAAACGGGAATCAATTTTTAATATATCAAGCCGGATTTTTTCCCCGTTTTCCTGGTATTCAAAAGAGGTTCTTTTGATTGGATTGATAAACATTCCGCTTGAGTGATGCTTTAACACATCATCTGTATCTGCGATTACCATGATTGGGTGTTCAGCAGTTGCAACGTTTAAAGATGATCGAAATGTCTCATATGTACAGACGGCTTGGTTAGATGGATCCGGTTTGTCTGTAAAATCAAATACTGGCATAGTTGTCTCCTTTTATCAATTTACATTTTATTTTTGTATGTGGTTTTTTTGCTTCTTTTATGATAGCACAAAATTATAATATATTGGAGAAAAAGTTTGCTTTTCTCTTGCATAATGTAACAATGAGTTGTATATTTAACAAGACAGATACGCGATGCTTCTGTCTTGATTTTATTTTTTCGGGAGGATATTCGAAATGGCGAAAGAAAAAGTTGTTTTAGCATATTCAGGTGGTCTTGATACGACAGCAATCATTCCATGGCTGAAGGAGACATACGGCTACGATGTTATTTGCTGTTGTGTTGACGTTGGACAGGAGAGTGAGCTTGAAGGTCTCGATGAGAGAGCAAAGTATTCAGGCGCTGAGAAGTTATATATTGAAGATGTAGTAGATGAGCTTTGTGATGATTATATTATGCCGACTGTACAGGCAAATGCAGTATATGAGAACAAGTACTTACTTGGTACATCATTTGCAAGACCGGTTATCGCAAAGAAGCTTGTTGAGATTGCACGTAAGGAAGGTGCAGTAGCGATTTGCCACGGTGCGACCGGTAAGGGAAATGATCAGCTTCGTTTTGAGCTTTCGATTAAGGCACTTGCTCCGGATATTAAGGTAATCGCTACATGGAGACAGCCGGAGTGGACGATGCAGTCCCGCGAGGATGAGATTGACTACTGCAAGGCTCATGGTATTGATCTTCCGTTTGATGCAAGTCATTCATATAGCCGCGACCGTAATATCTGGCATATCAGCCATGAAGGCTTAGAGCTTGAGAATCCGGCACTTGCACCAAATTATGATGACCTTTTGGTGCTTTCTGTTACACCACAGAATGCTCCGGATGAGGCTGAGGATATTGAACTTGATTTTGAGGCAGGTGTACCGGTTGCTTTAAACGGTAAGCGCATGAAGGTATCGGATATCATTCGTGAGTTGAACCGTATCGGTGGCAAGCATGGTATCGGTATTATCGATATCGTTGAGAACCGTGTGGTTGGTATGAAGTCTCGTGGTGTATATGAGACGCCGGGCGGAACAATCCTTATGGAAGCTCATACACAGCTTGAGGAAATCTGCCTTGATCGCGAGACGCTTGCTTACAAGAAGCTTGTTGCTACAAAGTTCGCGGATCTCGTATATGAAGGAAAGTGGTTCTGTCCGCTTCGTGAGAGCTTGTCTGCATTTGTCAGCAAGACACAGGAGACTGTTACAGGTAAAGTTAAGCTCAAGGTATACAAGGGCAATATCATTAAGCAGGGAACAACTTCTCCATATTCACTTTACTCAGAGAGTCTTGCATCCTTCACAACCGGTGATTTGTATGATCACAAGGATGCATCCGGTTTCATCAATTTGTTCGGTCTTTCTATGAAGGTTCGTGCAATGATGGAGCAGAATGTAGAAAAAAACAAGAAATAATTTGAATGAGACATAATAAGGCTGTGTGATAACTGAAACATCAAGTACACACAGCCTTATTTTCTTGCATACAGAAGGATGTTGACATTGCTTTTTTTTGGTCGGTGGTATATAGTTTAAGAGTAAGCTTCACTTTTTGGTGTGAAGATGAAATATTGAAAACAGGAGGTATTCGTATGAACAGATTAAAGGATAAGGTGGCAATTGTAACCGGCTCTACGAGCGGGATTGGTGTTGGTATCGCAAGCTTATTTGCAGCAGAGGGAGCAAAGGTTGTTATATGCGGGCGAAGAGAAGAAAAAGGTCAGGCAGTTGTGGATGCAATCAAGCAGAATGGCGGAGAAGCATATTATCATTTTATGGATATTACGAATCCGGAAAGCATTGAAGCATTGTTTTCGGATACAGCCTCCCGATACGGAACCATTGACGTGTTGGTTAATAATGCGGCAAATGTTGGATTGAAGGATGGACGTGTGGACGAGCTTACGCTTGAGATGTGGGATGCTGTGTTCCAGAGCGATGTACGCGGTACATTTTATGCGACAAAGTGTGTGCTCCCGTATATGGAGAAAAATCAGACAGGTGGTTCCATCATCAATATCGGCTCCATGGCATCCTGCGGAGGAGACCTCGGCTCTACTGCGTATGCGTGTGCAAAGGCGGGCGTTGATATGCTCACACAGTCTACCGCTTTGCAATACGGTAAGAAAAACATCCGTTGTAACTGCGTGCGACCGGGTCTTATTGTAACTCCGCAGAATGAGGCGTATGTGCCACAGGCCTTGAAGGATATTTTCCTCAGCAACATCATGGTCAATCGATACGGATGTCCGGAGGATATCGGACATATGTGCGTATATCTTGCTTCAGACGAAAGCAACTATGTGAGCGGACAGATTATCAATGTAGACGGGGGTCTGAATTCTCATGTATCAACGGTTGCGCAGTTCCGTCAGATGGATTCGCGTACATGGTAAAATTTTTTGTTGACAGACTCTTTATTGTGTATTACTATTTATACAAACCAATAGTCTGTAAAAGGAGAGCATGATGCCAAGAAACAAGTATCCGGAGGAAACGGAAAAGAAAATCGTGGACAAGGCGATGGAGCTTTTCATCACAAAGGGATATGAAAATACATCCGTTCAGGATATTATCGATGCGACCGGACTTAGCAAAGGTGCGATTTACCATCATTTTTCCTCGAAGGAGCAGATACTGCTTACGGTATACGACATCATAGCAAAGCGTACGAGCAGTGAGATGATGCGGATTGTGACGTCTGATAAGATGAACGGCGGAGAAAAGCTTCGGGCGATGTTTATGAATTCCTTTCAGGATGATGAGCACATAAGATTTATGAAATCCCTGCCGAATTTATTGGAAAATCCACATTTTCTCGCGCTCCATATGAAGGATACAATTGAGGATGTTGCGCCACGATATATTTATCCGGTTTTGCAGGAGGGTATTTTAGATGGCTCGATAACTTGTGAGTATCCGATGGAGACGGCGCAGGTGCTCATGGTATTGTCCAATGTGTGGATGAATCCATTGATTTACACGGAGACGATGGAAAATCCGGAACACAAGGTTGCGATTTTGTATCGTATTATGCATACGCTTGGTATCGATATGGTGGATCAGGCTGCCTACGGTCGTGTGCAAGATGTAATTCAAGAACTAAAGTAGGCGACAAGCGCGCCCGAAATATAATAGAAAACCGGTTTTGGTTTTCTATTATATTTTATCATTTACAGACTGATGGTCTGAAAAAGAAACTTGAAATGTAGTATGGGGAAAGGAATATGGAACGAGTTATGGATAAAATAAAAGACAAAGAAACAAAAAAACAAGCAATCCTCTATTTGGCATTTACATTTTTGATAGCTTGGGGAACGGAGCTTTTCTTGATTGGGGCTTATAAACTTGATCTGCTGCAGGGCGGATTTGGAAAGCTTCTTCATTTTGCATTGATTGGTTTTGGAGCAGGTATGGCACCTTGTTATGCAGCGTATATCGTGAAGCGTAGGTATGAGAAGGTGACACTTAAAGAATTTGTGAAATCGATTGTCTGTGTCGGAAACAAGAAGGCATTTGCGATTGTTGGTTTCGTGCTTGCAATAATTCAATTTTTTGCATGCATCATAGTTGAAGATTATCTTGGAAATCCGGTGTATTTGTTTATCCTGTTTATCCCACTTATGATACTTGGCGGTGGGTTGGAGGAGGTCGGCTGGAGAGGAATCTTGCAGCCGATTCTTGAGAAGAAATTGCCTTTTTTTGTTGCATGCGTAATCGAGGGTGTGATTTGGAGCTGTTGGCATATTCCATTATGGTTCGTTCCGAATACAAGCCAGTGTAATTACAGCTTTGTGGCGTTTACCTTGTATTGTATCACGCTGGGAATCACGCTTGCGGTTGCATACAAAATTACAAACAGCATCTGGCTAACTGTTTTGCTCCATGCGTGGGGGAATACGGTACTCGGAGGTATGTATTCCCTGCGTTCGCTGGAAACACTTATGCCTGCTGCAATAGGAATTTATGCAGTGCAGATTGGACTTGTCATGGGACTGTATTTGGTGTGGAAAAAAGGTCGTCTTTATTCTGATAAATAAAAGTGGTACATCGCATCAAGCATCTTTGGATGACGGATGACAAAATGAATAGACGGAGTCTTTTCCTTTGAAATGACAATGCATTTATTTTCCAAAAGCTGTACCTGAATATTGCGGAAGGTGAGGTCGTCTGAGCACTTTAGGGTGTAGCTTGCATTTTCATTTGCATATTGTTCGGTAAGCCTTACGTGCTCTGCGTATTCCTCATATGTATAACAGATTTCAGCTTCCTTGAACAAGCCGGATAAGGACAGCGCAACCGGATGCTTGTCAAATTCCTGTTCCGTAATATTTGACATTACGATAGACATATGATTTGTCTGAAGAGTGTGGCTTGTCAGTGTACGTTGCAGTTTTACATAAGCACGCACCTCCTCGCAGGTTTCGGAGGATGCATTGCTTCGTTGGAGGATGCGGGTGAGCAGATCATCCGAGATACTGTAAATCGGCGGCACTGACAGCATGCAATAGCGCGTGCCGGCTTCGGTGGAAATGTGTTTCTCGAATTCGCAAAATTGCTGCTTGGCCGGACTGCGGTAGATTTCCATCAGAGGCTTTGCCTTGGAGAGAAGGTCCTTTGCTTTTTGTCGGTAATAAGCAACCTCCTCACGATTGCCGGTGAGATAATATTTGCCGTTTCCGTGATAACCATCGATACATTCGCCGGTGAGTGCAACCGCGCCGGAGACATAGTTAAAGTGATGATAAATGTTTGTGGTTAAATCCGGTAAATGATAAGGGGAGATCTGTCCGGTCATGTAAATCGGAATCCATGCTTCAAGTCCCAACATCATTTCTTCAAACGGACGGTCGATGTTGTGGATGATGTTGAGGTGAAGACCTTTCTTTAGAGACATGGCAATACCAAACATCCACTTTTTGTTAAAGTCCATCTCCTCTGCCATATCTGCCATCGGCATGTCGGAGCACATGAAGATTGGCTCCTTTGATCTCGACAGTACCGTCGCCTTAAAAAAATCCAATTCTCCCTTACGCATTTCTTCAATCCCGTAATAATGCTTGTCGGATACCTTGTAAAACGGAAACGACGGAACCTTCATTTTGTCAAAATGTATGGCACGTATATATTCGTCCAAATCAAATTCATCAAGCTTTTTTAGGAAGCTGCTCATCTCATCGCCTGCTTCAGTGGGGATGTCGGTAAGCCAGCTCTTTAGTAATCGTGTGCAGGCCGAAACGTCATATAAATCTTCCGGAGAACATGCAATCAGTTTTGCAAGCACTGCCTGATTGTTTGGTGTATCAAAGTGTGAAGCAACAAAGTGGCAGATGCTGTTTGCAAACGCATTGAGGTCATTGGGATGGCGTTGTCCCAGACGGATGCGATACAGGTATGAGGTTTCGTAATTTGTTGCAGCAGATAAATCCTTCATGTTGATTTTCAATGTATCAATCAGCATTGAAAATTTGTTTGCAAAGTCCGCATAGCTCTTTGCGTCTTTCCCGAGAATTTCACGAAATTCATCCAGCAGCTTTTCGGTTGTTAGATCGGAAAGCTGTTTTGGAGCTGCCAGTTTGCTGATACCATCTGCAATTTTTTCGAGCTGTTCGCTATCCGGTGCCGGCTTTCGTTCGCCGGAGCGATAGCGGCTGATGACAGCGTTGGACAGACCGGAGGCATCCGCCAGCTCCCGTGCCGAACAGCCAAGCATGTCGATATACTGATTGATCAATGTGTGAAATTCCATCCTGATTCTCCTTGTTAAGCTTCTTGTTCTCGTACTTTCATTATACTCGATTGTCGGAAACTGTCAAATTTAGGTGACAAAACTGGTAAATGACAAAAATGGTAAAGTTGTTGAGTGTTTTGTTGTTTTTTGGTATAATTATTCCATGCGTTAGTTGCTTTAAAAAAACAAAAAAGGCGACTATTTGACGGGAAAATTATGTAAGGAGGAAACAGTATGAGAAAAAGAAAAGCAAAACGAATATTAGCCTATCTGATGAGTGCTATTATCATGTGCTCGACGTTACTTACGAATGGTATTGTGGCGAGAGCGGCTGAGGATACGGGAACTTTCCGTATTCGATTAACACCTATGGATGGGTGCAACAGTATCTCCTATCAGATTGGAGAGGGATCAAGCGTTGATCTTGCAAAAGAAGATTTCACGGAAAATCAAGCAGATCAAAGCGGTACTGTGTGGTATTCATGGGAATCGGCTAATTCGATTGCAGCAGGTACAACAGTAAAGGTAACAGTAAAGCCTGCCGAAGGATACACAAAGGATGGTGAGGCGACTGTAAATGAAGATGGTTCATACACCTATCAAACGACGGTTGTTGCATCTAATAGACAAGAGATTGAAATAAGACTGGCTCAAGATAATAATCCGGGATCGCAGGCAAATCCGGGTGATGTAAGCTTCCGGGTTAATAACGGTCAGAACGGAAAAGTGTTTGTTTCAAAAACCGGTGAGGAAAATAGCTGGATTGAAGTATCTGATAATTCGGTTCAATCGAAGGAACAATTTACAGATGCAGCCAAAATCTATGTAAAGTACGAACTGAATGCTGGTCAGGAATTAGACGATTACGAGGATCCGGAAACACATCTTACGCAAAATGTCTATCGTGTAGATGGAGTTGCAAAAAATCTTGAATTTAACGCAGAGACAAAGATCGCAGAGGTTCCGTATAATGCAAACAAGAACCTTGAAATCTGTATAAGCTTCAAGGGCGGTAATCAGGGACCGCAGGCAAATCCGGGTGATGTATCATTCCGTATTCAAAACAGCCAGAACGGAAAAGTGTCTGTTTCAAAAACCGGTGAGGAAAATAGCTGGATTGAAGTATCTGATAATTCGGTTCAATCGAAGGAACAATTTACAGATTCAACCAAAATCTATGTAAAGTACGAACTGAATGATGGTCAGGAATTAGACGATTACGTGGAAGAAGAAACAGGTCTTACGCAAAATGTCTATCGTGTAGATGGAGTTGCAGAAAATCTTGAATTTAACGCAGAGACAAAGATCGCAGAGGTTCCGTATGATGCAGACAAGAACCTTGAAATCTGTATAAGCTTCAAGGGCGGTGAACCCGGTTCCGGTGCGTCAAAGGATTATCCGTTCGAGAACGAAGCAACATCAAATATTACGTTCGAAGGTACACAGAATTGGGATGGTGCGGGAATTCCTGTTACTGCGATGTACTATATTAACGGCGTAGCTGCCCAAAATAGAGTTTACGATGAGGAATCTCAGAAAGACATAGTAACCCATCTGACAAGTATCACATATCCATATGATGAGAATGACGAGCGGACACCAAAGATAACTGTTGGTAATGTAGAAGTTCCGGCCGTGGAATTTGAATTCTCAAATCCAATCAATATGAGATATACATCTATTGAAATTAATGGCACAGATTATTCCAATATGATACCGGGAACAAATTCCGCTACCCGTGAATGGGATATTCTGGATGCGATGAGTCTGAATGGAAATTCACAGGATATTTCCTTCATCATTCAGGTTCCAAAAGCGGATACATATAATGTCAAGGCGGACATGGAAATTATCGGTGAAACGCGTTATACGTATGAAAGCAACGATTCAAAAGTCAAGTTTACGATAGACAATGGCTTAAATGGAACTGTCGGCTATAAATACGATACGTTCGATTGTCCGGATGTATCGGTAGACAGTGCAACATTCCCGATAAGCCTTGAGGAGGGTAAAACGTTTACGATTTTCGCAACACCAAAAGAAACATTTGAATTTGGGGGTATCAGTCTGATTGTGAACGGAGAACGTATTCCGTGGGAAGATGTCGGAAACCCGAATATCGATGATATATTCACAGCAGATGGTATGTCATTTGTTATTACAGAAAGCATAGCAAACAAAGATGAGCTTGAAATCCTCGTTTCATTTAGTGAGGATGAAGAGTGGATGGCAAATCAGATGCGTTATTTCCCAACCGGTAACTTCCTATGGTCAAATCTCGAAGAAGATCGTGAGACAGATATGTTCCTTGACCATACGCAGGTTAAATTTGTTCGTTTTGAATACAAAGACCGAGAAGGAGAAAAGGTTGTAATTGATGACATTAAAGATATGAATAAGGAATCATATTTAAGCTTCTCTGAAAATTATGACAAGGGTGAAGCCACATTGTTTGCCGGCGGAAAGCTTACGGTTCAATTAGTTCCTAGATATGGATATCAGGTTGTTGAATTTGGACCAAATGGTGGTACTTTCGGTCCGGAAGAGGATGCGATTGCAACCTATACATTTACAATTGCAAATGGTAATGCTCACCTTGGTGCAAGGTGTGCACCGGTAGACGATGCGGTTAATGCTGTGGCAACCGGTATTACAGATGGTGGTATCGCACTTGATGTGGAAGGTGATGAGAATTTTACAATCGGTACTGCAGTACTTGAAGTAACCGATACAGAGACATCTGAAACAGAGGAGGCTGCTTTTGCAAATGCAGCACCTGGCTACGAGGTGGATTCTTACCTTGATTTGAGTCTTAATAATGTTGTATACAAGGGCTCAGCAGATGATGTATGGGCAACAGAGGTTTCTGAATTGGCTAATCCTGCAACAATCTCACTTACAGTTGATGATGAAATCACGGAAGATGTAGAGATTATCCACCAGAAACATGACGGTACATACGAGGTTCTTGAAGCAGCGTATGATGCGGCAACAAAGACTATTACATTTGAGACTGACAGCTTCTCAAAATATGCAATTGCACAAAAGAAAGATCATATTCACAGTTATACAAAGGAAATTGTTTCTGAGGACACGAAGGTTGCTGATGCAACTTGTACAACCGGAGGCGTCTATAAAAAGAGCTGTGCATGCGGTGCAATCGGAGAAGAGACCTTTACAACAGATCCGTTAGGGCACACTATGACAGCGGTAAAGGCAAAGGAAGCAAACTGTAAGAATGCCGGAAATTATGCGTACTGGACATGCGCGAGTGAACCGGGAGTATATTACAAGAATCCGGAGGGAACTGAGACATTTGCAAATCTGGCAGCAACCGTAATTCCTAGAAATGATAGCCATGATTTTGCCGGACAGCCATATATTAGTGATGGAGCAGGGCACCATTATCAGACATGTAAGGCTTGCGGAAAGCATTCAGAGCTTGCTGCATGTCGTGGTGGCAAAGCAACCTGTGGTACAAAGGCAACCTGTGAGGTTTGTGGAGAAAAGTATGGTAACGTTGATACAAGTAATCATGTGATTCCGGATGAAAAGAATTCTGTATCTTGCTTCTGCGGTGCAATCAAAAATTTGAATGCAACCATTTATGACAGTAAGATTCATTCTGAAACACTCCAATATACAGGCACTGAAGTAAAACCGGTTATTACAATCGATGGTTTGCAGGAAGGTGTAGACTTTAAGGTTGAACAAACTGCAAAGGTAAATCCGGGTGTTTATACGGTTACGGTAACCGGTATCGGAAGCTACGCCGGAACAAGAACGGTTGAATGGAAAATTATTTCAGACAACGGTTGGCAGATGGTTGGCGACGAGTGGATGTTTGTAGAAGATGGACTTCCGAAGTCCGGCTGGGTTGATGATAACGGTACATGGTATTATATGGATGAAACAGGTATCATGCAGACCGGTTGGGCAAAGGATGACGATACTTGGTATTATATGGATGAATCGGGAGCTATGCAGACCGGTTGGATCAAGGATGGTAGTGATTGGTATTATTTAACCGGTTCCGGTGCGATGCAGACCGGCTGGATATTAGATGGTAGTACATGGTATTATCTGACAGAATCAGGTGCTATGGCGACCGGTTGGTTGAAGGATGGTAATACTTGGTATTATATGGATGGCTCGGGAGCAATGCAGACCGGCTGGGTATTAGATGGTCGTACATGGTATTACATGGATAGCTCGGGCGCAATGCAGACCGGCTGGGTATATGTTGGTGGTAAGTGGTATTACATGTATGAGAGCGGTGCTATGGCAAGTAATACCTACATTGATGGATACTACGTAAATGCAAGTGGTGCATGGGTTCGCTAGAACAGATATAATAAATGAATTACATAAATAGGCTGTAACCCAATAGCCTTAAAGAAAAAGGAACTCTGACATTACCTGTGTGGGAATACACGCGGTAAGTCAGAGTTCCTTTTTGTGTTATACGAAAGTGCCTTGCACAATTGTACCATTCATCGGTCTGATATTTGATGGAAACTATGCATCCAATAAAGAATTGATATTGGAGGAATCAGCAATTGTAGATTTGCAACGGATGAAACCATCATTCGGGAATGGATCATTGTTTACAATGTTGTTGTATAACCAAACGATTGGATCATGACCCTGTGAAAAGTCATCCTGTCCAACTGCACAGCTGATGATACCCTTTTTGATATATTGGAAGATTTCCTGACTATGGTCGAAACCAATCATAGAAACCTTGCCGACACAATTGCTTTCCTCGATTGCGCTTGCAGCGGCTAACGGATATCCCAATACAACATAAATCATATTAATATCCGGATACTGATTTAGTGCAGAGAGCGTTATCTTATGTACACTGTCTGCGGTATCGTCGCACATAATATCAGCAACAACTGTGATGTTCTTTTTCTTGCGAATATGTTCTACGAAACGATCATGCTTGATACGGTTTGTGTCAACCTCCGGATTACCGTTTAGGATAAGAAGCTTGCCGCCCTTTGGCATATGTCGTCCGCACATGATTGCGGCAGTGGTACCGAGTTCGTTGATATCCGGCATACATACTGCATGACGCGGAATACTTCGGTTACATTCGCAGTTGTATGACACAACCTTGATACCTTTGGCAATTGCTTCCTTGAACAGGGTGTTAGCATCGTTAATAAAACCCGGGAAGGCAATGCCGTCGTAACCCTCATCGATTGCACGTTGTACATTTATACATATTTTGTCAGGCAGTTCGCTGATTGCGTTGATTGGTATATATTCAACATCGACATTTCGCTCGGAAAGCTCTGTCATGGCATAATATATACCATTTCGGACTCCGTACCAGAAGGGATTGTCCAGCATACTGAATGCCATGATTTTGACACGCTTGCTACGGTCTTTCCTTACCGGAACAACCGATGTGTTAAACTGCACAAGCAAACGCTGAAGCCCCATAAGCATGGACTCAAGAGTCTGGGTGTTTTCACCGATCTTACTGGATTCATTCGAAACAATCTGCGAAATGTTTGCGATATCATTTGTGGAATCACTGATCGCCTCGCTTGTTTCGTATAGATCCTGCGCCTTGTTTTGCGAAATGTTTGTATTATCGGATAATGTTTTGAATTTGGAGGTAATATCGTGCATTCGCTGGTTGATGGCAAGCGACTGTTGGTTAATAACCTCGAAGGAACGACTTACCTTATCGAATGTAATCTTCGAACTGTTATATGTATTTTCACAATGCTGAATACTCTCATTAACCTGATTGGAGGAATCAATGATTTCTTTTAGGATTTCATTGATTGAATCCATACCTTCTCTTGTCTGAACGGACATTTCGTTCATCTGATCCGCAACAACAGCGAACCCGCGTCCGGCCTGTCCGGCTCTGGCTGCCTCGATGGATGCGTTTAATGCAAGGAGAATCAATTCTTCGTTGATATCAATAATAAAATCACCGATATTGCTGATCTTTGTAATCTCGTTGTTGAATTCTGCCAAAATGCCGTTGATTTTGGAAAGCTCAGCGGACATGGCATCCATATCCTTTTGATATCCGGCAATAGTGGTAAGACCATCTCTGGTAATGACATTTGACTCCTGAATGAGTTTTTCGATGTATGCAATGGAGGAATCAATCTCCTGCATGTAAGAGTGGTTATCTTCAATGATACTCAGATTGTCTTTAACGATTTCAAACTGCTTTGATGTTTTGTTTGCAACATTTCCGGCTTCGTCTGCAATTTGTCCGTTGCCTTCACGGTTGCTTTCGACGCTGGCAGAGAGCTCGGTGACGGCGTTGGTCAGTGTAACGACATTGGTCTTGGATGCACGAATAAAGGTAAGCAGATTGTTTTTGATTGAATTTAAGGCATTGGCAATTCCGTCTGCAGAGTTTTTGTTGTCTCCGTATGTCCGGATATCATCCATATCAAGTTTTCCGTTTGAGATAAGGTCTGCATTTTTCATGACCGTTCGTATGCCGGATAAGTATTTGTAATTTATTAGTATTATTCCGAGTATAATCAGCAATTCAAGCATTGCAATAATAAACCAAACCATAATGTCCTCCTATGTATAATCATCGATAAAATCCTACTATACTTATTTTACACTGTTTGTTAATTGTACGCAACAATTTTGTGTTCGGGATCGGAAAAGGGGAGTGGAAAATCAGTAATATAAAATTTCAAAAAAACACAAAAAGCAAAAAATGTGTTTTTTTTGTGTGCAAGTGATGAAAAATGTGATATAATCCGTTTGTGATGCGTTTTGACTGATGTTTGGACGCGGATTATTACCTAATATGAGGAGGATTTGAAATGAAGAAGGTACGTAAGTTTGGTGCAATCGTAGGTCTTATGGCAGTTATGATGGGTACACTTGCAGGATGCGCAAAGAAGACAACATGCGATATCTGCGAGGAGTCAAAGAAGTGCAAGCAGAAGGAATACTTCGGTGAGAAGGTATGGGTTTGCAGCGATTGCGAAGATGCTTTAGAGTTATTTGGTCTGTAAGCCGTTACATACGCATTTCGAGAAGAAAGGAAGTTCTGGTTTTCGGGGCTTCCTTTTTTTCTTTTGTTTGAAATGGAATACGAAAAATGGTATAATTATCCCAAATGTGCGTATAAAGGCGGAATTTTAGAAAGGAGTAGCCTATGCTGGAACAATCTTACTACGATAAAGCAGACGAGATTATTGCAAGCTATGGAACGGAGGGGCGCTGGCTTATTCCAATTATTCAGGATGTTCAGGCCGAGTATCGGTATTTGCCGCCGGAGCTTCTTACATATATTGCAGGGAAACTTCATATTACGGAGGCAAAGGCATACAGTGTTGCAACATTTTATGAAAACTTTTCGTTTGAGCAGAAGGGCAGGTATGTAATCAAGGTTTGTGATGGCACTGCCTGTCATGTTCGCAAATCGACATCCATTTTGGAACGATTATATCAGGAACTTGGTCTTTCAAAGGGGAAGCATACAACTGATGATATGTTGTTTACGATTGAAACGGTTTCTTGCCTTGGTGCTTGTGGACTGGCACCGGTACTTATGGTAAATGACGAGGTGTATCCTTCGATGACACCGGACAAGGTGACGGAATTGATTGGAAAGCTGCGAGGTGAAGCAAATGAAGTTAAATAGCAGGCAGGATATGATAGACACAAGAGCTGCTGCGAAGGAATGCCTGAAGCAGGAAAAGGTACGTATTTTAATATGTGCAGGTACCGGATGTCTTGCAGGCGGCTCGGCTAAAATATATGAAAAGATGCTTGTACTTGCAAAGCAATACGAGAATCAGATCGAAGTATGCTTTGGTGCAGGTGCTGCGCACAACCGGGATGGCAGTTGTCCGGTTTCGGGAGCAAGTGATTTCGTCGGGGTTAAGAAAAGTGGTTGTCATGGATTTTGTGAGATGGGACCTCTTGTTCGTATTGAGCCGATGAATGTGCTCTACATAAAAGTAAAAGAATCAGACTGTGAGGAAATATTTGAGAAGACGATACGAAACGGTGAACCTATCGAGCGTCTGCTCTATGAAATGAACGGAGTAAAGTATAAGGCACAGGAGGATATTCCGTTTTATGCAAAGCAGACACGATTGGTTCTAAAAAATTGCGGACATATCGATGCGGAGCATATTACAGAATATTTTGCAATGGATGGATATGCGGCACTTGAGAAGGCTTTGTTTGAGATGAAGCCGGATGAAGTGGTAGATGTTATATATGATTCAAATCTGCGTGGCCGCGGAGGCGGAGGCTTCCAAACGGGTTATAAATGGAAACAGGTTGCAAGACAGGAAGAGAAGATTCGATATGTCGTATGTAACGGTGATGAAGGCGATCCGGGCGCATTTATGGACCGTAGTGTTATGGAGGGTGATCCTCATAAAATGATTGAGGGTATGCTCATTGCCGGATATGCGGTAGGTGCGCAGGAAGGATACATTTATGTGCGTGCGGAGTATCCTCTTGCAATCAGTCGATTAAAAACTGCGATTGCCCAGGCCGAGGAGTATGGCTTGCTTGGCGATAATATTCTCGGTACGGATTATAGCTTTAAACTGCATATTAATCGCGGTGCAGGTGCGTTCGTATGTGGGGAGGGCTCTGCGCTTACCGCATCGATTGAAGGTGAACGAGGCATGCCGCGTACAAAACCGCCCAGAACGGTAGAGCAGGGGTTGTTTGGAAAGCCTACAGTATTAAACAACGTTGAGACTTATGCGAATGTGCCGATGATTATCACAAACGGTGCAAAGTGGTATAAGGGAATTGGTACGGAAAAAAGCCCGGGAACAAAGGCATTTGCGGTAACCGGAAGTATCAACAATACGGGACTTATCGAAGTGCCTATGGGTACTACATTGCGTGAAATTGTTTACGATATCGGCGGAGGCATCAAAAACGGAAAGCAGTTTAAGGCAGTACAGATCGGTGGACCGTCCGGTGGTTGTCTGATTGGAACCGACCTTGATTTGCCATTAGATTTTGATTCTTTAAAGAAACGCGGGGCTATGATTGGTTCCGGCGGACTTGTTATTATGGATGAAGATACATGCATGGTTGAGGTTGCCCGTTTCTTTATGAATTTTACGCAGAATGAATCGTGTGGTAAGTGTATTCCTTGTCGTGAGGGAACAAAGCGTATGCTGGAGCTTTTGGAGGATATCGTCGCGGGGCGGGGCACACCGGAGCATCTTGATATGCTGGAGGAACTTGGTACTGCCATTACAGATACGTCCTTGTGCGGACTTGGAAAAAGTGCTTCCCTTCCGGTTCTCAGTACGCTTCGAACATTCCGAGATGAGTATTTGGAACACGTGGTTGATAAACGTTGTCGTACCGGTAATTGCCAGGCATTAAAGCGTTATGTCATCGATGAAGCAAAGTGTAAGGGCTGCTCAAAGTGTGCAAGAAATTGTCCGGTGGGAGCGATTGACGGTGTGATTAAGAGTCCATATGTAATTGACCAAAGCAAATGTATTAAATGTGGTGCCTGCGAGAGCAATTGTGCATTTGGTGCCATTTCGGTTGAAAGTTAGGAGGTGCGGGATATGGAATACATGACAATTGATGGTCGGTGTGTACCGATCGAAAATGAAAAAAATATCCTTGCGCTTATCCGTAAGGCAGGTATTGATTTGCCGACCTTTTGTTATCATTCGGAGCTTTCTGTTTACGGTGCGTGTCGTATGTGCATGGTTGAGGATGAGAAGGGCAAAATCTTTGCATCCTGTTCCGAACAGCCGAGACCGGGAATGGTCATTCGGACAAATACAAAACGTTTGCGGAAGTATAGAAAATTAATCGTTGAGCTGTTGCTTGCATCCCATTGCAGAGACTGCACGGTATGTACGAGAAACGGCAATTGTGAGTTGCAGAGTATTGCGTTTAAGGTTGGTATTCATAATGTTCGTTTTGAAAATCATAAAGAGCAGGTACCGATTGACCTTAGTTCGCCATCGGTCGTTCGTGATCCGAATAAATGTATTCTTTGTGGCGACTGTGTGCGTACATGTGCGGAGATTCAGGCAGTCGGCGCAATTGATTTTGCACACAGAGGTGCAAGAGCGGAGGTTATGCCGGCGTTTAATAAGCCGCTTGGCGAGACGGATTGCGTAGGCTGTGGACAGTGTCGTGTTGTATGTCCGACCGGTGCGATTTCTGTCAAGACAAATGTAACGGATGTATGGGATGCCATTGCGGATCCGAATATTCGGGTAGTTGCACAGATTGCCCCTGCGGTACGTCTTGCGGTTGGTGATAAGTTCGGTATGCCAAAGGGAACCAACACCATGGGAAAGCTTGTTGCAGCTATGCGTATTATGGGATTTGACAAGATATATGATACAAACTTTGGCGCTGACCTTACGGTTATGGAAGAGTCAAAGGAGCTGGCAGAGCGTTTGGAAAAGGGAGAAAATCTTCCGCTTTTCACATCCTGTTGTCCGGGCTGGGTAAAATTCTGCGAGACAAAGTATCCGGAGTTTGCCCAAAACATATCAACCTGTCGTTCGCCGCAGGGAATGTTTTCAGCGGTTGTGAAAGAGTATTTCAAGGACAAAGATGAAGACGAACGGAAAAAGACGGTAGTCGTATCCGTTATGCCGTGTACAGCGAAGAAAGGTGAGATTACAAGACCGGATAATTTTACTGATGGTAAACAGGATACGGATTTCGTTCTTACAACGATTGAGATTATCCGTATGATTCGTCAGGCCGGTATCAAGTTCGATGAAATCGAGACTGAGGCTCCGGATATGCCGTTTGGAATTGCATCCGGTGCGGCATCGATATTTGGTGTAACCGGTGGTGTGACAGAGGCGGTGCTTCGTCATCTTTCTGAAGAGAAAGGCTATCAGACGATTTCGCAGATCAGCTTTTCCGGAGTGCGTGGCGAAGAAGGTATCAAAGAAGCGACTGCGGTGCTTGGGGATCGTAAGGTTCGTATTGCAGTTGTGAATGGTCTTGCAAATGCCGCCAAGGTATTGGATGATATGAAGGCGGGTAACGTCACTTATGATTTTGTAGAGGTTATGGCGTGTCGAAGAGGATGTATTGCAGGTGGCGGTCAGCCGCTTCCGCTTGGACCTCGTACAAAGGCAAGCCGCACGGAGGGAATATATCGTGTGGACCGAGAATCGCAGATTCGTTTTACTTCGGAAAATCCGATTGTGGAAGAGATTTATCGTGATGTGATTGCAGGTCGCGAGCATAAGCTTTTGCATAGAGCAGATTTCTAAAATATGATTCGGGCGTCAAAGAGCTTCGGCTTCAATTTTGTTCCGGCAGATTGCACTGCTTAACCGAAGCTTTTGACACTCGAAGCTTATATTATTTATTTCTGAATTCGACCTTGACAGAAAGACATAGATTGTATTATTATAACAACGATGTTTTTATCGATGCGTGGCTCAGCTTGGTAGAGCGCTGCGTTCGGGACGCAGAGGTCGCAGGTTCGAATCCTGTCGCATCGATTTTTATTTCGATATGCTTCTGTGGCTCAGTTGGTAGAGCAATTGATTCGTAATCAATAGGTCGTCGGTTCGAGTCCGATCAGAAGCTTTTATGACAAAGTCCAAGGTGCATGCCTTGGATTTTTTGTTTGCGCTTCTTGTGAGAATTATTATGGTGTGATATGATAATACTAATGTTTAGATATGAAAACGAGGACGGAACACATGGCAAAAAAGGTACATCGATACGATAAATTGGATAATACGGCACATCTTTTTCCGGTCATTACAGGGGAAAATATGAGCAATGTATATCGTGTGGCGGCTGTACTAAAGGATGAGATCGATGCAGAATTGCTGCAACAGGCGCTCGATACGGTATTGCCTTATTTTGACGTGTTTGCAGTACGTATGCGAAAGGGTTTGTTCTGGCATTATTTTGAGACAAATCACAAAACGGCACCGCGTGTTACGGAGGAAAATGCTTACCCGTGCAGATATATCAATCCGTTTGACAATCATGATTATATGTTCCGTGTCACGTATTATAAAAAGCGTATTAATCTTGAGGTGTTTCATGCGCTTACGGACGGAAATGGTGCGCTGATGTTCTTAAAGGAGCTTGTATATCAATATTTGAGATATCGGTATCCAAAGCTTTTGGAGCAGACGGAGGACCGACTTCGAATTGATACTTCCCTTGACAGGGATGACAGTTATTTACGCAATTATAAGCAAGCGGCGCAAAAGAAATATAAAACCGAACCGGCTGTTTTGGTGACAGGTGAAAAAATGCCGCCATATCAGCTTGGGGTTATTCACGGACGAATTGAGCTTGCCGATATTAAGGCAGCAGCTGCGCGATATAGCGTTACGATTAATCATTATTTGGTTGGTACATTTATCTGGGCGGTTTATAAATGTTTTGGACAGAGCAGACAGGGAAAACCGATTCGTGTGTGTGTTCCGGTTAATTTACGTCCGTATTTTGACTCGGACACGATGAAAAACTTTTTTGTTGTTGTTTCGGCGACCTTTCGCCCGACAAAGGCGTCCTATACATTTGAAGAGGTGCTGGGGGAGGTTGCGCAGAGCCTTCGTGAACAAATCACAAAGGATAATTTGGAAAATCTAATGTCTTATAACGTATCCAATGAGATGAATCCATGGCTTCGTGCGGTTCCGCTTGCAATTAAGAGCTTTGTCATGCGTTGCATTTATAACAGCTCTGCACGCGCAAACACAACGACCATTACGAATCTCGGTGTTGTAAAGGTTGCAGAACCATATCGAGAGTATATCGAAGAATTCCATGCAGTGCTATCAACGTCAAAGGGACAAAATATCAAGGGTGCGATATGCACGTACGAGGATAAGCTTGTTGTGACCATAAGCAGCTGTGTGAAGGAAACGGTTGTTCAGAAAGCGTTTTTCAGACAGCTTGCACAGGATGGGTGTCACGTATCGATTGAGACGAATGGAGTGTATTATGAATCATTGTCCGAGATGTAAAATTAATATTTGTGATGAGGCGCTTGCATGTCCGTTATGTCACGGTGTGTTGCAACAGCAGACACCGGGCAATCAGCCATTCTATCCGGATGTGCAGCCAAAGATGAAGAAGATGGTTCTTTTAATCAAGGTTGTAATCTTTGTCTCGGTTCTTGCGGAAGGCTGCATGCTTCTTATCAATTATTTGGTTGATCCTGATTTTAAGTGGTCTTTTATTACGGGGATTGCTCTGTTTTACGGATGTTTTGGGCTTTCGGTTTCGGTTTTGCACAATCGGAGTATCCGGAGGAAAATTGTAGTCCACCTTTGTATGGGCATATTGTTTATGTATGTGCTTGATTTGCTGCTTGGATATCGTGGGTGGTCGCTATCAATCGGAGCGCCGAGTGCAATCCTTGCCGTGCAGCTTGTGCTTGTAGTTTTGGTCATTGTGTATCATGATAATTGGCAAATTTATTTGGGGCTTCAGATAATGCTCGTGTTGCTTAGTATTATTTTCTTTATACTTGCAATCACAAATGTTATTCAATATAAGATATTGGCCTATGTGGCGGTTGTAGTGTGTGGTATTTTGCTATTTGCCATGCTTCTGTTCGGAGGACGAACGGCCGGTCATGAATTAAAACAACGATTTTTTATTTGATAGCGGAGACTAATATGGAGAATCTAAAAAAAACAGAAGAGGGGATCAGCAAACGTGCAATGGTGGTAAAAAAACTCGTAAAGGAGTTTAATCAAAACGTTACGCTGAAATCATACCTGATAGAAAAGAATCGAAGTGAAAGTGATATTGATAAGGAGTTTCGTTATCCGGAACATCTTGCGACGCGTCTGATTGAACGCGACAATTATAAAATGGAATTATTGTGGCGCACGGGGGAACATCCGGACTGGGTCGTTTTGCAGCTTCATGGCGGTGGATATGTCAGTGCCATGAAAAATAATTATCGTACAATGGCGGGACTTTACAGCGAAGTGTGCGCAGGGGCTGCGGTACTTACGATTGATTATCGTGTGGCACCCGAGCATCCGTATCCGGCGGCACTTTTTGATGCATTGGATGCATATGAGTGGCTGCAGGAGCAAGGCTATGATTCCGGTCACATTATTCTTGCGGGCGATTCGGCGGGCGGTGGTCTTGCGATTGCACTTTGTATGTATTTGCGGGAGCATACGATGCAGAGACCGGCCGGTATTGTGGCGATGTCTCCGTGGGCAGATCTTACGGCGAGCGGTCCGTCCTATGATGCAAATTATGAGGTGGATGTCGTGTTTGGTAATCGCAGGGACAGTCTGATTTATGACAATCCGTATTGCGGGGGCAGTGACCCGACAAATCCTTATATTTCTCCGGTGTATGGAACGTTTGAAGAGTTTCCGCCGATGCTTATACAGGTCGGGACTGAGGAAATGTTGCTGTCGGATGCGCAAACAATTGCAGAGAAGGCAAAAAAAGCGGGCGTGAGTGTCCGATTTACGGAATATTCCGGAATGTTTCATGTGTTTCAGATGACGGCAAAGGTTATGCCGGAATCGATGCGGGCATGGAGTGAGGTCGGAAAGTTTTTTTCGATATTAAAAGAGGGAGAAAAACTATGATACTGGGACTTGCCCAGATGCAGATTGCATGGGAAGACAAACAATCAAATAAAAAATGTGTTCGTGATTTGGTGGAGGCATTTGCAGGAATGTGTAAGCAAATGACAGACGAGGAGGTATCCGCGACTTCGCCCGACACATCGTTTCCTCTTCTGGCGTTTCCGGAGATGACATTGACCGGCTTTTCGATGAATACATCAAAAACAAGGGACGATGAGGA
Source organism: Eubacteriales bacterium (assembly GCA_030533235.1). Taxonomy (GTDB): domain Bacteria; phylum Bacillota; class Clostridia; order Lachnospirales; family Lachnospiraceae; genus Coprococcus_C. Next base: position 43,290 of record JAUNJN010000004.1, on the reverse strand, counting down.
AGAGACGATATCGTTTTGCAGAGAGCTTGCAAATACATACCAAATCGCAATCGGAATCGGACGGGTTGTTCGGTCGGAGGGAGATGCTTTATGCGAAAATCGATATACGATTGTTGCCCCGCCGGGTGTTCTGCTCGACTATGCAAAGCTTCATCCTTTTTCTTATGCAGGTGAGACAGAGTATTTTAAGGGTGGAAATCATCTTGGTGTATGTGAAATGGATGATTTTCATATCGGATGTGCAATTTGCTATGATTTAAGATTTCCGGAGCTTTTTCGCAGGCTGGCGGATGAGGCGGAGCTTGTTTTGGTCCCGGCAAACTGGCCGGCAGAGCGCTCGCATCATTGGAGGATTTTGCTTGCGGCGAGAGCGGTGGAAAACCGTTGCTATGTAGCCGGTGTCAATTGCGTCGGAGAAACGGGAGGACTGCATTATAGCGGGGATAGCGGATTGTACGGGCCGGACGGGAGTTTGCTGGAACCAAAGCATAAAATTTCAAATGGGGAGAATGAGGCTTCGTGTATTCTGGTTTATGAAATTTCAAACAATATACAAAAGCTTCGGGACGAATTTCCGGTATTGAAGGATAAGCACCCGGAAGATTTTATTCATATGAAAATCGAAAAGTGGACAACATCTTAAGAAAAACTTAAAGATTTGCCCACTTTTTTCTTATACTTGTTTTTGGGATAATTGGCACAAGGAGGATGCGATATGTACAAGATATTAGTATGTGATGATGAGAAGGATATTGTGGAGGCTCTTGCAATTTATTTGTCAGGTGAGGGGTATGAAATCATAAAGACGTATAATGGAGAGGAGGCAGTTGCAGCTGTTCTTGAGCAGTCCGTGCATCTTGTGCTGCTGGATATTATGATGCCGAAAATGGATGGGATTACCGCGATGACGCTGATTCGAAAGCATACGAATATTCCGGTAATTCTGCTCACCGCAAAGGGAGAAGACACAGATAAAATACTGGGATTGAATGTCGGGGCGGATGATTATGTTACAAAACCGTTTAATCCGGTGGAGCTTATTGCCAGAGTGCGTGCACAGCTTCGCAGATATATGCAGTTGGGATGTGGGATTCCTGCAGAGGAAGCAGCAGAAAAGTATGTTTTGGGCGGTATTACTGTTGATGATTTAGCGAAGGAGGTAACGGTGGATGGAGAGACTGTTAGCCTGACACCTACAGAGTATGAAATATTAATGCTTTTTGTTCAAAATCCGGGAAAGGTATATTCCCCAAAGGAAATTTACCGGCTTGTATGGAAGGATGCACCGCTTGGAGCCGAGGCAACGGTAGCGGTGCATATCCGGCACTTGCGGGAAAAAATAGAGATTACGCCTTCCGAACCAAGATATTTAAAGGTTGTTTGGGGACGTGGATATAAGATGGAGGGATAATAGATTGAAAAGAATACGTAATAATAAAATTGTAAGGGGAACTGTGTTTGCTGTACTGGTCATTGCACTTACGGTATTTATTTTGATTGTGGGCATTTTTTTTACTTTTGGCGGACAGGTCGGATATGAGAATATGTGGGACAAAGACTATGTTTATGCAAAAGCAATGTGCCAGATGGCAGAAGGATACAAGCAGGATGCGGTTGATTATTTTATCTTAAATCAGCGTTCGGAGCGCGGTGAAGCACTGAATGGAGGGCAAAGACAAAGACTTAGAGAGCTCGAGATATTCTTTTCCCCGGAGCATACAAATTACAGATTCTCCATTTCTATGCAGGTGGGAGAGGATGATTACAGTTTTGGGAATATGAAGTCCGGTGAGTCGTTTGGATGGAAGGACCGGGAAAAATATTATGAGACATCGGAAGGCATAGAGGGGAAATTTTGCTATTCCATCGATTCCGAAAGTATTTATAATGAGCTCGACGAGACAGAACGGGCAAATTATCTGTCGGAATTTGCCTATAATTCTATTGAAAGTTTTTTGCCGGAATATAAGGACGGCGATACGGCGATTGTGGGAGATGTACTTACACAGCCTGGCATTTTGGAGGATTATTATTTGAGAATCAATGACGGCGTGGAGATTCCGCTTTGTGCACTGAAGGGCTTAAGTGATTCTTTTTTTGAAACAATGGAGTCGTATCCTTCTAATATGTACTCCTACATCATTACGGGAATCAGCTATAATCCGAACAATTCGAAGCTGTTTATTGACTATGAAATATATGAAATATGGTGTCTGGATATTACCTCTGCGGTGACCGGTCAACCAAAAACCGATGATGAATTTACATCCGCTGTTATTCAATATATGCGGTTATATTTTGATGTGCAAATTCCTGCTACGGTTATTTCTTTTGCTGTGAGCCTGCTTTGTATTATTTATCTTATGTGGTCCTTTGGCGGAAAAACGGCAGAGGAGGATGCAGTGTGTGATAGGAGACATATTCCGCTTGATATCCTCCTCCTTGTAGGGGCCGTGGCTGTATATGTATGCTGGACTGCGTTGACGTACCGGTCTCGGTCGGTGTTTTCGTTGACCGGGATTGCCGTGTCTGTTCTGGAAAGTGCCTGTCTTGCTGTATTATTTAGCAGTATTCTTTGCTGTTTTGCCATAGGAAGGCGAAGGGGTTTTGCCGGAATGAGGGATTCCATGATAAGTGTTATATTTATAAAGTGGCTTGGAAAAAACATTCGAAGGATATGGGACGGGATCAAAAGGAGCACTCGATTTTTTTGGGATAATCTGAACATATACTGGAAATGGCTCGGTTGTTTCTCAATCGTTGCTTTTACAGAGCTTTTGTTTGTCAGGGCTACGGATTCGCTTCGCTGTTCAATATTTATCGGCATAGTTAATTTTATTGTCATAGCCTTCATTCTGATATTTGTTTTGATACAACTGAAAAAGCTGGAAAGTGATACAAAGGAGCTGGCAAATGGAAATATGAATGCTGAAATTCGGACGGATAAGATGTTTGCTACCTTTCGCGTGCAGTCGGAAGCGCTTAACCGGATTCGGGATGGAATCCAGGTTGCAGTAGAGGAACGAATGAAGAGCGAACGTATGAAAACAGAACTGATTACAAATGTTTCCCATGATATCAAGACACCGCTTACATCGATAATCAGCTATGTAGACCTGCTGAAAAAGGAAGATATAAAAGGGGACAGAGCAAAGGAATATATTGATGTATTGGAGCGGCAGTCCGGTCGCTTGAAGAAGCTGATTTCAGATCTGATTGATGTGTCAAAGGCGTCGTCCGGAAGTATGCCGGTGGTGCTTGCTAACGTGGATGTGCATGTGCTGCTTGAACAGGCACTTGGGGAATTTACCGAAAAGCTGGATAATCAAAATATTCGTGTTATCGTGCAAAACAATGCAGCCAACACATATGTATGTGCGGACGGCAAGCTGATGTGGCGGGTGTTTGAAAATCTGATTGGAAATATTGTGAAATATACGCAGCCTGGTACGAGAGTTTATGTTGAAATACGGGAAGTCTTGTTGGAAAATATGCAGGGCAAAGAGGGCTTGTCCGTAATATTGAAAAACATATCAAAGGATGCGCTCAATATTTCACCGGAGGAATTGATGGAGCGGTTTGTCAGAGGAGACAGCTCCCGTAATACAGAGGGTAGCGGGTTAGGTCTTTCGATTGCGAAGAGTCTTATGGAGCTGCAAAACGGAACGATGGAAATTGATGTGGATGGTGATTTGTTTAAGGTGACGCTTGGAATGGTGCGGGACGCACACAAATTCTGATATTTCCTTTATTTTTTTCTTTGAATATGGCATAATAACGAATGATAACCATTTGTTGATGGAAAACTGACAGGAGGACATTCCACATGAAAAAGGCGCAGGTAATTATTGATCGTGATTTTGTGGTTGGTGAGATTGATAAGCGGATTTACGGGTCGTTTATTGAACATCTCGGACGAGCCGTCTATGACGGCATTTATCAGCCGGAAAGTGAATTTGCGGATGAACAGGGATTTCGTAAGGATACGCTTGCACTTGTAAAGGAATTGAATGTTCCGATTGTGCGTTATCCGGGTGGCAATTTTGTATCAAGCTTTTATTGGGAAGACAGTGTGGGTCCGAAAGAAGAGCGTCCGGCAAGGGTTGATCTTGCATGGAAGGTAATTGAATCAAACAGGTTCGGATTGAATGAGTTTTGTGACTGGACAAAAAAGGCCGGAAGCGATGTCATGATGGCGATGAATTTCGGGACACGCGGTATGGAGGCTGCGCTCAATCTGTTGGAATACTGTAACTTCGAAGGCGGTACAAAATATAGTGAGCTCCGTAAACGGCACGGTTATGAAAAACCGCACAATATAAAGACATGGTGTCTTGGGAATGAGATGGACGGTCCGTGGCAGATTGGGCAAAAAACAGCGGAGGAATATGCCATTCTTGCGGCACAGACAGGAAAGGCAATGAAGGAAATGGATCCCGGTATTGAGCTTGTTGCCTGCGGCAGCTCTCATTCAGGTATGCCGACCTTTGGTGAGTGGGAGGCAAGAGTTCTGGAAGAGGGCTATGATGTCATTGATTATATTTCCATGCACCAATACTATGGAAATCCGGATGATAATACATCGGGGTTTCTGGCGAGTAATGTAGATTTGGATCAATTTATTTGCAATGTGATTGCAATTTGCGACTATGTAAAAGGAAAGAAGCACAGCAACAAAACAATTCATATTTCTTTGGATGAGTGGAATGTATGGTATCATTCAAATGAACAGGACAAGCTGCTTCCAAAGTGGGTACAAAAGCCGCATCAGCTCGAGGATGTATATAACTTTGAGGATGCGATGCTGGTCGGCAGTATGCTGATTACCATTTTACGTCATGCGGACAGGGTGAAGATGGCATGTCTTGCTCAGCTTGTCAACGTGATAGCGCCGATTATGACATCGGATCGTGGTGCGTGGAGACAAACAACATACTATCCGTATTTGCACGCGGCGACCTACGGACATGGAACGGCGCTTCAGACTATCGTAAAGGTCCCTTCCTACAAGTCTGAAAAATATGGCGATGTCCCGTATCTTGATTGTGTGGTTGTGTGGAATGAGGCAAAGGAAGAGCTTGTTTTGTTTGCAGTTGTCAAGGATCTGGAGGAGGATATGGAGCTTTCGATGGATTTGAAGCAGTTTGCTGATTTTCAGGTTGTCTCGCATGAAGTGATGCATCACGAGGACGTAAAGGCTGTAAATACTGAGGAACATCCGGATACGGTTGTACCGACACAATGTAAATCTGTGTATGTTGAGAATGGTATCTTATACGGCGTGCTTAAACATAAGAGCTGGAATGTAATCCGATTGGAAAAGGTAAGAAGATGAAAGAAAGAGAAAAATTTGGAACAAGACTCGGGTTTATTCTTGTATCCGCCGGATGTGCGGTTGGTCTTGGAAATGTATGGAAGTTTCCGTATATGTGCGGAAAAAACGGAGGCGCTTTATTTATTATCATTTACTTGATTTTCCTTGCGCTGCTCGGATTTCCGATTATGGTTTGTGAGTTTGCGGTAGGAAGAGCGAGCAAAAAAAGCTGTGCATCCTCATTTCGGGCATTGGAGCCGAAAGGCTCAAAGTGGCACAGGGTCAGCCTTATCGGTATGGCGGGTAATTATCTGCTTATGATGTTTTACACGGTCGTTGCGGGCTGGATGCTTTATTATTGCTACCGATGTGCGACCGGTGAGTTTACAACTCGGGTTCACAGTGTTGATGAAATCAATGAGAAATTCGGAACTATGATGGGAAATCCGGGAACGTTGCTTCTTTGGACAATCATAACAATTATCATATCCTTTGGAATCTGCGCACTCGGTATGAAAAACGGAGTTGAAAAAATCACAAAGATTATGATGATTTCGCTCCTCGCATTGATTGTTGTTTTGGCGGTTCATTCACTGACGCTTCCGGGAGCGATGGAGGGCGTGAAATTTTATCTGGTACCGGATGTGGATAAGGTGCTTGACATCGGATTTGGAAATGTTATTTTTGATGCGATGTCACAAGCGTTCTTTACACTTAGTATCGGTATTGGCTCGATGGCAATTTTCGGGAGCTACCTCGACAAGGAACGTTCCCTTACAGGAGAGACCGCTACAATTACAATCTTGGATACGTTTGTTGCGCTTACGGCGGGATTAATTATCATTCCTGCGTGCTTCGCTTATGGAATTAATCCGGATTCCGGACCGAAGCTTATTTTTGTAACGCTTCCGAATATTTTTACGCAGATGGCAGGCGGACGTATTTGGGGAACATTGTTTTTCCTGTTTATGTCGTTTGCTGCACTTTCTACAGTAACTGCAGTATTTGAAAATATTATTTCGTTTGCAATTGATTTGTGGGGATGGGAACGCAAAAAGGCGGTTGCGGTCAATTTGGTTACAATTATTGTTTTATCGTTGCCGTGTGTGTTGGGATTTAATGTACTGTCGGGCATACAGCCGCTCGGACCGGGCTCCGGAATTATGGATTTGGAGGATTTCCTTGTATCCAACAATTTTCTTCCGATAGGAGCGTTGATTTATTTGATGTTTTGTACCTCAAAACGAGGCTGGGGCTTCAAAAATTTTACGGCGGAAGCAAATGCCGGAAAAGGGAAGAAATTCCCGATGGTGTTACGTGGATATATGACGTATGTGTTGCCGATGATTATTATCGCAATTTATCTGAAAGGTTATTGGGATACTTTTGCATCCAAAGGTCTTGTTTATTTGATTCCTTGGATGGCAGTTGCGGTTATGTTTCTTGCCTTTGCATTTTCGGTGATGTTTGGCAGAAAAAAATAAAATGAAAGGTGTAGCAAATATGTGGACATTGGAAGATGCAAAGGAATATTTTTGTAAGGACCGTTTTGCAATGGAGACGACGGGAATTGACATTCTTGCAGTAGGTGATCATTATGCGAAGTGTACATTTACGGCAGATACGAGGCATGAAAATGCTACCGGGCATGTGATGGGCGGTGCAATTTTCACGCTTGCGGATTTTACGTTTGCGGTAGCGACAAATACAAAAGACATTGTAACGGTGACAACGGTAAGCCAGATCAGCTATCTCGGGACACCAAAGGGGAAAACCTTATATGCGGAAAGTCGTCTGTTAAAGGATGGCAGACGAAATTGCTTTTACGAGATTTCGATTACGGATGAGCTCGGAACGCAGGTTGCGGTCGTATCGACAAGCGGGGTTCATCTCTAAAAATGAAAATGTAAAAATTAGCACTTGATATTTCGAACAAATGTTCGTATAATGAAAGCGTAGGCTGATGCTTGCGCTTTTATTTTTTGTTTCAGGTTTTGTGTTTTTTGAGCGGACCTGGTTCTTGATTGAAAGTACGGACTTTGATTTGACGTTTTGTAAGAGAGGATATTATGGAAAGTAGCATTATTAAGGAATATACAACTGCAGAGAAGCTTGAGATTTTGGCGGATGCGGCAAAATATGACGTGGCATGTACATCAAGCGGTGTGAGCCGGAGCGGAAAAAAGGGAGAGCTTGGCAATGCATCGGCTGCCGGAATCTGTCATAGCTTTGCGGCAGATGGACGGTGTATTTCACTTCTGAAGATTTTGATGACGAACCATTGTGTATATGATTGTAAGTATTGTATAAATCGTGCGAGTAATGATGTGCCGAGAGTGACCTTTACCCCGGAGGAGATTTGCACACTGACGGTTGAGTTTTATAAGCGTAATTATATAGAGGGACTATTCCTTAGCTCCGGCATCTTGAAAAATCCGACATATACGATGGAAAAGATGTGTGAGACTTTGACGTTGCTTCGTACCAAATATCATTTTAACGGATATATTCATGTTAAGACGATACCGGGTGCAGCGGATGAGCTTTTGGCGAGGATGGGATATCTTGCCGACCGCGTGAGTGTTAATTTGGAACTTCCCACGGCAGAGAGTTTACAAAAGCTCGCGCCGAATAAGACATTTCACACGATTTTAGATCCGATGGGGAAGGTTCGGGATACGATTGCGGCACATCGTACGGCAATTGGCAAGGAACGTCTGATGGAACGAAGCAATGTAAATAAATACCTTACAAACAGCATTTTTTCCGAACAGACGAAGAAACTTACGGGAGACAGCAAACGCACAAATCTTTTGGGTGATACAGTTAAAAACACGAATCTTATGACTTCAAACCGAGGCTTTGAGCTTGCACCGCGTGATCTTGGCAGTCTGAAACGTAGTTTTGCACCTGCCGGACAGAGTACACAGATGATTATCGGTGCGACCGGAGAGTCGGATTATACGTTGCTTCAGACGACGCAACAGTTGTATACCGGATTTGATTTAAAACGCGTGTTTTATTCTGCCTATATTCCACTGAATGAGGATGCGGCACTTCCGGCACTTGGGACAGCCCCGCCTCTTTTACGGGAGCACAGGTTGTATCAGGCAGATTGGCTGCTTCGATTTTACGGGTTTCAGGCGGATGAATTGCTGACGGAGGAACGACCGAATTTCAATGAACTCTTGGATCCGAAGTGTGAATGGGCGCTGCGCCATATTGAGCTGTTCCCGCTTGAAATTATGACGGCGGAGTATCAAATGCTGCTGCGCGTACCGGGGATCGGTCCAAAATCCGCGGGACGTATTATGTATGCCAGACGATACGGAAGTCTTGATTTTACAAGCTTAAAAAAGATGGGAGTTGTATTAAAGCGTGCGCACTATTTCATTACGTGTAATGGAAAACAGATGTATCGGACACCGATAGAGGAGGCGTATATTACAAGACAGTTGATTGGTGTTGATTATTCGAATAATTGGAAGGTTGCCAATGCAGACAAAGTCTATGAGCAGATGTCTCTTGCGGATTTTGGAATAGCATAGGGAAGCTTATGGAGGAATAACGATGAAGATATTTACTTGCAGGGATCGGTTTGAGGATATGATGACTTGCATATATGATGCATGGGAACAGGCACTTGTTTATGGTCATGAAAAGATTCGCGTGCAAAGAGAACCAATTTATCAGCCTTCGATGTTTGATGAATATATTCATGTGTCCTATGACATGGAGAAGGTTCAGAAGGTGATTCGTTCCATTAAGAGTGAGATCGGGATGGATGCCTATGTGCATGTGTACTACGCCAGCCTGTCCGATCAGGAGGATGCATTGCAGATTATTTACAATTTCCTTCGGGTTGGATTTGCAGTTGGGGATGCGGTATGCCGGATGCTGGGCAATCCGCATGTGATTCGTATGATAGAGCTAAAACGTAAGGTAGGAAATGAAAGTCATCATTTTTTGGAATTTGCCCGCTTTACATCTATGCAAAATGAAGTATATATATGTCACTTGGAACCGCGTAGTGATGTGATTATGTTAGTCGGACGACATTTTGCGGACCGCATGCCATCAGAACATTGGATGATTATTGATGACAACCGCAAGACCGCCTGCGTGCATCCGAAGGATGGTCAGATGTATCTTCGGTATCTTACCGATGAAGAATTTTCTACCTTGCGTAAGACTGAGGATTATGAGGACTGTTATACGGATATGTGGCGCGGATTCTTTCGTGCGATCAGCATACGGGAGCGTGAAAATATTGCCTGTCAGCGAAATATGTTCCCTATTTGGAAACGGAAACATGCCGTTGAATTTACAGAAAAACCTTAGTGTGCGGATTCCTTTGAAATTATTGATTTCAGTACGCTTTTGAAGTATAATTTTGCATATATAGCATTTTTTATCGATAACCGGAGGCTCATATATGCGAAAGAGGATTGCTGTTTTATCTGCACAATTAGAAGAACACAAACAAAAAAACTTTTTGACGGATTTTTTGAAACAGGCATACGAGCTTGATTATGATGTATGTCTGTTTTCGATGTATCAGAAGTATCAGGAGACAGAGCTGCGTAATATAGGAGATTCCAATATATATGAGCTTGTTCCGTATGAGATGTTTGATGCTATTCTTTTTATGCCCGATACAATTCTTGTGCCGGGTGTCAGCGAAAAATTATTAGAACGTATTCATGAGAAATTTCATGGTCCGGTATTGGTTTTAGAGTTGGACAACCCTTATTTTCCATCTGTAAAATTCGACCATTATTCGCTAATGCGAAAAGTGGTTGATCATATGATTGAGGTACACGGATATGAGGATATTGTTTTTTTGGGTGGAAAAAAAGGACATCCGCATTCCATACAACGTTTGGATGCATTTATGGACAGCATGAAGGCGCATGCGTTAAACGTACGACCGGAATGCATCTTTCATGGAAATTACTGGTATGACAGCGGCAAAAGTGCGGCAAAACATATCCTTTCCTTAGCAAAGCTCCCAAGAGCATTGGTGTGTGCAAATGACTGTATGGCAATTGGTGCGGCTGCATATTTGACGGAGCATGGTATTCGTATACCGGAAGATATTGCGATTACGGGATATGAGTCAATTGATGAAGGGAAAATGAGTCCGTTCCCGCTTACATCTGCGGAGATCCCGGCAGGTAAATACGGTGCATATTCGATGCAGTGGCTGCATAATGCATTGGAAGGATTGCCGGAGCCGACGCTTGAGAAAGATGTGCCGATATTTGTCGGTGGCAGTTGCGGATGTACGGGATACGATGTTCATGTTAAGAAGAATCTCCGGGATGAATGGACAACCGTTCATTCCGATCAAAGCTATTATTCGGATTTTAACCATATTACGGAGGATATCCTTTCACAGACGGAATTCTCAGGCTTCTATAAGGTTGTGCAGTCATATTTATACCAGATTCGTCCGTTTAAAAGCTTTCATTTATGCCTGAATAATCACTATTCGAACGTTGATACCTTTATAGGAGAGCAGGCAATTCGCAAAGGGTACTCGGATGTAATGTATCGTGTTATCCGTTGTGAAAAAGACATACAGGATTATAAGAGTATGATTTGTGCGAATGATACATTTGAAACGAAGTACTTATTGCCGGAGCTTTTGGAAGAAAGGCAAAAGCCTGAGGTATATGTGTTTAATCCGCTATATTTTAACGACAGATGTTTTGGATATTCGGTTGTCAGCTATGATATGTTACATTTTCGTTATACGGAAACGTATCGTATTTGGATGAAGAGTGTTATGCAGGGGATGGAAGCGTGTTATCGACAGCTTGCAATGCAGCAGCTGATTGAAAAGATGAAGGCTACGCAGATTCGAGATGCGCTAACCGGTTTGTTCAATTATCAGGGCTTTTTACAAAAAGGTGCTGTAATGTATGAAAAGTGTCAGAGCAAACAAATTCCGCTTGTTATGTTGTCGATGGATATAGAGGACCTGAAGGATATAAATGCAAAGTACGGAAGGGAGACCGGAGATCGCGCGATTGTTTTATTGTCTCGTATTTTGCAGGAAAACATTGCAGAGCATGAATTGTTATGCAGGATGTGTAACGATGAATTTCTGGTGTTGATTTGCGGGGCTTCATCAGACTATCGAGCAGAGGTTTTGGTACAAGATGTGAAGGAACGTTTGAACAGCTTGTCTATTGTGGACGATTGCTTTACCCCAATCCGGATTCATAGCAGTGTGGTGACTGCCGGCATGAATATGGGAAACTCGTTGGAATACTTGATTAATAGCGGGATTACAAAGAAAAACCATGTAAAGTCTGATCGACGGAATCTTATGTTAAATGTGACAAATCTGTCAGAGGAGGATATCGCACGTAATGGACAGGTAAACAAGCTTTTGAATGAAAACTTATTTTCATATCATTTTCAGCCGCTTGTGTGTGCGCGGGATGGCTCTGTATTTGGATATGAAGCACTTATGCGTTGTGAAGGAGAACTTACACTTTCGGCAGTTGACATTATACAAGGCGCAGCCTGTCTGGGAAGATTATATGATGTAGAAAAGGCAACATTCAATAATGTCCTTTCTTTGATGGAAATGTACAAGGATGTACTTGGTGACCGTAAGATGTTTATTAATTCGCTTCCTGCTCATCAGCTTAAAAAGGATGATTTTCATCATATTGAAGATTTGGTCTATCGATTCGCAAATAATCTTGTAGTGGAGATTACAGAGGAATCCGAATTAAGCGATGAGAAATTAAATCAGTTAAAACAAAATGATCAACTGGTTCACTTGGAAATTGCGCTTGATGATTACGGAGCCGGCTATTCCAATATTAACAATCTGCTTCGGTATATGCCAAAGTATGTGAAAATCGATCAGATGCTGATTCACGAAATTGACAAAAATCCGCATAAACAGCATTTTGTACGAAGCGTGATTGAGTTTGCGCACAACAACGGAATTATGGTGTTGGCAGAAGGTGTAAAGTCTTCGGAAGAGCTTCGGGAAACTATACACTTGAATGTTGATTTGCTTCAGGGATTTTATATTGCTACTCCAAAACCAAAACCTGTACCGATGTTAGACTCGAAGATTGTTGATGAAATATTAAGGTATCAGCAGCTGCGAACGGAATGGGGCATCGATATTATGCAGTTAAAGGCAAGATAATATGAATTTACTTACAATGAACAATTTTTCAAAATCATATACAGACCGGATGCTTTTTGACAGGGCTTCATTTCATGTGCAGGAGGGAGAAAAGGTTGGTGTCATCGGTGCTAACGGTATGGGTAAGAGCACGCTCCTTAAGATGATTACAGGAGAGGAGGCACCGGATGAGGGCGAGCTCGTCATGGCAAATTATGCAAAGGTTGCGTATCTGAAACAGACGCCGGTATTTTCTGATGAGCAAACGGTACTTGATGCGGTAATGCAGAAACTTGACTGCAAGGATGCAAGCCTTGTGGCAGAGGCAAAAGCGATGCTTGGCAGGCTTGGAATTACGGATTATGTATTTCCGATTTCGCATATGTCCGGTGGAGAGCAAAAACGGGTTGCACTTGTAAATGCATTATTGCTCCCGGTGGATTTGCTTGTTTTGGATGAGCCGACAAACCATTTGGATCATGAGATGAGCAGATGGTTGGAGGACTATCTCTTATCCTATAAGGGTGCGGTTGTTATGGTTACACATGATCGTTATTTCCTTGACCGGGTGGTGGACCGTATTGTTGAGGTCGAACGAGGACAGATATATAGTTATATTGGTACATATGCAGAATATGTCGGTCAAAAGCTGAAGCAAAGAAATAAAGCGGTTTCTGCAGAAAAGAAGCGACAAAATATATTGCGTAAGGAGCTGGCGTGGCTCGGACGAGGAGCACGCGCACGCTCGACGAAACAAAAAGCACATATACAGCGTATTGAAGAGCTGATGAATATCGCAGGTCCGGTTGCCGAGGAAACGGTTATGATGTCCTCGGTTGCTTCGCGTATGGGAGGTAAAACAATTGAGCTTTCCCATCTTTCTAAAAGATTTGGGAATCGTGTAATTGTATCGGATTTTTCTTATCATTTTTTGCGAGATGACAGAATTGGTATTGTTGGTTCAAACGGTAGCGGAAAAAGTACCCTTCTTAAGATGATTGTTGGCGATATTTTACCGGATCAGGGTGTGATTGAAATTGGCGAAACGATTCGAATCGGTTATTTTGCGCAGACAAATGTGCACATGGATGAGGAAATGAAGGCCATTGATTATGTACGGGAGGTTGCGGATTATATACAGACGGAAGACGGTAAGATTACGGCTTCGGCATTGATGGAACGATTTCTGTTTGATGGGACATTGCAGTGGTCCAAAATTGGGAAACTATCCGGCGGTGAACGACGCAGATTATTTTTGATGCGTATTCTGATGCAGGCACCGAATGTACTTATTTTTGATGAGCCGACAAATGATTTGGATATTCATACGTTAAATGTTCTGGAAGATTACTTGGATCAGTTCCGTGGGATTCTAATGATTGTATCACACGATCGTTATTTTCTTGACCGTGTTGTAAATCGAATATTTGCATTTGAAGGCGACGGACAGATTTGTCGTTATGAGGGAAATTATTCGGATTATCTTATTGAACGTGCGGAGAGATATCCGGACAAATATAACAGGGATGGTTCGCTTATTGCCTGGAGTGCTCGAAAGGATAAGGTGTATGCGAAAGCAGAAAGGAACGCAGGCAAATCATGGAAAACGCAGAACCCAAATGAGAAACTGAAGTTTTCGTATAATGAACAACGGGAGTATGATACGATTGATGCCGATATTGAGTGTTTGGAACAAGCGTTGGAGAAGATTTCTCAAAGTATGGAGGCAAATGCGACAAACAGTGTCAAGCTGAAGGAACTTCTTGAGGAGCAGGAACGACTTTCGAAGGAGCTTGATAATAAAATGGAACGATGGGTTTATCTGAATGATTTAGCGGAAAAAATTGCGGCGAAGAATCGTTTGATTGATTGAAACGATTGTTGTTTGGATTACCGGAATGCAGGAGAATAATTTATGATAATCAATGTGGAACATTTAACGCATGGTTTTGGTGACCGTGCCATTTTTGACGATGTATCGTTTCGCTTATTAAAAGGGGAACATATCGGTCTCGTCGGTGCGAACGGCGAAGGGAAAAGTACGTTTATGAATATTGTGACCGGGAAATTGATGCCGGATGAGGGATGCGTCGAATGGAATAAGCATGTGCGTGTCGGATATTTGGATCAGCATACGGTGCTTACAGCAGGTATGACGATAGAATCTGTGCTTAAATCAGCGTTTTCCTATTTGTTTGACATGGAACAAAGAGTGAATGAACTCTATGATAAAATGGCAGATGCCACAGATGAAGAAATTGCAGAGCTGATGGAAGAGGTCGGAACGTTGCAGGACTTACTTACCAACAATGACTTCTATATGATTGATGCAAAGACAGAGCAGGTGGCGCGTGCACTTGGATTGTTGGAGCTTGGGATGGATCATGATGTTACGGATTTAAGTGGTGGTCAACGTACAAAGGTGTTACTTGCAAAGCTGCTTTTGGAAAAACCGGAGATTCTCCTTTTGGATGAGCCGACAAACTATTTGGATGCGGAACATATCGAGTGGTTGAAGCGATATTTGATGGAGTATGAAAACGCGTTTATATTAATCAGTCATGATATACCGTTTCTGAATGATGTGGTTAACATAATCTACCATATGGAGAATCAAAAGCTTAACCGATATGTTGGCAATTATGATAAGTTTATGGAGGTTTATGAAGCAAAGAAAGCACAGCTTGAGGCGGCATATCATAAACAACAGCAGGAAATCAGAGAACTTAAGGACTTTGTTGCACGCAACAAGGCGAGAGTCGCAACACGGAATATGGCGATGTCTCGTCAAAAGAAGCTTGATAAGATGGAAATTATCGAGCTTGCCAAGGAAAAACCAAAGCCGGAGTTTCATTTTAAGGAAGCGAGAACACCCGGTAAGGTATTGTTTGAAACAGAGGATCTTGTGATTGGGTATGACAGGAATGCACCGTTATCAAAGGCAATCAATCTGCGTATGGAACGCGGCGAGAAAATTGCGATTGTCGGAACCAACGGAATCGGCAAGAGTACATTGCTAAAAAGCCTTCTTGGCATTGCAAAGCCTTTGTCCGGAAAGGCGACACTCGGAGATTATTTATATCTTGGATATTTCGAACAGGAAATGGCAGGAACGGAAAACACATGTATGGAAGAAATCTGGCAGGAGTTTCCATCCTATTCGCAGTATGAGGTGCGTTCGGCGCTTGCAAAATGTGGTCTGACGACAAAGCATATCGAAAGTAAGGTCAAGGTGCTTAGCGGTGGCGAACAGGCAAAGGTCAGACTGTGTAAGCTCATTAATCGTGAAACGAATCTTCTTATCCTGGACGAGCCGACGAATCATTTGGATGTGGATGCAAAGGATGAATTAAAGCGAGCGCTTAAGGAGTATAAGGGCTCTGTTTTGCTCGTGTGCCATGAACCTGATTTCTATGAAGATATTGTGAGTGAGGTTTGGAATTTGGAAGAATATTCTGTACTTGCGATATAGGATATCAGATAAACCGGGGGAATATGCAAATGAAAAAAGTATTAGGATATATGATTAGTCTTATTCTTGTAATAGGCATGTTTGTTCCGTGTGTCCGGGTCATGGCAGAGGAATATGAGCCAAAGGTGCTTGCAGTTGTAGATATTACGGAAATGAGTATTACGGAGCTTCAGCAGGCGGTGGATGAAGGATTCCTTACCTATGAACAGATTATGCGTTTATATTTGGATCGTATCTACGCATATGCGGATATGTATGAATGTTTGACGCAGATTTCGGATACGGCGATTGAAGAGGCTAAAAGGTGTGATGAAATATACAAATCATCCGGACGTACAGGTCTGCTGTTTGGCCTTCCGGTAATTGTGAAGGACAATCTGGATGTTTGTGGTATGGCAACAACGAACGGAAACAAATATCTGGAAGAAAAGCTTGCAACCGAGGATGCGGATGTGATTGTGTCGTTGAAAAATGCGGGCGCGATTATTGTTGCAAAGGCGAATATGGATCGATATGCAGAGCATTCCAGATATTCGATCAGTGATTACGGAAGAGTGAATAATGCGTATGATCTTACAAAATCATCTTATGGTTCGTCGGGCGGCAGCGCGGTTGCGGCAGCGGCATCTCTTGCACCGATTTGTATCGGAACCGACACGAATGCATCCATACGTGTTCCGTCCGGAGCAAACGGTGTGGTTGGAATCAGACCCACATACGGGTTGTTATCAAGAAAAGGGTTAACGCCTTGCGTCGTAGGACGTGATACGGCGGGACCGATTGCGAAGACAGTCGAGGATGCAGCAATTATATTGACAGCACTCAATGATTATAAGATTGATTACACAAAGGCACTGGATGTAAATGCATTAGACGGTATGCGAATCGGAATCATTGAGCCGCTTTGGAATTTTGCCGTTCCGAGTGTACGCGAAAAGCTTGAGGAAGCAGTTGCGGTTTTAGAGGCGCAGGGGGCGGAAATCATTTCGATGCCGATTTCAATTTGTGATGATTGGGAAAACGGTGTCGGATGGTACGGACCGTATTTTCATCAGATGATGGATCAGTATGATGTGGATGTGGCGATTCATCCGACCTTATGGGACGAGGTGAAAAGTCATGAGGTTGCGTATGGTAGCGACAGTAGCTGTGGCTGCTATGTTGCACCGTCGGCAGGTGTTCCTTCGGTGAGTGTTCCGATTGGACAAAATGAAGCGGGTCTTCCGTATTCTATGGAGTTTGTAGCGAGAGCCAATGATGAGATGACGATGATTTCGGCGGCATATGCTTTTGAACAGGCAAAGGCTTTGAATCTGAAAACACCGCTTGCACCAAATCTATATGAGGTTCCGGAGACAATAAAACGATTGATGGAATTGCGTGATCAACCAATGTACGAACCGTATGGGGACATTGCATACGGCACGCTTTATCTTGATATTGAAACGACGTATCAAGCAGCTGTTGATTATTTGGATACACCTTATTATAATGATATGGATGCAGATGCCACGGCGGAGAAATTGCTTCGGTCTTACATAGATGCCATTACGGAATATCGTTTTGCGGAGCTTACTGACTTAAGGCTTTGTATATGGAAGACGATGTACGAGCAAAAGAAAATAAACTCGGTTATGCGGGCCTTTGAGAATCTGACAAAAAAGTAATATATTTTGAATTGATGATAGAGAGGTTGATACTATGGAATTATGGGATATTTATGATGAAAATAAAAACCGTACCGGCAGAACAATGAAACGCAATGACTGGCATATGCAACCGGGCGAGTTTCATTTAACGGTGCTTGGTGTTATACGTCGTACGGATGGACGCTTCCTTATTACAAAGCGTGTTATGACAAAGGCATGGGCTCCGGGTTGGTGGGAAGTGTCCGGAGGAGCTGCCGTGGCTGGTGAGGATTCAGCGGATGCTGTAAAACGGGAAATAATGGAAGAAACCGGGCTTGACGTGACAGGCTGGGACGGTGGTTACTTGTTTACATATAAGAGAGAAAATCCTGATGAAGGAGATAATTATTTTGTGGATATCTATCGTTTTACCGGCGATTTTACAGAAAAGGAACTGAAACTTCAAGAAGGTGAAACGGACGGATATATGCTTGCGACCTTAGAAGAGATTGAAGCGTTTGCAAAGCAGGGGATTTTTCTCCACTATGACAGTATCAAGCAGGCGTTTACACAATAAATATTTTAATAGGAAGGAACACAGATATGCTTCATAGTATGGACGATGTAAAACAGGCGTTAAACAAGGATGTCTGTAAGGTCGTGTTTAGCAATTGCAAAGAGGAAACATGCAAGTATCGACGCGTGGAAATACTGCCGACAACTGTGAAGGGCAAGTCTGTGTTTCAGATAAGCTGCTACACAGAAAAACAGGTGTTTCAGGAAAATATATCGAAGGATAAGCTTTGCAGTACGGTGGAACAGTATTTTCCTGCAATGTTTCAGCAAATGCATGTTTTGGCGGATGGCTATGATTATAGTTTCCGAATGACAAAAAAAGACAAGTTGCTGAAAAATGTAAGTAAATATATTGTTGCAACTTCGAAAAAGAGGACGCAAGACCACAATCGTAAAAAAAATTATCTGTTGGTGGAGGGGGGTGTCATACCTCCGCTTGTGGATATGGGGGTATTTACGAAAGAGGGCAAGGTTGTTGCATCCATGTATGATAAGTACAAGCAGATTAACCGTTTTATCGAATTGGTGGATGATTTGCTCTCGGATGAGACGAAGCAATTGCTTCATATTATAGACTTTGGCTGCGGGAAGTCCTATTTGACATTTATATTGTATTATTATCTCGTAGAAATAAAACACAAACAGGTGCAAATTACGGGGCTTGACTTGAAAGAGGATGTCATTAAGAAATGCAATGCGACGGCAGCGAAGTATGGTTACGAAGGCATACATTTTGAGCTTGGTGATATTAACGGATATCATACCGATGTGCCGGTTGATATGGTTGTGAGCCTGCATGCCTGTGATACTGCAACGGATTACGCGCTTTACAACGCAGTCACCTGGAATGCGAAATATATAATGTCGGTACCGTGTTGTCAGCATGAGGTAAATGGTCAGATACAAAGCGACGATTTGACACCGATTATGGAACATGGCATATTAAAAGAGCGATTTGCTGCGCTATCGACGGATGCCATACGTGGCTCCATGCTTACGTATCGCGGATATCGCACGCAGGTTATGGAATTTGTGGATTTGGCGCATTCGCCCAAGAATCTGTTGATTCGTGCAGTGAAGTCAAATGTTAGCAAAGAAAAGCGTAAGAAGGCACTGGCGGAAACGGAACGGATGTGTCGGATGCTTAATATTGAGCCTTCTATATATAAGTTGTTACGATAGATTTTAGGGCGGGGGGGATGAAAAATTGAAATACTGATTTTGTTTGCATTGGATGTTGCTTGTGTTTATTCATTTATTCAGCTAATGAAAAAGAAGAAAGTGTAATAACAAACATACATATATATAGTAGAAAAAATAATAAAAAAACTCTTGCATTCTATTGACGGATGGGATATAATAGCACTTGCTGTGACATTGATAGCGTGGAAGCGGAGGTTGCCGCAACTGCAAAATGAGCAGTTTCGCGGGTTTTTCGTGGAGCGAATGTCAATTAAGAATAACTGGCGACAAGTCACTGTACCAAATACCATCCGTTACAAGACGGAGATGACGTGTGAAAATCCGAATGAGTTACGTTAGGACACACACGGGAAAGTTGTACAGTCACCACTTGTCGTACTACAAAAAGTGCGAAAAGGAGGCGGCTTTTTTTATGGCAAGTCAAATTATGAGAATCACATTGAAGGCGTACGATCACAAGTTAATCGATCAGGCTGCAAAGCAGATTATCGAAACTGCAAAGAGTACAGGAGCAAAGGTTAGCGGACCTGTTCCGATGCCTACAAAGGTTGAGAAGGTAACAATCCTTCGAGCTGTTCATAAGTATAAGGATTCCAGAGAACAGTTCGAGCAGAGAACTCACAAGAGACTCATTGACGTCATTGCACCATCACAGAAGACTGTGGAAGCTCTTCAGAAGGTTGATATGTCAGCCGGTGTATATGTAGACGTTAAGATGAAGTAATTTCATCAAACACATTTAATTAAGTAAATAGCAGTACCTAATTACAATCTGTAAGGATTGAATTTAGTATGATTGCAAAACGCAATCCGCTGTGAATTAAAATTAGGAGGAAGTTTTCACAATGAAGAAAGCAATTTTAGCAACAAAAGTCGGAATGACTCAAATCTTCAACGAAGACGGTGTTTTAACACCTGTAACAGTATTAGAGGCTGGTCCTTGTGTAGTAACACAGGTTAAGACAGTTGATAATGATGGTTACGAAGCAATTCAGGTTGGTTTCGCTGAGAAGAAGGAAAGAATTACAACAAAAGACGTTTCCGGAAAGAAAGTAATCAGAAACCCACATGGCGCAGGCAAGGCAGAGGTTGGTCATTTTAAGAAGGCCGGCACAACACCTAAGAAGTATGTAAGAGAGTTCAGATTAGAGAACGTAGCCGATTTCAATGCAGGCGACGAGATCTTAGCTTCCATCTTCGCTGAGGGTGATAAGGTTGATGTAACTGCTAAGTCAAAGGGTAAAGGATATGCAGGCGGTATCAAAAGATACGGCATGAAGTCAGGTCCTTCCGCTCATGGTTCTAAGTATCATCGTCATGCAGGTTCCAATGGTTCTGCAACTACACCGGGTAGAGTATTTAAGGGTAAGAAGATGCCTGGTCACAAGGGTAACGTAAGAGTTACAGTTCAGAATCTTGAGATTGTTAAGATAGATGTTGAAAACAATGTAATTTTGGTAAAGGGTGCCGTTCCTGGACCAAAGAAATCATTAGTAATGATTAAGGAGACAGTAAAGGTTGGCAAATAAGCCGGTCTTTCAGGAAGGAGGAACATTAGATGGCAACAGTAGCAGTTTATAACATCGAAGGAAAAGAAGTTGACAAGCTTGAGCTTAACGACAACGTATTCGGTGTGGAAATAAATGAGCATTTAGTACATCTGGCAGTAGTTAGCCAGTTAGCAAATAGACGTCAGGGTACGCAGAGCGCAAAGACACGTTCCGAAGTATCCGGTGGTGGTAGAAAGCCTTGGAGACAGAAGGGAACAGGTCATGCAAGACAGGGCTCTACAAGATCTCCGCAGTGGACAGGTGGTGGAGTTGTATTTGCTCCAAAGCCAAGAGATTATTCTATGAAGATGAACAAGAGAGAAAAGCAGATTGCTATGAAGTCTGCTCTTACATCAAAGGTTCAGGATTCAAAGTTCATCGTAGTTGATGAGCTTGCGTTAGATGAGATTAAGACTTCCAAGTTTGTTCAGATCCTTAACAACTTAAAGGCTCCTAAGGCTTTGGTTGTAACAAAGGACAAGAATGAGAAGGTAATTCTCTCAGCAAGAAATATTCCTGATGTTAAGACAACAATGACAAATGGAATTAACGTATATGACATCTTAAAGTATGATTCGCTTGTAATCACAAAAGATGCAGTAGCAGCAATCGAGGAGGTGTATGCATAATGGCAGATATCAAATATTATGACGTTATTCTTAAGCCGGTTCTTACAGAGAAGAGTATGAACGCTATGGCAGAGAAGAAGTATACATTCCTTGTTCATCCGGACGCAACAAAGACTCAGGTGAAGGAAGCTGTTGAGAAGATGTTCGAGGGAACAAAGGTAGCAAAGGTTAATACCATGAACTACGATGGTAAGACAAAGAGACGTGGTATGACTTTTGGTAAGACTGCTAAGACAAAGAAGGCTGTTGTACAGCTTACGGCAGAGAGCGCAGATATTGAGTTGTTTGAAGGACTCTAAAATATCAAATTATATGCAATAAAAGCATGACAATAAATTGAAATTCGAAAGGAGAATTACAATGGGAATTAAGACATATAACCCATATACACCTTCTAGAAGGCATATGACCGGTCTTGATTTCGAGGAGATCACAAAGAGCACTCCTGAGAAGTCACTTCTTGCAAAGAAGGATAAGACAGCCGGACGTAATAATCAAGGAAAGATTACTGTTAGACATCATGGTGGTGGAAGCAGACAGAAGTACAGAATTATAGATTTCAAGAGAAGAAAAGATGATGTACCTGCAAAGGTAGCTGCAATCGAGTATGATCCAAACAGAACAGCTAACATCGCACTTCTTTTCTACGCAGATGGTGAGAAGTCATACATCATCGCTCCTGTTGGCCTTAAGGTTGGCGACGAGTTGATGAGCGGCCCTAACGCTGATGTTAAGGTTGGTAACTGCCTTCCGCTTTCAGAAATTCCTGTAGGTACAGAGATTCACAACATCGAGCTTTACCCTGGTAAGGGTGCACAGCTTGTTCGTTCCGCAGGTAACTCAGCTCAGCTTATGGCTAAGGAAGGAAAGTATGCAACACTTCGTCTTCCTTCAGGCGAGATGAGAATGGTTCCTATCGTATGCCGTGCTACAATCGGTCAGGTTGGTAACATTGAGCATGGACTTGTAAACGTTGGTAAAGCAGGACGTAAGCGTCACATGGGTATCCGCCCGACAGTACGTGGTTCCGTTATGAACCCGAACGACCATCCACACGGTGGTGGTGAAGGTAGAACTAGTATCGGTAGACCTGGCCCATCTACTCCTTGGGGTAAGCCGGCACTTGGTCTTAAGACTAGAAAGAAGAACAAGCAGTCCAACAAGTTGATTATCAGAACAAGAGACGGTAAGAACGTTAAGTAAGGAGGTTTCATATGGCTCGTTCATTAAAAAAAGGACCATTTGCAGATGATTATTTGTTAAAGAAGATAGATGCATTAAATGCAGCAAACGACAAGCAGGTTGTTAAGACATGGTCACGTCGTTCAACAATCTTCCCATCATTTGTAGGTCATACAATTGCTGTTTATGATGGAAGAAAGCATGTACCTGTATATGTAACTGAGGATATGGTTGGTCATAAGCTCGGTGAGTTCGTAGCAACAAGAACATACAGAGGACATGGCAAGGATGAGAAAAAGGGTAGAAGATAAGAGGAAGGAGGACACATCTCATGGCAAAAGGACATAGATCCCAGATTAAGAGACTCAGAAATGAGAACAAGGATACAAGACCTAAGGCAACTGTTTCATATGCAAGAGTTTCAGTAACAAAGGCTTGTTTTGTATTAGACGCAATTAGAGGCAAGGATGTAACTTCAGCACTCGGTATTCTTGCTTACAATAACAGATACGCTTCAAAGGTAATCGAGAAGCTTCTTAAGTCCGCAATTGCAAACGCAGAAAACAACAACGGTATGAAGGTTGAAGACCTTTACATTGCAGAGTGTTATGCAAACAAGGGACCGACAATGAAGAGAATTCAACCAAGAGCACAGGGTAGAGCTTATAGAATCGAGAAGAGAACTAGCCACATTACTGTTGTGCTGGATGAAAGATAGGAGGTAAGCAATGGGACAGAAGGTTAATCCACATGGTTTAAGAGTCGGAATCATCAAGGACTGGGATTCAAAGTGGTATGCTGATACAAAGAACGGCGAGTTCGCAGATAACCTTGTAGAAGACTATAAGATCAGAGAGTTTATTAAGAAAGAGCTTTATTCAGCAAATGTATCTAAGATTGAGATCGAGAGAACAGCTGATAAGGTTAAGGTTAATGTATATACAGCTAAGCCTGGTGTCGTAATCGGTAAGGGCGGCGCAGGTATTGAGAAGGTTAAGGCTAAGGTTCAGAAGCTTACAAAGAAGAAGCTTTTCATCGACATCAAGGAAATCAAGAAGCCGGATATGGATGCACAGCTTGTTGCTGAGAACATTGCAGCACAGCTTGAGAACCGTATTTCCTTCCGTAGAGCTATGAAGTCATGCATGGGTAGAACAATGAAGGCCGGTGCACTTGGTATCAAGGCTGCAGTATCCGGTAGACTTGGTGGTGCTGATATGGCTAGAACTGAGTTCTACAGCGAGGGCACAATTCCTCTTCAGACACTTCGTGCAGATATCGATTATGGTTTTGCTGAGGCAAATACAACATACGGTAAAGTTGGTGTTAAGACATGGATTTACCATGGCGAAGTACTTCCTACAAAGGGAAACAAGGAAGGGAGCGATAAATAATGTTAATGCCTAAAAGAGTAAAGCGTCGTAAGCAGTTCAGAGGAACCATGGCAGGTAAGGCGCTTAGAGGAAATAGAATCACAAATGGTGAATATGGTATCGTTGCTATGGAGCCGGCTTGGATTAAGTCCAACCAGATTGAGGCTGCCCGTATCGCCATGACAAGATATGTAAAGCGTACCGGTAAGGTATGGATCAAGATTTTCCCGGATCATCCGGTTACAGCAAAGCCTGCTGAAACTCGTATGGGTTCCGGTAAAGGTTCTCTTGAGTACTGGGTAGCAGTTGTTAAGCCGGGCAGAGTTATGTTTGAGATCGCAGGTGTTTCTGAGGAGACAGCACGTGAGGCTCTTCGTCTTGCTACACACAAGTTACCTGTTAAGTGCAAGATCATTTCAAAGGCAGATTTAGATAAGGAGGTTAATGGCGGTGAAGCTTAAGGAGTATAAAACAGAATTAAACGCAAAATCACTTGAAGAATTACAGAGCGATTTGGTTGCTGCTAAGAAGGAATTATTTAACTTGAGATTCCAGAATGCCACTAACCAGCTCGAGAATACAAGCAGAATCAAGGATGTTCGCAAGAACATTGCCAGAATTCAGACAGTAATTGCCCAGAAGGCAAACTAATTATCGTAAAAGGAGGAAATTATTGTGGAAAGAAATCTTAGAAAAACACGTGTAGGTTTAGTTACAAGTGATAAGATGGATAAGACAATCGTTGTTTCAATCGTTGATAATGTAAAGCATCCTCTTTACGGTAAGATTGTAAAGAGAACATATAAGCTCAAGGCTCATGACGAGAACAATGAGTGTAAAATTGGCGATAGAGTAAGAGTTATGGAGACAAGACCTTTATCAAAAGATAAGAGATGGAGACTTGTTGAGATTATCGAGAAGGCAAAGTAAGGAGGCGTAAACAATGGTTCAGCAGGAAACAAGACTTAGAGTTGCTGACAATACAGGTGCTAAGGAAATCCTTTGCATTCGTGTTTTAGGCGGCTCCACAAGAAGATATGCAAATATTGGTGATATCATCGTTGCCTCAGTTAAAGATGCAACACCAGGCGGAGTTGTAAAGAAGGGTGATGTTGTTAAAGCCGTTGTCGTACGTTCTAAGAAGGGCGCACGTCGTAAGGATGGTTCATACATCAAGTTTGATGAGAACGCAGCCGTTATCATCAAGGATGATGGTAACCCAAGAGGAACTCGTATATTTGGACCTGTAGCAAGAGAGCTTAGAGATAAGAAGTTCATGAAGATCGTTTCTCTTGCACCGGAAGTATTATAGGAGGTAGCGACTCATGGCAACAATGAAGATTAAGAAGGATGACATGGTTGTAGTCATTGCCGGTAAAGATAAGGGCAAAGAGGGAAAGGTATTATCCGTTGACGCAAAGAACAATAAGGTTTTAGTTGAAGGCGTTAATATCGTTCACAAGCACAGCAAGCCAAACATGCAGAATCAGCAGGGCGGCATTATTGATAAGGAAGCTCCGATCGATCTTTCAAATGTTATGTATCTCTACAAGGGTAAGCCGGTACGTGTTGGCTTCCAGGGCGAAAAGAAGGATAAGGTTCGTGTCGCTCATGTAGATGGCAAGTTAGAGAAAATCGATTAGTGAAGATAAGAAAGGAGGTACTTGGTTTGAGTAGACTTAAAGAAATGTATAGCTCCGAGATTATGGACGCTATGACAAAGAAGTTTGGATATAAAAATGTAATGCAGGTTCCAAAGCTTGAGAAAATCGTTATCAACATGGGTGTTGGTGAAGCGAGAGAAAATGCAAAGGTTTTAGATGCGGCTGTTAAGGATCTTGAGATTATCACAGGTCAGAAGGCAGTTGTTACACGTGCTAAGAAGTCCGTTGCGAACTTCAAGTTAAGAGAAGGTATGCCAATCGGATGCAAGGTAACACTTAGAGGCGAGAAGATGTATGAGTTTACAGACAGACTTATCAATCTTGCACTTCCGCGAGTACGTGACTTTAGAGGTGTTAACCCTAACGCATTTGATGGTAGAGGTAACTATGCACTTGGTATTAAAGAGCAGCTTATTTTCCCGGAAATCGAGTATGACAAGGTAGACAAGGTAAGAGGTATGGATATCATCTTCGTTACAACAGCGCAGACAGATGAAGAAGCTCGTGAATTGTTAACTCTGTTCGGAATGCCGTTCCAGAAGTAAGGAAAATAGGAGGAATCAAAATGGCAAAAACATCTATGAAGGTTAAACAGCAGCGTAAACAGAAGTTCTCAACAAGAGAATATTCACGTTGCAAGATTTGTGGCCGTCCACATTCAGTTTTGAGAAAATATGGTATCTGCAGAGTATGTTTCCGTGAGTTAGCATACAAGGGACAGATTCCTGGTGTTAAGAAGTCAAGCTGGTAA
The DNA here is from genome assembly GCA_030533235.1 of Eubacteriales bacterium. Lineage (GTDB taxonomy): Bacteria > Bacillota > Clostridia > Lachnospirales > Lachnospiraceae > Coprococcus_C. The sequence continues at coordinate 16,789 of JAUNJN010000004.1, read as the reverse complement.
GAATATAGAATAAATAGGAGGCAAAAGAATTATGTCAATGAGCGATCCAATTGCAGATATGCTTACAAGAATCCGTAATGCAAATACTGCAAAGCATGATACAGTAGATATACCGGCATCAAAGATGAAGCTGGCGATTGCAGACATTCTCCTTAAGGAAGGTTATGTCAAGGCAGTTGATGTTATTGAAGAAGGTAACTTCAAGACAATCAAGATTACACTTAAGTATGGTGCAAACAAGAACGAGAAGATCCTTACAGGTCTTAAGAGAATTTCTAAGCCGGGTCTTCGTGTGTATGCATCAAAGGATGAGCTTCCAAAGGTTCTCGGCGGACTTGGAACAGCTATCATTTCTACAAACAAGGGCGTGCTTACAGATAAGGAAGCCAGAAAAGAGAATGTTGGCGGCGAAGTGCTTGCATTCATTTGGTAATAGATAACGTTTTATAGAATATAAGGAGGACGGGCGAAATGTCACGTATTGGAAGAATGCCTATCGCTATTCCGGCAGGTGTAACTGTTGAGATAGCAGAAAATAATAAGGTGACTGTAAAAGGACCTAAGGGAACACTTGAGAGAGTTCTCCCTGCTGAGATGGAAATCAAGCAGGAAGGTGCTGAAGTAGTAGTAAACAGACCAAACGACTTAAAGAAGATGAAGTCTTTACATGGTCTTACAAGAACACTTATCAACAACATGGTAATAGGTGTTACAGAAGGTTACACAAAGGTACTTGAGGTTAACGGTGTAGGTTACAGAGCTGCAAAGCAGGGTAACAAGTTAAATCTTGCACTTGGTTTTTCTCATCCGGTAGAGATGGTTGATCCGGACGGAATCACAACAACCGTTGACGGTAACAAGATTGTTGTAAGTGGTATTGATAAAGAGAAGGTTGGCCAATATGCTGCCGAAATCAGAGAAAAGAGAGCTCCGGAACCATATAAGGGTAAAGGTATCAAGTATGCTGATGAGGTTATCAGACGTAAAGTTGGTAAGACTGGTAAGAAATAATTAAGGAGTGGAATAAGATGATTAATAAAGAATCAAGAAGTGCTATTCGCGCTAAGAAGCATTTAAGAGTTCGTAACCGTTTTAGCGGCACTGCTGAAAGACCGAGACTTGCTGTTTTCAGATCTAATAATCATATGTACGCTCAGATTATCGATGATACAGCTCAGAAGACTTTAGTGTCAGCTTCAACAGTTCAGAAGGAAGTTAAGGATCAGTTAGAGAAGACAAATGATGTTGCAGCAGCAGCTTACTTAGGTCAGGTTATTGCCAAGAGGGCGCTTGATGCAGGTATCAAGACTGTAGTCTTTGACCGTGGCGGCTTTATATATCAGGGAAAGATTCAGGCTTTAGCAGATGCTGCTAGAGAAGCTGGACTTGAATTCTAAGTAAGGAGGAAATAAGGCGCATGAAGCATGAAATCATAGATGCTACGAATTTAGAATTAGAAGATCGCGTTGTTAACATCAAGCGTGTAACAAAGGTTGTTAAGGGCGGACGTAACATGAGATTTGCTACACTCGTTGTTGTAGGCGATAAGAATGGTCACATTGGTGCCGGCTTAGGAAAGGCAACAGAAATTCCTGAGGCTATTCGCAAGGGCAAAGAGGACGCAATTAAGAAATTGGTTAAGGTTAGTATCAATGAGAATGGTAGTATTCCTTACGATTGGACAGGTGAATTTGGCAGTGCAAGAGTACTGTTAAAGTCATCTCCGGAAGGTACAGGTATTATTGCCGGCGGTCCGGCACGTTCCGTACTTGAGCTTGCAGGATATAAGAATATCCGTACAAAGTCCTTAGGTTCAAACAACAAGCAGAATGTTGTACTTGCTACAATCGAAGGTCTTTCAAAGATTAAGTCTCCTGAAGAAGTTGCAAAGCTTCGCGGCAAATCTTTGGATGAGATTTTGAACTAAGACGATTGGTATAATCGAGGAATCGTAAGGAGGTTTGTAAAATGGCAGATAAGATTAAGGTTACTTTAGTGAAGTCCCCAATCGGAGCTATTCCAAAGCATAGAGCAACTGTTAAGGCACTTGGTCTTACTAAGATGCACAAGACTGTTGAACTACCTAACAATGCAGCTACAAAGGGAATGGTTGATCAGGTTCGTCACATGGTTAAAGTAGAAGAAGCATAATTTTTGTGAAGGAGGAACAGTCATGGATTTATCAAGTTTAAAGCCAGCTGAAGGCGCTGTAACAAGCGATAACTTCAGAAGAGGCCGTGGACATGGCTCAGGAAATGGTAAGACTGCAGGTAAGGGACATAAGGGTCAGAAGGCTCGTTCAGGAGCTCCAAGACCAGGGTTCGAAGGTGGTCAGATGCCACTCTATAGAAGAATCCCTAAGAGAGGATTCACATGCAGAAATCATAAGGAGATTGTTGCAATCAACCTTTCTGCACTTGACAGATTTGAGGATGGCGCTGAAGTTACAGTTGCTACTTTGATCGAGGCAGGCATTGTTAAAAATGCAAGAGATGGTGTTAAGATTTTAGGAAATGGAGAGTTGACAAAGAAGCTTACTGTTAAGGTAAATGCTTTTAGTAAGGCAGCTGCTGAGAAGATCGAAGCTCTTGGCGGAAAAGCAGAGGTGATTTAAGCATGTTTAAAACCTTAAAAAATGCTCTTAAGGTAAAGGAAATCCGTAGTGGGTTAATGTTTACGTTCTTTATATTGATTATCGTTCGTTTCGGTTCGATGATTCCGGTGCCGGGTCTTGATACAGAGGCTGTAAAGCAGTATCTTGAGACGACACTTGGAGATGCAAACAATTTCCTTAGCTCATTCACAGGTGGTTCCTTTACGCAAATGTCAATTTTTGCATTGAATGTAACACCATATATTACATCTTCCATCATCATGCAGCTTCTTACCATCGCAATTCCGGCGTTGGAGGAGATGCAAAAGGATGGCGAGGATGGTCGTAAGAAAATCACAGCGATCACAAGATATCTTACGATTGTACTTTCCGTTGTAGAAAGTTTAGGACTTGCAGTAGGTTTCGACCGTGGTCATTATTTGACAATTACAGGTCCGATGGGTTATTTACTCATCATTGTCACATTGACAACCGGTAGTGCATTTGTTATGTGGTTAGGCGAGCGTGTTACGGATTATGGAGTTGGTAACGGTATTTCAATTATCCTTCTTATCAACATTGTATCCAGAATGCCAAGTGATTTTTCTGACCTTTATGTAAAATTCGTAAAGGATAAGGATATTGTTAATGCAATAATTGCAGCAGCAATTATTATTGCAGTTATTGTTGTAACAGTAGTATTGGTAGTACTGCTTCAGGATGGTGTGAGAAAAGTTCCTGTCCAGTATGCACAAAAGGTGCAGGGTAGACGTAATGTAGGCGGACAGAGCAGTCATATTCCTATGAAGGTAAATACTTCAAGTGTAATTCCTGTTATTTTCGCTTCATCAATCTTGTCACTTCCATCGGTATTTATTAGTTTATTCAACTTAAATCCGTCGGGAGTCTGGTCAAAGATTTTACGTGGTATGAACTCAAATTACTGGTTCAATCCAAACTATCCATGGGCGAGTGTTGGGCTTATTGTATATATTTTGTTAGTATTCTTCTTTGCATATTTCTATACTTCGGTAACATTCAATCCGATGGAAATTGCAAACAACATGAAGAAGAGCGGCGGATTTATTCCGGGTATCAGACCGGGTAAGCCTACACAGGATTACTTAAACAGAATCTTGAATTACATTGTCTTTATCGGAGCGGTTGGTCTGATTATCGTTGCGTTGATTCCGGTCTTCTTCAACGGAAGATTCGGAGCAAACGTTTCATTCGGTGGAACATCACTGATTATTATTGTAGGTGTTATCATTGAGACAATTAAGCAGATGGAATCCAAGATGATTGTAAGAAATTATTCCGGATTCTTGACAGACTAGTGACTTAGGAAGATAGGGAGTGTATCCGTTTTGGGTACATTCCTATTTCCATATATTTGAGGAGGTTATTGCATATGAAGATTATTATGTTGGGTGCACCGGGTGCAGGTAAGGGAACACAGGCAAAGATGCTTGCTGAAAAGTATCATATTCCACATATCTCAACAGGAGATATTTTTAGAGCAAATATCAAGAATGGTACGGAGCTTGGCGCAAAGGCAAAGGAATACATGGACAAAGGACTTCTTGTTCCGGATGAGCTTGTAGTTGACCTTATTATGGATCGTTTCAAGGCAGATGATTGTAAGGACGGTTACATCCTCGATGGTTTCCCAAGAACAATTCCACAGGCTGAGGCGTTGGATGCTGCACTTGCTGCAAACGGCGAAAGCATTGACTATGCGGTAAATGTAGAGGTTCCGGATGAGAACATCGTAAACAGAATGTCAGGTAGAAGAGCTTGCGTTGGATGTGGAGCAACCTATCACATCGTTTACAACCCTACAAAGGAAGAAGGCAAGTGCGATACTTGTGGAGCTGATCTTATTTTAAGAGATGATGATAAGCCGGAAACAGTCTTAAATCGTTTGAATGTTTATCATGAGCAGACTCAGCCGCTTATTGACTTCTATACAAAGAAGGGCATTATTGCTGAGGTTGACGGTACAGTTGATATGCAGGATGTATTCCGGGCGATTGTTGCTATTTTAGGAGAAAACTAATATGGCAATCATTATTAAATCCGAAAAAGAGATTGAACTTATGCGTGAGGCGGGAAGAATTCTCGCCCTCACCCATGAGGAATTAAAAAAAGCAATCAAACCAGGGATTTCTACTTACGAAATCAATCGGATTGGAGAAGAGGTAATCAGAAGTTATGGCTGTATTCCTTCTTTCTTAAATTACAACGGATATCCCGCATCTATTTGTGTATCGGTAAATGACGAGGTGGTACATGGTATTCCGTCCAAAGAGCGAATCCTAAACGAAGGCGACATCGTAAGTCTGGATGCAGGAGTCATCTACAAGGGTTATCATTCCGATTCGGCACGTACGTATGGTGTTGGCGAGATTTCACAGGCTGCAGCAGATTTGATGCGTGTCACCAAGGAAAGCTTTTTCGAGGGATTGAAGGCCTGTAAAGCAGGTAATCATATCAATGATATATCAAAAGCAATCTTTAACTACGTTTCATCCAGAGATTACAGAGCTGTGCGTGACTTGGTTGGACACGGTGTCGGAGCGAGTCTTCATGAGGCTCCGGAGGTTCCGAACTTTACCAGAATGATGAAGGGACCGAAACTGCGACCGGGCATGACACTTGCAATTGAGCCGATGATTAACATTGGAACCTACGAGGTTGAATGGCTGTCGGATGATTGGACGGTTGTAACTGCTGACGGTAGCTTGTCAGCACATTATGAGAATACGGTTTTAATAACAGAAGGCGAGCCGGAGATTTTATCTAAGGCAGAAGGAATAGAACTATAGCATATATTAAAAGGAGGATTACGATATGCCAAAGGCAGACGAAATCGAAATGGAAGGAGTTGTACTTGAAAAGCTTCCAAACGCAATGTTTCAGGTAGAACTCGAAAATGGACTTCAGGTATTAGCACACATCAGCGGAAAACTCAGAATGAATTATATCAAGATTCTTCCGGGTGATAAGGTAACGGTTGTTTTATCTCCGTATGATTTGACAAAGGGCCGTATTACTTGGAGAGCAAAATAAATTTTCTCATTCTCGGTATTATTCTCGGTAATATTATGAAAAAACTGCTTGCATTGTAGAAAGTTTAATGATACAATGCTTATTTGTAGCGGACTTTTTTGAAAGGAGTGCATTTTAATGAAGGTTAGAGCATCAGTAAAACCAATTTGCGATAAGTGCAAAGTCATTAAAAGAAAAGGTAGTATTCGTATTATCTGCGAAAATCCAAAGCACAAACAGCGTCAGGGATAAATCTATTTTTACAATAGGTCATCGTTTCACATCAGGTGATTCGATCTGAACGGAAAGTTAGAACAAGGTATGTAGGATGATAGCCCATCTATAACTATGCCTTGTATTTGTGCATGTGATAAACCCAATATCACATTCTAACACAAAGCGGCTGAGCATAGTAGACTATGCAAAATTATTCATTTAGTAGTGTCTGAACAGTTTAGATATGCATTTCACCTTCTATTATATAGAAGATATCATAAGCGTTACAGGCAAAATTGTAGTTATTTTTACGGAGGTATATTAGAATGGCTCGTATTTCAGGTGTTGATTTACCAAGAGACAAGCGTATCGAAATCGGTCTTACTTATATCTATGGTATAGGTAGAACATCAGCAACAAGAATTCTTAAAGAAGCAAACGTTAGTCCTGATACAAGAGTTCGTGATTTGACGGATGAGGAAGTAAAGAGACTTAGTGAGATTATCAACGAAACTCAGGTAGTTGAGGGTGATTTACGTAGAGAGATCGCACTTAACATTAAGCGTTTACAGGAGATTGGATGCTATCGTGGTATCCGTCACAGAAAGGGACTTCCTGTACGTGGACAGAAGACAAAGACAAACGCTAGAACTCGTAAGGGTCCTAAGAAGACAGTAGCTAACAAGAAGAAGTAATTGGAGGGTTAGGTAATGGCTAAGAAAGTTACTACTAAAAAAGTGGCTAAAAAGCGTGTCAGAAAGAACGTAGAGCGTGGACAGGCTCATATTCAGTCATCTTTTAATAATACAATTGTCACATTAACAGACGCTGAAGGCAATGCATTGTCTTGGGCAAGTGCGGGTGGACTCGGATTCAGAGGATCTAGAAAGTCTACACCATATGCTGCACAGATGGCAGCAGAGACAGCAGCAAAGGCTGCTTTACCATACGGTCTTAAGACTATCGATGTTATGGTAAAGGGACCTGGTTCAGGTAGAGAGGCAGCAATCCGTGCACTTTCTGCATGTGGTCTTGAAGTAGTTAGTATCAAGGATGTTACTCCGGTTCCGCATAACGGATGTCGTCCACCAAAGAGAAGAAGAGTTTAATTAGGAGGTACAAGGTAATGGCAGTAGATAGAACCCCAGTTCTTAAGAGATGCAGATCTTTGGGTATGGAGCCAATGTATCTCGGCATAAATAAAACATCAAAGAGAAAGTTAACAAGAGCAAACAGAAAGGTGAGCGAGTACGGCTTACAGCTTCGCGAGAAGCAGAAGGCTAAGTTCATCTACGGCATGCTTGAGAAGCCTTTCCACAATCTTTTCGAGAAGGCTGAGAGAATGCCGGGTCTTACAGGTCCAAACCTTATGACTTTGCTTGAGCTTAGACTTGACAATATCGTATTCCGTATGGGATTTGCCAGAACAAGACGTGAGGCCAGACAGATTGTAGATCATAAGCACGTATTAGTAAACGGCAAGTGTATCAACATCCCTTCCTACAGAGTAAATCCTGGCGACAAGATTGAAATCAAGGAGAAGAGCAAGTCTCTTCAGAGATATAAGGATATCGTTGAGGCAAATGCAGGACATACAGCACCGGCTTGGATGGAGGCAGATCTTGAGTCTTTATCAGGTACTGTATTAGAGAAGCCAATGAGAGAGCAGATCGATGTTCCTGTAAATGAAACCCTTATCGTCGAGTTATATTCAAAGTAAGATAAATAAATTCACCGCGCGCTTAATTAAGCGCGTGGTGTTATTGGAGAAGTAACTTAGTACAATGGTTATCCATAAGGAGGGTTAATTGTGTTTGATTTTGAAATACCTAAAATTGAAATCGCTGAGATTTCTGAGGACAACAAGTACGGAAAGTTTGTAGTTGAACCGCTCGAGAGAGGATATGGTACAACACTTGGTAATTCTCTTAGAAGAATTATGTTGTCATCTTTACCGGGTACAGCTGTTAGCATGATCAAGATCAAAGGTGTTCTTCATGAGTTTAGTTCAATTCCTGGAGTAAAGGAAGACGTAACTGAGATTGTTATGAATATCAAGGATCTTTGCATCAAGAACAATGGCGCTACAAACGAAGTAAAGCAGGCATATATTGAGGCTTCAGGCAGCTGTGTTGTTACTGCTGCGGATATTCAGGTAGACGGAGATATCGAGATTTTGAATCCGGATCTTGTAATCGCAAACTTAAGCGGTTCTGATGCCAGACTTGAGATGGAGCTTACCATCACAAACGGCAGAGGATACGTAGGTGCAGACAAGAATAAGGACCTCGATACGGCAATCGACGCTATTGCAGTTGATTCCATCTACACACCTGTTGAGCGTGTAAATCTCACAGTTGAGAATACACGTGTAGGTCAGATTACAGATTATGACAAGCTCACACTTGATGTATTTACAAACGGTACATTGGCACCGGATGAAGCAGTAAGTCTTGCTGCAAAAGTACTTAGTGAGCATTTGAACCTTTTCATTGACCTTTCTGAGAATGCAAAGCTGGTTGATGTTATGGTTGAAAAGACAGACGACGAGAAGGAAAAAGTACTCGAGATGAATATCGATGAGTTAGAGCTTTCCGTTCGTTCATATAACTGCCTTAAGAGAGCAGGCATCAATACAGTTGAAGAGTTAACAAACAAGACATCAGAAGATATGATGAAGGTTCGTAACCTTGGACGTAAGTCTCTCGAGGAAGTATTAGCAAAGTTAAAAGAATTAGGTTTATCTTTAAAGTCAGGAGACGAGTAAAGATAACAGTACCACTCACGCTGAAGAACAGTAAGCACAGTGAAGACCCGAGATTTGCCGGATAAGGCATGAGGGTAAGGAGGATATTTATTATGGCAATGTATAGAAAGCTTGGTAAGAAGTCAGATCAGAGAATCGCATTACTTCGTAATCAGGTAACACAGTTATTATATCATGGCAAGATTGAGACAACTGAGGCTAGAGCTAAGGAAGTTCGCAAGATTGCAGAGCATTTGATTACACTTGCAGTTAAGGAAAAGGATAACTTCGATGAAGTTACTGTAACTGCTAAGGTAGCAAAGAAGGACAAAGACGGAAAGCGTATCAAGGAAGTTGTTGATGGCAAGAAGGTAACTATGTATGATGAGGTAGAGAAGAAGGTTAAGAAGGATCAGCCTTCAAGACTTCATGCCAGAAGACAGATGCTTAAGGTTCTTTATCCTGTTGTTGAGGTTCCTACAGAGGCTGCCGGAAGAAAGGCAGGTACAAAGAAGGTTGACCTTACAGCAAAGCTCTTTGATGAGTACGGTGCAAAGTACGCAGGACGTAAGGGTGGTTACACTCGTATCGTTAAGATTGGCGAGCGTCGTGGCGATGGTGCTATGAAGGTTATTCTTGAGCTTGTATAATTATGATTCATTTAGAACCCTCGAGTATTTACTCGGGGGTTTTTATTTTTTGTAGAAAAGTGACACATGAGTAATTCAGAGGTCAAGCACCGCTACTTTCCACATAAGGCCCTTGTCATTTGTGGGAAACGCGGTGCACGTTTGAATGAGCGTGCGCTAATACAAGTAGCAGATGGGAGTTCATAAACTTCTCTAAAATTGAAGATGGAGAAAAAAATACATGTAGAGAACAGGTGTATCAAAACAAAATACCTGAATGTGCAATAATGGGAGATTGGAATGAATTGCGCAGTTACATGACTAATGCTATAATAATGCATGTGTGGGTAATTCGTATAATATATACATATGAAATGAAAGGTTTGGTATGAAGGTAGTTAGTAAGCAAAAAAACAGCAGAATGTGTATCATCTGTGGATTAGATAACGAATATGGTGTTCGGGCACCATTTTATAATATGGAGGATGGAAGTGTGATGACTCGCTTTCGGTATCGAGCCCAGCACCAAAGCTATCCGGGTCGCGTGCATGGTGGTTTAATTACGGCGATGCTTGATGAGATGGGGTTGCGTGCACTCTGGGCAAAAGAGTTGTCTGAGGCAACCTTTGGCGTTACGATGTCGCTTGATACAAAATACCATAAACCGGTTCCATATGAAGAGGATTTAATCGGACGAGGAGTTATTGTCAAGGATACGCCGAAGTTTTGTGTAACGGAGGCATGTATCTATGATGCAGACGGAAATAAGCTTGCGACAGGAACAATAAAATATATCAAGCTAGATGTGAGTCAAATTGCAGATGGTGCAACGATTCATGAAGAGATGCCGTATTTGGAAGAAGATGGTGTGACGGAAATTCCCTTTTTTTAGGAGTGTAATTGTTTAATGATTCAGATCAAAGATCTTGCATTTGAATATTTTGACCGGGATGATGATGGAAATCTTACGGAGATGATTCGAGCGATTCGTGGGATTTGTTTTGATGCAAAAAAAGGAGATTTTATCGCGATTGCCGGAAAAAACGGCTCCGGCAAGAGTACATTTGCAAAAATATTAAATCGCCTACTTGTTCCGATTGAAGGAACGATACTTATCGGTGGACTGGATGCTATGGAAGAAAAAAATACAATACCGATTCGCAAGCAGGTAGGGATGGTATTTCAAAATCCGGATGATCAGCTTATTGGAAGTGTTGTCGCGGAGGATGTAGCATTTGGAGCGGAAAATCTTGGCGTGCCGGGAAATGACTTATGGCAACGTGTAACAAATGCCGTGGAACAGGCAGGGCTTTCAATATCTGTTGATAAGCGTATAAACGAATTGTCAGGCGGAGAACGTCAAAAGGTTGCGATTGCCGGTGTACTTGCCATGCAGCCTTCCTGTATTGTGTTAGACGAAGCAACAAGTATGCTTGATCCAAAGTCAAGACAGGATATTTTGAATACGATGAAGCAGTTAAATGAAGACTATGGAATTACGATTATTATGATTACACATCGTATGGAAGAGCTCCTGTTCGCAAAGCAGATTTTTATTATGCATCGTGGGCACCTTGTGATGCAGGGCAGAAAGGAAGCAATCTTTTCAAAAGAGGAAAAGCTATTAGAGTACGGATTAGAATGTCCGGCGGTTGTTCTTATTGCGAAGGAATTATATCGGCAAGGAATTATTCGGACCGATGCCTTATATACGGTATCGGATATTGCAAAAGAAATATATAAGATGCATCGTGAATGTTTTACGGATAAAACAGATATGCCGCAAATTGGACTTGCGACACCAAAAATCGATCCGGTAAATGCGGTATTAATTGATCACGTATCGTTTTCATACGGAAAGAGACAAGTTCTTTCGGATATATCTTTATCCGTAAAAAAAGGTGAATATGTCGTATTGATGGGCGCCACAGGCTCCGGCAAATCGACATTGCTTCAGATGATACCGGCGCTGTTAAAACCGGACAAAGGAACCGTTTATGTTGACGGGCGGGATGTGTTTGACCGTACGACAAATAAGCGGGAGCTTCGGTCAAAAATCGGTTATGTGTTTCAATATCCGGAGCACCAGCTGTTTGCAAAAAATGTTTATGAGGATGTTGTGTTTGGTCCTCGGAATATTGGTGTTTCAGAGATTGAGGCGGAAAAGCGCGCTTATGAATCAATTGAACTGGTTGGCCTTCCGCAGGACGTATATGATTTGTCGATGGACAAGCTATCCGGTGGGCAGAAACGTCGTGTTGCTTTAGCAGGCGTGCTTGCTATGAAGCCGGAGTATCTTATTTTGGATGAGCCGTTTGCGGGACTTGATCCAAAGGGAAAACGGGAAATGCAACAGATTATTGATATATTGCATAAGGATGCAGGGATTACAATATTTATGGTAAGTCACGATGCGGAGTGTGCATGGGAATATGCCGACCGTATCTATGCGATGCAGGATGGTAAAATTGTCTGTGGCGGAAGACCGGATGAAGTGTTTTATCATATGAGAGATGAACTTGCAAATTTGCCTGCGATTATGCAACTTCTTGTAAACTTACGAGAGATGGGACTTCCGGTAAATTGTGCACCACTTAATACGGATGGCATTTTGGAAATATGCAATGCAATTGCGCTGTTTGAATAGGTTAATATGAGTGAAATTGGAGAGAAATGCAGAAAGGAACGGTAGGCAAACGTATGTTGCGTGATATAACGCTAGGTCAATATTACAGTGTGGATTCGGTTATTCATCAATTGGATCCAAGATTAAAAATCCGTATGATAATTGCATATATTGTTATTTCATTACTCGACCGAAACCTTCCGTTGTTTGCACTTCTCACTGCGTTGTTTGTGTTGACTGTGATTGTGTCGCATGTTCCGATGTCGCACATGCTGCGCGGAACAAAATCGATTTTGATTGTTGTAGGCATAGGCTCTGCGCTTAATATTTTTACAACGCGTGGAACGATTTTGGTTAAGCTTGGTGCATTATGTATCACGGATGCAGGAATCGTGAAGGCCGGGTTTGTGTTCTGGCGGATGTTATTGCTTATTTTTATGTCTTCCATGTTGATGTATACGACAACTCCGACAAAGCTTACCGATGGATTTGAAAAATGTTTTCATTTGCGGGGCAGTACGGCAATGGGAATTACGATTGCACTACGATTTATTTCCGTGCTTGCAGAGGAAATGCAGCATATTATGCGTGCACAGGAGGCGCGTGGTGCGGATTTTCATAGCGGAGGACCGGTTACAAGGCTTAAGAGCCTTCGGACGGTTGCCGTACCGCTGTTTCAAAATGCAATTGATCGAGCCGGTAATTTGGCAGATGCAATGGATGCAAGATGCTATACAGGGGGAAAGGGACGTTCCAAGCTAAATCCCCTAAAATATAAAGTACAGGATTATATAGGTTATATCGGCCTTCTGATTTTTCTGCTAATTGCTGCTTTTCTGATTGTTCGGTTTTAGGAGGATATTATGAGTGTGAGAGTAAAATTAACGGTTGCCTACGATGGGACAAATTATTGTGGGTGGCAAATGCAGGATAATGGAATAACGGTGGAGCAGGTTCTAAATGAGGAGTTATCCAGGTTGCTGGGAGAGGAAATACGTATTATCGGTGCAAGCCGTACGGATTCCGGCGTGCATGCACTCGGCAATGTTGCTGTGTTTGACACGGAAACGAGAATTCCGGCGGAAAAAATATCTTTTGCATTAAATCAACGTTTGCCGAACGATATTCGCATCACGGAGTCCTGTCCGGTTGCGGATGATTTTCACCCGCGTTTCTGTGATACGATTAAAACGTATGAATATAAGATTTGGAATCATAAGTTTCCGAATCCGCTGGTTCGGTTGTATTCGAAATTTGTATATTATAAGCTTGATATTGCACGCATGGAGCGTGCTGCCGCATATTTGGTCGGAGAACATGACTTTAAGGCGTTTTCTTCCCCGCGTACACAAGTAGAAAGCACGGTACGCACCGTAACAGAGATTTCGTTTACGCAGGAAGGAAACATGATCACAATGCGCATTAAAGGAAATGGTTTTCTTTATAACATGGTTCGGATTATTATGGGGACATTGTTGAAATGCGGTATGGGGATGTTTGAACCGGAATATGTTAAGGAAATACTTGAGTCGAAGGATCGAAAAAAAGCAGGAGCAAAGGCGGAGGCCTGCGGACTGACGCTGGTTGGAATTGAATATTTATAGGACTCTGTTGATAGAAAAAAAACTATTGACACCAAGAAATTCCTATAATATAATAATTAACTGTGACGATAGGTGAAGACTGTCCGTATGCCAATAAGCCCCGGTATCGGATAGTTCGATGACATCTTTTATCTTCGTAATTCGCTTTCACATATCGAGGATGAGAGGTGACTATAGATAGGCACGAATACAAAGATATATGCCGTTTCGGACATTTCGGCAGATTGTATCTTAGAGGAGTGTCAGTACAGTATTTGAGTATTTTAAGGAGGAACCACAATGAAGAGCTTTATGGCAAGCCCATCAACCATTGAAAGAAAGTGGTATGTAGTTGATGCGAATGGACATACATTAGGTCGTTTATCATCAGAGATCGCAAGCATTTTAAGAGGAAAGAATAAGCCAACATATACACCTCATATTGATACAGGTGATTATGTTGTAGTTGTAAACGCTGACAAGATCAAGGTTACAGGTAAGAAGATGGAGCAGAAGATTTACTACCATCATTCAGACTACGTTGGCGGTATGAAGGAGCAGACATTGAAAGAGAAGCTCGCAAAGAAGCCGGAAGACGTTATCTACCTTGCAGTTAAGGGTATGCTTCCAAAGGGACCACTTGGAAGAGAGATGATCAAGAAGCTTCATGTATATGCTGGTCCTGAACACAAGCAGCAGGCACAGAAGCCGGAAGCATTAGAGATTAAGTATTAGTAAGGGAGGATATATTCGTGGCTAAAAGTAGTAGATTTTACGGAACAGGTAGAAGAAAAAGCAGTATCGCAAGAGTATATCTTGTACCGGGTACTGGTAAGGTTACAATCAATAAAAAGGACATGGAAGAGTATTTCGGTCTTGATACATTAAAGGTTATCGTTAGACAGCCATTTGCTGCTACAGCAACAACAGGCAAGTTTGACGTTCTTGTAAATGTACGTGGCGGTGGATTCACAGGTCAGGCCGGTGCAATCCGTCATGGTATCTCAAGAGCACTTTGCCAGGCAGACGCAGAGTACAGACCTGCATTAAAGAAGGCTGGTTACTTAACAAGAGATCCTCGTATGAAGGAAAGAAAGAAGCCAGGTTTAAAGGCAGCGAGAAGAGCTCCACAGTTCTCAAAGAGATAAGCAGTTATCTGCGAACAAAAACGTATATCAAAGCCCCAGAATGCTTGCATTCATGGGGCTTTTTTATTGCATAGGAAAGTGCTTTGCACATCCTATGCAATAAAAAAGACACTTCGTGTCAGGATGCGCACTCGCGCGCAAAGTATATGTTGCAAAAGCAACCGCGCTCGGCACGAGAGTCTTGCAAGCAAGACTCTTTCTTGTTGTTTTATATGCAAAAGAAAACGGCTATGAAAAAATGGTTTTGGATTCTTTGTCAACAAGCGAAAAGGCACTTGCATTGTATAAAAAAACAGGATTTGTCGATACCGAGCGTTACAATCAAAATGAGTGCGCGGATGTATTTAAAGCCCTTGAGTTAAGGAGCGCTTTTGGATTGGTCCGGTTATGCCGGAAAAGGGGGAAGATGATTTCTATACAGTTTACGCAAAGCCGGATGAATGGGTGTTGGAGAAGCTTCTAAAGTATAAAACGAGAACCGAGCTTTGGGGGGATTTACCGGTCAGGCTGAAATACATTGACGAAAAAAAATAAAAAAGCTTGACTATAACGCAACGTGATAGTTTATGCTCCTTGTAAAGAAGGGAGTGTAAATGATTATGAAGATTGACAGATTGTATTCTGCCCCGATTTACGAGAAAATTATGTTGGCAGAACAGGACAAGAAGAATGATATTTATCGTTATGAGATGATGATCCCATTTAAAGGGAAATGGGATTGCTATCATATTCCGATGAAGGCGGATAAACCCGGTGGATATGATATTATTATGGCGAGTGATATGTTGGGGATTTTGCCGCCGACAGAAATTGATGAAGGCTATCGGGAGTGGATTGACGCATTGGCAGATGAAACACTATGGAACGCGTGTCAAAGGTCTGTCGAAACAGCGTTGCAACGTTTTGTGGATATGGGGATTGAACTTAAAGTAAACAATTATCTGTTTTCGATTCTGCTTGCGAATCCAAGAAGCCCTTACACGACGTTGTGTGACGGATATTCAGGAGATGGGGGAATTCCCGGATATATTATGGGATGGCTTACCCCGAATGATAATACGCTTCGAAGACTTCCTGCCGCGATTGCGCATGAGACCAATCATAATGTCCGGTTTCAGCATATTGCATGGAGAAATGATATCACACTCGGAGAGATGATTGTAAGCGAAGGGCTTGCCGAAAATTATGCGACAGCGATTTTCGGAGAAGAATATCTGGGACCATGGGTTACAAAAGCAGACGTTGAATTAATGCCGCTTATAAAAGAAATTCTATATGATGCGCTTACAGTAAAAGGTATGGATGAGATTACTTCGTATTTGTACGGGGATGAGATGGCGGAATTGCAGAACTATTCCAAGGTCGGGTTGCCATACTGTGCAGGGTATGCCACGGGTTATTATCTTATTCGATACTTCTTAAAAAAGACCGATATTCCGATTGAGAAAGCGACGGTTATGCCGGCAGAGGATATTTTAAGAGAAGTCGAAGAATTCTGGACAACTGATATTGTGTAAAACAAGGGGATTATTCGATAACTCCGCATGCAATTTTTTCACCGGAATTGCCGGATGGTTGTGAAGTAAAGTCGTCGGCCTGACTGTGTATGATAACGGAACGACCGAATATTTCTTTGAGATTCAACTGCCGGACATATACACACATAAATGCATATCCATCCGATGATATCAGGGGTGGAAGGTCACCGACATGAAAAGGGTGTGTTTGTTTATCCGGATTATAATGACCGCCGGTGTTTGCAAAATTGTCGGAGCAGTCGCCGGTTTCGTGGATATGAAATCCGAAAAAGGATGGTGCACCATTCGGGCTGTAGATTGGGAGATTAAAAATCTCCGCACAAACAGTAAGACCTTTATATGGTGTGCTGTAGAATTTTACGATACCCCATATATCCGGGTGCGATTTACTCCCATGTATAAGTGCATAAGCATTCGGGGGATTTGTGATCATGTTATGGGTAAAAATTTTCGGAATAGATAATTTTTGCATATTTTACTAAAATATATGTTTTCTATATTGTATGTTATTTCAATAAGAATGTTAAAAACGCTTCAGGTGATACACTGAGTATTGACGGAAGCGTTTTTTTATTGGAATAAAACAGTATGTTATTATGGTAATATCCCGTCTTTGACAGTTAAAAAATGGTAAAAACCTCACAAATAGTGTAAATACG
>JAUNJN010000037.1 GCA_030533235.1 Eubacteriales bacterium | reverse complement strand
TATTTGCTATGCCCTTTATTTCTTGGTTGTCTTCTACTTATTTGTTTCAAACTTACTCCTTTATCACATCGCCTCTGGCGGTTACAATCTGATAGCCTGCTTGTGCAACTTCACGTTTTAACCGTGCGAGGTGTTCCGCGGCTTCTGTACCTGATGAGTGTTTGTTGTCATATAAATTATAATGCTTTCGCACATTTTTTGGTGAAAGATTCGGCATGATGACATTACAACCTGCACAAAGTCCTTTTATATGACCATGTTCAAAACAGGTCGAAAGGGCGGTTGTCACAGGAAGTAATACATGCGGTAGCATGAGTCGGACAATTGCTAAAATCCGAAAGGTTAGTTCGACCGATCCGTTCGGCATATCACGAAATGGTGTTGCGTGATGATGGATAAACGGTCCGATGCCGACCATGTCAGGCTTTAACTCCTGTAAAAATCGAAGGTCTGCCAAAATGTTTTCAATCGTCTGACCGGGCGCCCCTACCATAAAACCGGCACCCACCTGAAAGCCTATTTCTTTTAATGTGTAGAGACATTGCTTGCGATTTTCAAGAGACATATCGTCTGGGTGCAAAGCTTTGTAATGGGCATCGGTTGCCGTCTCATGTCGCAAAAGATATCGTGTGGCACCGGCATCAAAATATGCCTGATAACTTGCACGGGATCGTTCTCCGATTGAAAGCGTGATGGCACAATCCGGAAAAAGGGTTCGAATTGTTGAAATGATATCGCACATGTCGTGATCCGTATAATGAAAATCTTCACCGCCCTGCAATACAAAGGTGCGAAAACCCAGTTCATATCCTTCTGTGCAGCACGCAATAATGTCTTCCTTTGAAAGACGGTAGCGTATTACTGTGTCATTGCCCCTTCGAAGTCCGCAGTAGTAGCAGTTATTGCGGCAGTAATTTGTAAATTCAATCAAACCGCGAATGTAAACATCATTTCCGTATACCTTTTTCCGGACTGAATCGGCAGCAGTAAAAAGAGCATCGGAATCTTTGTTTAACAGTAAGATAAGCTCTTCATCGGAAATCGTATGGCATTGTTGTAAATCGTGTATGATTGTTGCAATTGTACGTTCCAAAAGCATGCTCCTTTCAATGGTTTCATCATACTCGCAGATGCATATACTGTCAATGACAAAACAATTGACAAACTGTGTGGAGTTTCTTAAAATTCATCATATATGGAGGAGTTATTATGGATAATAAAGTGACAATGGAAATACAAAAAACTGCATTGCGCTTAAAACGCAATTATGATAACCAAAGATTATTTGATATCGCACTTGGTGATTTGGTTCCGAAAAAGGACATGATAGTATCCATCATCAATGATTTGCGTATCTTGACTTTTCCGGGATTTTTCGGCTCTGAAAATATGGCATATGTTTCCAAGGAAAACTTTGCCGGTTATACACTTTCAATTATGGCTGAAAAGCTGTTAAAGCAGGTGGAGCTTGCGCTTGCATATGATCATGTTATTGACGATGCTTTGATGCTTGAGCAGGAAGCAAAACGTGTTGTGATAGAATTTACAGAACAGATAGCAGACATTCAGGCAATGATTATGAAGGATGTTGAGGCAGAGTTTGACGGAGATCCGGCGGCAAAAAACATGGAGGATATTATTTTCTCGTACCCGGGTATTTATGCGATATTTGTGTATCGTTATGCACATGCGCTTTATCGCTTAAACGTTCCTTACATTCCGCGTATTATGACCGAATATGCGCATAGCGAAACCGGTATTGATATTAATCCGGGTGCCGAAATCGGCGAATATTTCTGTATTGACCACGGAACCGGTATCGTTATCGGCGAGACAACAGTGATTGGTAAACACGTAAAGATTTATCAGGGCGTGACGCTTGGTGCGCTTTCCACACGTGCAGGGCAGGAGCTTTCCGGAGTGAAGCGTCATCCGACCATTGAAGACAATGTTGTTATTTACGCAAACACAACCATTCTCGGCGGCGAGACGGTTGTCGGAGAAAATGCGGTTGTTGCAGGTAATACATTTGTGACAAAATCAATTCCTGCAAATTCAAAGGTTGCATCTACGATGCCGGAGCTTGAAATACGCACAAAGTAGTGCTCATTTATCACCTTGCTTTAAGGAGATTTGAAATATCATATTGAAAATCGCATCCAGTATTACTTGGGCAGGATGATTTCCGCACAAAAGAATACAGAATTTTTTAATGATGATTACGATAGTATCAGAAAGGTTATCAGCATATGGATATGTATGGATGCCGGACATAATGAAGACGGTATCACAAAGTATATATTTAAACCGGAAATTCTATATGGGAAAAAAGTAGTGTATAATGATAAAAAGAGGAGATGGTTTCTCCTCTTTTATATGGCTTGACATATACCCCGGTAGGGTATATAATTGCGTCAAACGGAGGGTAATTCTATGAATATTAAAAATGAAGATAGTCATAATAAAAATAAATGCTGTTGTGGAACAAAACAGGCAGATACCACAAATGAGCAGATTGCTCGGACAAAGGTTCGGGATGAAAAGGAATATAAGGATTTGATTCATCGACTGAGTCGGATTGAAGGACAGGTGCGAGGCGTTAAAAATATGGTTGAAAAGGATGCGTATTGTGTGGATATATTGACGCAGGTTGCAGCAATCAATGCGGCGCTTAACAGTTTTAATAAGGTTCTCTTGGCAAATCATATGCGCAGTTGTATGTGCGAAGAAATCAGACAGGGAAATGACGACGTAATTGAAGAAGTTGTTGCTCTGATGCAGAAGATGATGAAATAAAATAGATTTGAGGTGACAGGAAGCATGCAACAGTTTCATGTATCGGGAATGCATTGTGCCGCATGTTCAACGCGGGTAGAAAAAGAAGTCGCAAAGGTACCGGGTGTAGATGCGGTTTCGGTAAATTTATTGATGAATTCTATGATTGTGGAAGGTGTGGCTTCGGAAGGTGCAATTATCGAAGCAGTCGAGAGAGCAGGATATAAGGTTGGTTTGTCTGAACATGATGCGACGAAGCAGCATATAGGAAACGAACAGGAAAAAAGAGTTGATACAAAGAAAAACCGGACAGAAATCGGGGGATTACGTAACCGTCTTATTTTATCACTTCTCTTTTTGATTCCGCATATGTATGTGTCGATGGGACACTCTATGTGGGGGTGGCCGCTTCCAAAGTGGTTTGCACATAACTACATGGCGCTTGCCATTGTGCAACTCCTTTTGGCAATTATTGTTATGTTTTTAAACAGACAGTTTTTTGTAAATGGTGTCAAGGGAATTATCTATCGTGCACCGAATATGGACACACTTGTTTCGCTCGGTGCGGGAGCATCGTTCGGATATAGCTTGGTTATGCTTTTTATCATGACCGGCAGTGATAAGGCAGAGTGGGAACATTTCTATCATGATTTTTATTTTGAATCGGCAGCAATGATTTTGACGTTGATCACACTTGGAAAGCTGCTGGAAGCATTATCAAAGGGAAAAACAACCGATGCGTTACAAGGCTTGATTGCACTTGCACCGAAGAAGGCAACACTTTTGATTGATGAGAAGGAGCAGGTGGTTGATATAGCGGTGGTTCAGACTGGTGATTTGTTTGTTGTGCATCCGGGAGAAAGCATTCCGGTCGATGGTGTTGTCATACGTGGGCAGAGTGCGGTGGATGAGTCAGCGCTAACCGGAGAGAGTATTCCGGTTGATAAGGTTTTGGATGATACAGTGTCTGCTGCAACCATAAATCAGTCAGGATATCTTGTATGTAAGGCAACAAAGGTCGGGGAAGAAACGATGCTTGCGCAGATTATTCGGATGGTTCAGGATGCGGCATCGACAAAGGCGAAGATTTCAAAGGTTGCAGATAAAGTTTCAGGAATTTTTGTTCCTTTGGTGCTGTTTATTGCATGTATTACTCTTGTTGTTTGGCGAATATCGGGAGGCACTGTTGGGTTTTCGCTTACTCGTGCGATTTCCGTGCTTGTAATAAGCTGTCCGTGTGCACTCGGACTTGCAACACCTGTAGCGATTATGGTAGCGAGCGGCGTCGGTGCAAGACATGGTATTTTATTTAAAAATGCATCCGTTTTGGAGCAGACGGGAAAGGTTCGGGCAATTGCTTTGGATAAGACGGGAACCATTACGATGGGAGAACCGCAGGTGACAGATTTTGTTCCGTGCGAAGGAGTCGCAGAAGACTATCTTGCAAAGGTCGCGTACTCCATGGAAAAAATGAGTGAGCATCCGCTTGCGAAGGCGGTTGTAACGTATTGCGAAAGCCGTAATGCAAGCCGGTGCGAGACGTTTTCTGTAAAAGAATTCCAATCAGTTGCAGGAAATGGGTTATCGGGTCAAATCAATAATCGAAAAATTGTCTGTGGGAATCAAAGATATCTTGAAGAGGTACTTGGAATTTCGATTTTCGATGAAAAGATAGAGATGTTTGCCGGGGATGGAAAAACACCATTACTTTTTGCGGAACAAGACGAAACAGGTGAGGCGAGAGCACTTGGTTTGATTGCAGTTGCTGATGTCATAAAGAAAGATAGCAGACGGGCGATAAATGAACTTCAGCAAATGAATATCAGGGTTGTTATGTTGACCGGTGACACAGAAAAAACTGCGCATGCAATCGGACGTCAAATCGGTCTTTCGAGTGAAGATATTGTGGCGGGCGTTTTACCGGATGGAAAAGAGCAGGTCGTAAAAGAATTAAGAGAACAATATGGTATGGTTGCAATGGTAGGTGACGGAATCAACGATGCGCCTGCACTTATGGCAGCAGATGTCGGGATTGCTATGGTTGCGGGCACCGATATTGCAATTGATGCAGCGGATGTTGTATTACTAAAAAATAGTTTGAAGGATATGGCGGCTGCAATTCGACTTAGTAAAGCGACACTACGGACAATTTATGAGAATTTGTTCTGGGCGTTTATTTATAACGTAATTGGGATTCCGCTTGCAGCGGGTGTGTTTATTCCGTTGTTCGGATGGAAATTAAGTCCGATGTTTGGTGCGGCAGCTATGAGCTTGTCAAGCTTTTGTGTTGTAATGAATGCACTCCGGCTGAATCTGAAAAATATATACAAAACAAAAAAGAAAGATGACAAAATCAAAGGAGATACGGCTATGAAAAAGACAATGAAAATCGAAGGAATGATGTGCGGACATTGTGAGGCACGCGTAAAGAAATGTCTGCTTGCAATCGAAGGCGTTACAGAGGCAATCGTAAGCCATGAAGAAAATAAGGCGGTTGTATGGATGGAGACATCGATTGATGATGCGGTGCTAAAAAAGGCAGTTGAGGAGCAGGATTATGTTGTTGTTTCCGTGACTGAAAACTAAAGGAGAAAAGGTTATTTAAATCTGTTTCTTGTTTCGAAGACAGAAATAAACAAAGATGCAAATACATGCGGATAACAGTGAGCCGAGCGGTGCGGCAAGTCCCATTTCAAATAAGGAATCCGGAAACCATTTGGAGGCAAGATAAGCACCCGGGATTCGAATGACGATAATCGAACAAAGATTATGGACAAACGAAATGACCGAACGACCGTGTGCACAGAAAAAGCCGCTAAAGCAAAAATGAACGGCGGCTATGGCGCAGTCTAAGGAGTAGGAACGCAGGTACTGCGTGCCCATGCGGATGACTTCGGTATCATCGCTGAACAAACCGACAATATTGCCGGATATAAATTGACATAGTACGAAGAACACGAGCCCAAAGGAGACTGCAACCGCAGTGCCGAAAAACAATGTTTTGCGGGCTCGTTCGTATTCGTTTGCTCCGATATTTTGCGCTGCAATTGCAGAAATGGCAGATAGCATGGCAGACGGAATCAAAAACAGGAAACCAATGACCTTTTCGACAATACCGACAGCTGTGGAAATGATAAGCCCGCGTTCGTTTGCAATAATCGTAATGATAATAAATGAAATCTGGATAAATCCGTCCTGTAAGGAAATCGGAACTCCGATTCGAAAGATTGAGGAACATATATCTTTCTTGATACGGAAATCGTTACGCGAAAGTGTGATACCTGTATTTTTCTTTTTGATAGCAAGAAGTGAACAGAGAACACTGATTGTCTGTGCTAAAACCGTACCAAATGCGGCACCGGCAGCACCCATATGTAAATAACCGATGAACAGGTAATCGAGGGCAATGTTTGCGGCACATGCAATGGCAATAAAATACATCGGCGTTTTGGAGTCGCCTAAACCGCGGAATATACAGCTTATGATGTTGTAGGCGGTGATAAATGGGATGCCTGCAAAACAAATGGTAAGATAGCTACGGGCTTCCTTGACCGCAGCACTCGGAACGGACATAACAGAA
Source organism: Eubacteriales bacterium (assembly GCA_030533235.1). Lineage (GTDB taxonomy): Bacteria > Bacillota > Clostridia > Lachnospirales > Lachnospiraceae > Coprococcus_C. Next base: position 19,456 of record JAUNJN010000037.1, on the reverse strand, counting down.
ACAATTCCATTTGTGCAGATTAGAAGAACGGCAGTAAAAAACAGAGACACTCCGATAAAAAGAGTCACGCTGTTTCCGATTGTTTCGTTGATTTTTTCCTTGTCGCATGCGCCCACTGCACGACTGATTAAAACCGTCGTCCCCATGGCAAGTCCGACAAGGATTACGGTAAGCATATGCATAATCTGACTTCCGGTTGAGATTGCCGATATCGTCGGAGAACCATTGAATTGGCCTGCAATAAACAAATCTGCCATGCCGTAGAAGGTTTGCAAAAATGATGAAAGCAAATACGGCAGGGAAAAGTAGATTAAGTTTTTGAATATATTTCCGGTTGTTAAATTCTTTTGCATAGGATCATACCTCTTTTCTGTCGATATTATATAGGATTTCAGGAAGGAGCGCAAGTTGACAAATAAAAAAGGATTATACTAATATAATGTCATGAATGAAGAACAGATTTTAAAAGCCAGATTAAAGGATCTGGCACAAAAAGCTTATCAACAAAATATTTATACGTACTCACAGTTTTTGTCTGTTGCAGAGCTTACAACTCTTGACAGTATGCGAGAGGAGCTGTCATTTATTGATTACAGCTTAAACGGTGGACATGAGCTTTGCGAACGGCAGATGGTTTCATTTGGTTCCGAGCGTATGTTTGGATATGAGGGCACATGGCCGATTTGTATACTTGAAATTGCACCGTTGCTAGACAAGTTCTCGGATACACTCACACATCGTGATTTTTTAGGTGCAATTATGAATTTAGGTATTGAACGCTCGATTCTGGGGGATATTTTAGTAAAGGAGCACAAGCGTGCCTATGTATTTTGTCAAGATGGGATTGCAAATTATATTATCGAGAATCTGACGAAAATCAAGCATACGAATGTCCGTTGCAGAGTGCTGTCGGAAGATGCGGATCTTGCCGAGCTTGCACCGGTTTTAGAAGATATGCGAGTGATTGTTGCAGCACCTCGTTTTGATGCGATAGTGGCAGCAGTTACCAAATGCTCCCGCAGCGAGTCATTGCAGCTTTTCCGTGCGGGAAAGGTTACGCGAAACGGTAGGCTGTGCGAAAATAACAGCTGTATGTTGAAGGAGGGAGATGGATTTTCGGTACGCGGTTATGGTAAATTTCGTTTTGTCGGCTGTCAAAATGAGACAAGAAAAGGACGCATCTATATTCAATTACAAAGATATGTGTAATGTCGCACAATTCCGGTTGCTTAAAGCTGTGAGAAGTGTGTGAAAAAAATGGATGAAATTTGTCGACAAATATGTTAGTATAGAGTGATAATGGTTTTTTGTTTACAGGGAGAAAGGAGCAGTCATGATTAGCAAGTACATTACCGAAGATGGCAGTCTGAAAGAAATCAACGATTACATGCCGGGCATGTGGATTAATCTGACAGCGCCCAATCAGGACGAGAGTCTGGAGATTTCTCGTCGTTACAATATTGATATTACAGATGTGCGTGCCGCACTCGATGAAGAGGAGGCATCCCGAGTAGATGTCAATGACGATTACGTATTGATCATCTTCGATATTCCGACGGTTGAGATTCGTCACAATCAGGAAGCGTATACAACTATCCCAATCGGTGTTATATGGACCGACGAGGCGATTATTACGATTTGTTCGGTGGAGACACCGGTATTAAAGCATTTTATCGTAAATCGCCTAAAGGATTTTACAACGAAAAAACAGGTGCGTTTTACGTACCAGATCTTATATCGAACAAGTACATTGTATCAGTCGTATCTGCGCATTATTGACCGCAGAAGGTTAGAGGTGGAAGAACAAATCGGCGGGGCAACCGAAGAGAGCGATATCATTAATCTTCACGAAATGGAATCCAACCTTGTGTACTTTGATACATCCTTACGTGCCAATCGAATGATTGTTGATCGTTTGACAAGATACAGTGGCATTCGCAAGTTCCCGGAGGACCAGGAGCTTTTGGATGATGTGATTATCGAGAATTTGCAGGCGATTGAGATGACACAGATTTATCGAGATATCATCAAAGGTACGCGTGAGCTGATGTCAACGGTGATTGATAACCGTCTGAATAACATTATGAAGTATCTGGCAGCGATTACGATTGTCATGGCAATTCCGACAATTGTGTCAGGTATTTATGGTATGAATGTCAGTGGCAAATGGATGCCGTTGTCAAACACACCATACGGATTTGGTATTATTTGTGGATTTATTTTAGTAGTGTGTATCGTTGTGGCGATTTTCCTTAAGAAACGGAAGATGTTATAGCGGTAAGGGGAGTTTGAAAAATTAACAGTTGAGGATTTTTAGTATGGCAAAAAGATTGAGATTTTTTTATGTAGTTGCGTCCAGTCCGATATTTGCGTTCTTTATGATTCCGATTGCGAACTATATGAATCGTCATCCGGAGAAATTTTCAGAGGAAAAACGGTATAAATGTGCGATGAGGATGGTTCGACATATGGCAAAAAAATCCCACACTAAAACAGACACCTTTGGTCTTGATAATTTACCGAAGGATGGTGGGTACACCTTATATTCCAATCATCAGGGAAAATATGATGCACTCGGCATTATGATCGCCCATGAAAAACCACTTTCCATGCTGTGGGAGGAGCGCTCGGCTGACCGTCCGATGGCCAGACAGGTGCGTGATCTTGCAAAGGGAAAGACCATTCGGATGGATGATTATAAAGGGCAGATTCGTGTGTTAAATGAGATTGCACAGGAGGTCTCTGAGGGACGTAAGTTTCTCATTTTCCCGGAGGGTGGATACAAGGACAATCGAAATTTCTTACAGGAATTTAAGTCCGGATGCTTTATGGCTGCATTAAAGTCAAAGCGTCCGATTATACCGGTTGCGATTTATGATTCCTGGCGAGCGATGGATACTGCAGTGCCTGGTAAGGTGCGTACACAGGTGCATTTTCTGGAGCCGATTACAGAAGAACAATATGCAAATATGAAAAAGAAGGATTTATGTGAGCTTGTAAAGGAACGCATTGAAGCAAAGATGCAGGAGCTTCGGGACATGGATCCAAGGATGAAAAAGGTGCAGGCTTAGTCCTGCATTTTCCATTAATAAATGAACTTGTTTTGGAAAGGAGAAATTTATGAGAGTATTAATTGTCGGGGTAAGCAAGGTTGGGGAGTCCCTTGTAAAATACATATGCAAGGAAGGCCATGATGTCGTTGTAATCGACACAGATCAGGCAAAAATAGACATGATTACGGATCGTTATGATTGTAATGGTTTCGTAGGAAATGGCACATCGGTTGATATGCTTAAGAAGGCCGGTATTGATTCAGCTTCCTTGCTGGTTGCCGTCACGAAGCAGGACGAAGTTAATATTTTATGTGCATGCGTTGCCAAAAAGCTTGGTATCAAGCGTACAATTGCAGCCGTTCGTAATCCGGAATATAAAAGTGAGCATCCGTTTCTTAAAAAAGAAATGGGAATTGATACAATCGTAAATCCGGAACGTCTTGCGGCAGGTGAAGTGAGCCGTATGCTCCGATATCCGGAGGGTGTTCGTGTAGAGCAGTTTGGTCATGGTGATGTTCGTGTAGCATCTGTTCCTGTAAAAGCAGGCAGCATTCTTGTTGATGTTCCGCTTGCCAAGCTTCGTGAGGTTGTAAATGTGCAGGTTTTAGTTTGTGCAATCGAACGAAAGGATAAGGCTGTTGTTCCAAAGGGCGATGCAGTATTAAAGGAAGGTGACAAGCTTACCGTTCTTGCCATTGGCGATGCCATGCACGAATTTGTTGAAAAGATTGGCTTAGTGGAAAAGAAAATCAAGAAAGTATTAGTCATCGGCGGAAGTCGTATCGGCAGATATCTGTTGGAAGAAATGCAGGAAAAGGGCATTTCGGTAAAACTGATGGAGTGCGATCAGGAAAAATGTCAGATGCTTCTTTCAAAATATCCGAAGGCACATATTGTTTGTGGCAACGCGCTTGAAACTGAGGTTTTGAAAAAAGAGCTTGCAGGTATGGATGCGTGCGTGACAACAACGGGTAACGATGACGAAAATTTGATTATTTCCATGTTTGCGAAATCCTTTGGCATTGATCGTATCTCAGCAGAAATTGATAATAACAATTACGCAAAGATGATTCGTGACAGTGGCATGAGTCACATTTTCTCAACACAGGATGTTAGTATTGCAGGTGTTCTTCGTAACGCACGTGTGCTTTCACGTGATACGAAGGAAATGGAAATTAGTTCATCTATCAAATGGCTTTACACCTTCCATGAAGGTCGTATTGAAGCAGCGGAGTTCCAAATTGACAAAGCATTTAAAAATTGCGGAAAGCAGCTTATGGATCCGGGCTTTAAGCTTAAGAACAATGTGCTTATTGCTACAATTAGCCGTGATAATGAGGTTATGCTTGCGACTGGTTCTTCCACAATCGAAAACGGTGATCGGATAATTGTTGTGTCGGCGGATAAGCATCTTGTCGATGCAGCAGAGATTTTGGCATAGAAATGGGGTAGCGTATGGAACATGCATTAGTTGTTTTTTTGTTTATATTATTCCTTGTCATTATCATTAGTATTGTAAATGAAAAGGCATTTAAAATTCCAAATGATATCGCACTTGTATTGTTTGCATTTGTATTAAGTGTGATTTTCAAAATATTATCAGAGACCGGACTTGTTGATTGGTCGGATACGGTTGTCGGCAATTTACAAAGCTTTGACTTCGAGGGCTTTCTGATGGACGGTATTCTTTGCTTCATGCTGTTTGCAGGTGCGAGTGGCGTCAACTTCAACCGATTTGTGAAAAATATCAAGTCAATCAGCTTGTTAGCACTTCTTACGACGGTTCTTTCCTCGTTTTTGTATGGTGGTTTGTTTTATCTTGCAAACCTTGCACTTGGACTTGGTTTTTCGATTTGGGTATGTATTTTGCTTGGCTGTATTGTTTCGCCAACAGACCCGATTGCGGCAACCTCTATTTTAAAAAAAGCAGGTCTTTCGAAGAATGTTTCAACCGTTATTGAGGGAGAGTCGTTGTTTAACGACGGTACCGGCGTTGCAGCATTTGTATGTATCAAGAATATTGTAAATGACACATCAGACCTCAGCTTTCCGGTTCTTATGGCAAAGGAGCTTCTCGGTGCGATTGCAATTGCACTTGCAATTTCATTTGTAATGTTTTCATTGCTCAAATGCACAAATAATCCGATGCTACATATTTTTATCAGTATGTTTGACGTTATGGCAGCATATATCGTTTGTGAACATCTCGGATGTTCCGGTGTTATTGCTTCCGTTGTCTGTGGTATTTATTTCTCAAAGGCAATGGCGGGCAAAGAAGAATGGCGCAAGGCGGTTGATCCAAAAGACTGGTATGAAGACTTCTGGCATATCGCAGATACGCTTTGCAACAGCATTCTATTCATCTTAATCGGTGTGGCGCTTTTGAATATGCCAAATAACAAATATTTAATTCCGCTTATTCTGATTGCAATTATTGGGAACTTTATAGCGAGATTTATCGGTGTATTTGTATCGACATTAATTACGGGAAAACACAAAATACCAAACCGTTACAGTCCTGTAGAATTTACAACACTTATGACCTGGAGTGCGCTTAAGGGTGGACTTTCCCTTGCACTTGCGATTAGTACGGAAGCATTTTTGCCGGAAGACATTTTCCACGTTGTACTCATCATTACGTATGTAACAATGTTCTTCACGATTGTTATTCAAGGTCTCACTACGAAGAAAATATTTGCTGTTGTTGAGAAGATGAAGGCGAAGAGGATTATGGATTAAACTTGAAAAGGTACTTTGTGATGTGCTTTTTTGGTCGCTCATCCTAAAAAACTGGTCGTTCGTCAGAAAAAAAACAAATTTGGTTTTATTATGTTAATATGGAACAGTAAAATGTATTCAAAATACATCAATAATATTGGGGATATTTAGGGGGGTACAATGGCAGAATTTAGTATTAATTTAAAATCAATAGTGAATTCTTCAAGAAAAGAAGATGATGTTGCAGAAGTAATTTCGAATGTAGTTAAGGAATTAAATGGAATTCGTGATAGTTTGCCTATGAGTGACAATTCGTTTGTTGAAATAAAAAACAAAATCAATGATTTGTCTGTTACTTCGAAAAAGCATCAATTAAAAGTGAAGGAATTAAGTGATGCATTAGACCGAATAATTAAATTATATGAAAAAACTGAAAACAATATAGTTACAGGCGCAGTAAAATATCAGCAGATTATCAAAGAAATCAGTCAGAGTGTTCAGGATGTTTTGGACATTATTGGACGTATAGCAGCAGGACTTTTTGATGGTACCAGTTGTTATGATGGTGATCCTGTAAATATGTGTACAGGCAATTATGTTGATAGTGTTACAGAAATTGATTTTGGAAAACATATGCACTTACAGTTTACTCGAAATTATAATTCGATTTATAGAAATGTTGGATGCATGGGACCAGGATGGTCACATAGCTATGAAATCGCCCTTGAAATTAATGAAAAAAAAGTGATATTGACTATGGGTGATGGAACATCGGAAGAGTTTGCAAGTATAGATGGCATAAGATTTGTAAGCAAATTTGGAAACTATAACTATATTGAGAAGCAAGAGGACAACTTTGTTTTCATCGATAAAGCATCTCATAAGATGGTGTTTGATTTGACAGGCACTTTGTGCTCTATACAGGATTTCAACAATAATTCAATACAGTTTGAGTATGTAAATCAGAGATTAGTAAAAGCATATGACAATTTTGATAATAGTCTGTCTTTTGAATATAATGAGTTTGGTAATTTATCAAAGGTAAAAGACAGTGCAGACCGAAACGTAGAGTTTGAATATGAAAGTGGTTTATTATCAAAGTGCAAAAATGTTGATGATGCTACAACTGAGTATTTATATGATGATAGAGCACGTTTGGTATCATGGATTAATCCGGATGGTAATAAGATTATTGAAATGACATATGATGCTCAAAACCGCGTTTTGAAGCAGGTTATGGCAAATGATGCAACAATGTCGTACGAATACAATGATAAGGAAGTTGTATATTCAGATCCGAATGGCGTAAAAAAGACATATATTCATGATGAACGTAACAGACATGTTGCAACCGTGATAGGGGATCATATGTCAAAATATGTTTATAACGATAAAAACGAGAGAATTGAATATACAGATATGGAGGGCAATGTTTACAAAAGAGAGTTTGATAATGATGGAAACATTATTAAGTTCTGGTCTCCATTGCAAGAAGAAACAAAGTTTGATTTCGAAAACGGTAGAATTACTGCAATTTCTGCTCCAAATGGTACGCTTACAAAGCGTTCATATGACGAGAGGGGTAACGTAATTCAGTATATAGATGAACTTGGTTGCATTACAAATATGGAGTATGATGAACATGGTAACCTTACACGTGTAATTAATTCAGATGAATCTTCTTATTCGTATGAATATGATGATAAGTGTAATTTAGTATTGTTTACAGATTGTATGGGAATTACATTGCGCTTTGAATTTGATAAGGCTGGCCGTGTAATTAAGATGATTGATGCAAATCAGAATGTGACATCATATACATATTCACCATCTAACAAAGTTACATCAATAATAAATGCAAACAATGAGATCAAGACTATTGAATACACAAAGACAGGAAAGGTATGTCATATTGTGGATTTTGACGGTTTGGAAGAAAAAGTTGTTTATGATGTAATGGGACGACCAGAGGTATATGTAGACAAGACAGGTAAAACTACAAAACGAAGTTTTGATCTTATGTCTAATACAAGTAGTGTTGAATATCCGGATGGCACGAGCACTCATTATAAATACAATAGCCTTAATTTAGTTACTGAAATTATTCGTCCGGATGGAAGTATTGATACATTTGAATATGACGCAAATGGACAGATAATTAAAACAAATATGAATGGAAAGATAACACAGTATATTTATGATCAAAATAAACGTGTAAAAAAAGTGATTGATGAGGACGAGAAGGAATTCGAATACAATGAAGTCGGTAAAATCAAAAAGGCATATATCAATGGTAAGTTAAAATATGAGCCTGTTTATGATTTGAAGGGGAGACTTGTTGAGAAGGTTTATGATGGCAAAACATATGAAAAGTACGAATATTCATCTGTGGATGAATTGGTGAAGATTACAGATGCCAGAGGAGCTGAAAAGAAGTATGAGTATTATCCGGGTGGAAGAATCAAAAAAGCAGTATTTGGAGATGGACGAGTGCTTAACTACAGATACGATAGAAATGGTAATCTTGAATCAAAGGAAAATACCAATGGTTATATAGTTTCTTATACATACGATGCACTTAATCGCAAGATTGGTATTCGAGATACTGAAGGAAAATGCTTGCGTTATACACTCAATAGTAGTGGAAAAGTAGTAGCTAGAATTGACTCGAATGACTATGAGACTGTATATGGATATTCGGTTGCCGGTAAGATTAACTATATCAAAGATATGACAAACAACGAGACAAAGTATTACTATGACATCAATCAGAATTTACAACGTATTATGTCGTACGGAGCACAGGGAGAGTCAATCGGGGCAATGAGCAATTGCTCGTTGGAAGAACTTGTATTCAATGGTGAACAGAACGTAAGCGGATATGTGATGGAACATAACAAAAGAGGTCAAATCATTTCTGTTGCAGACAGTGTCGGTAACAAGAAGGTTTATGACTATAATGCAAGTGGTAAGATGATTAAGTCTGTAAATGAAGTGGGAGAAGTTGTTTCATATCATTATGATGACATGGGAAGAACACTTGCGGTCTGCTCAAATAACAAAGATGTAGTTCGTTTCTTATATGAAGGTAAGAATATTTCGCAAGTATCAAGTGCTACAACAAATGTTGGGTTTACCTATGATAATGATAGAATTAGTAGCGTAACTGACAATTTTGGAAATACAATGAAGTATGCTTGGTCAGATGACGGATTATGTACAGAAATCATATATCCAAATGGAAATTTTCTTAAAAAGGAATATGATGAGTTCGCCAGAGTAACAGCAGTTTCATACGATGATAAGGTTATTCGATTTGAGTACAATGAGACTGGCTCGATTGCAAAAAAGATTTATCCAAATGGTACAGAAATGAGATATACATATTATCCTTCCGGAAGATATAAGGTATTGGCATATTACGGACAGGATGGTAATCTGATTTATAGTAACGAGTATCAGTATGATGGTGATGGAAATATTATTTCGGTTGAGAAGGTTTCTGATATTGGAAAAAATAAATATGACTACACATATGATGCCAATCATCGATTAACGGTTGTATGCAAAAATGGCTTAGTTCAAACATCATTTGAATACGATGGATTTGGAAACAGAGTGAAGAAACTTACAGAAGAAGTTGAGGTTCAGTATCAGTACAATGGATTGCAGCAGCTTGTAAGCGAAATAACAATTAAGCCGGGAAAATCTTTAATAAAGAATTATGAATACAATCAGGCTGGATGCTTAATTGCAACAATTTGTGATGGCAAAAAAAACAAGTACGAGTACGATTGCATGGATCGCTTGGTGAAAATCACAGATGCTTATGGAAATATTAAGGAATTTGTTCGTGACGGATTTGGAAATTGTATTGAAACAAAGGTTGTTAAAGACGGCATTGTTTCATCAATAAAGCATGTTTTGGATTACACAAAGCGAAAGAATAATATTGTTGCAGAAATTACGGATGACAACGCAAATTACTTCATATGGGATCAGAGCTTGTGTGCAATATCTCAGGTTGATACAATGCAGTATGTCAGTTGCGATGAGAAAGGTAGTATTAAGTCGTATACAGATGAAAATGGTAGTGTTGTGAGTATGCATGATTATGATGAGTTTGGTGTGGATACGATGGGTACATTGAGTTGTGATAAACCATTTGGTTATTGCTCATTTTATTATGATACACAGATGGAAAGTTACATTACACCTACTCGAATTTACAATCCATCTATAGGTCGTTTTGACAGCAGGGATAAGATAGATTATATTCATATTCAAAATCCATCGTCAATCAATTTATATACATATTGCTTGAATAATCCTATCATGTACGTTGATTACAATGGAACAGATTGTTATGTGTTCTATTTACCGGAATGGGAAGATGAAGCTAAAAATGATAGAAAACAGTTGATGGAACAGTATGGATTGGACAAAAATCAGGTTCATTTGGTCCCTATTAGTAATGATGAAGATTTGGCAAATGGTTGGAATGCTATGGGTGTAGAAAATGGTAAAACTGTTGATATTGATTGTGTTGTAATTAATACACATGCAGGACCACATCAATTGGGATATGGAAAAAGTAGTACTGGCGATAAATTTACGGCAACTGATGTGGCAGCTCTTGATGATAAAGATGTGGGTAGTTTGATTTTATATGGTTGCAATGCAGGTCATGCAGATCATATAGATGATAATATTGCAAGTGTATTTAGTGATAAGGTAAATGGAGCACCTGTAATAGCAAGCGATGGTACTGTAAGTAGTCAGAGTTGGAGGTCGCATTCATACAAGTCAAAAGATGATGACACATTTAGATATTATTGTGATGGATATTACACAGATTCATGGGGGCCGATCAATTGGTTGGTGAACTGGTGGGATTGTCGAGATAATTATGGTTGGCTAATATATCAAAACGGAGAGCTGGTACCTGATTATGATATGGGTAAAAAGCTAAATATATCAGAAATGATAGAATATCTGCGTGATAAAAAATATATTTGCAAATTGAAATAATTAAGCATTGTTTTTGGAGGGTAATAATTGAAGAAAAAAATGATTTGGATTGGTACTATTATCGTAATTGTATTGGTAGTGATTATTATTGTTTGGTTTATTAGAAGCAAGACAATGAATTACTGCAAGTTTGTTGATAGAAAATGTGATCTCGAAATTGGACAATATTTGGAGTACGACAGAGGTACGGTTGGAATTTCAGAGGAACATTTTTGTCTTCAGTTCAAAGTGAAGAAGGGCTGTGAGACTAAAATTCAAAATGCTTTAGAAGAAAAATATAATGATGAATTACAAGAGCTTGGGGATGAAGTTCGATTAAGAGAAGGCTCAATGAACAATTTAATAAAAAAAGGGACGAAGAAACATCTTTATTCTTTTTTTCAATCAGGCAAATCAGTAAAAAGCATTGAAGTGACTATTCTTATTGTCGACATCGATGGGCAGCAATATGCTTTCTTCTATACGATATAGAGGAAAGCAGGAACCGACATTTCAAGAGGATATGTTTATTTTTGTGAATAGAGATACCACGCAAGCATATAAGCTGTAACAGGTGATACCTTAGGAAGAACCTTAATGTGAAGTTCTTCATATGCTTTGGTGCTTTCGTATGCGGTACGGTCTTCGACACCAACAAGATAAATAGGGATATTTTTCGCGAAGGCGTTTTCGCAAAAAGATTTTAGAGAGCTACCTGCGGTACAAAGTGTGCCGGAATGGTAGCTTTCTATTATTATAGCCTTGATGTTATGTGTAAGTGTTGGATAGATTTGTCCCGGCATTGCATGAAAAAACAAAACAGGCGATTGCTCACACAACGAAATGGATGCAAAATCAATATCCTGCGCATAATCGTCAAATGTATTGATGTCAATCAGCTCGTCTGTGGTGTATAAGCTGTCACTATATGGCAAATGTGCAAATAGTTTGGTTGCCGGATACATGACGGCAGGCCGTCCTTGGTTGGCATAAGAAACAAATACTCCGGCCTCTTTTTTTTCGCAAATATATTCAACAGCAGCTGTGAAATTGGCAAGACCGTTTGCACGTGAATCGTCTAATGTGTAATTGCTTGACACAAGAAGAATCGGAAGCTTTGTGTCTTTGCATGTAAGACCGAGTGCTGCCGCACTGTATTGCAACGTATCTGTTCCGTGTGTGATTATGATGCCGTCAAGGGGCATGTCACCCGGGTGTGTTGTTTGTGCATCACGGACGCATTGTACAAGCTGATTGATATAGTCGCCATTTAGATTTTCGCTTAATATCTGATACGGTGACAGCGTGTGAAAATGAATGTCATAGGATACAATCACATCGGCATATTTTTCTTTGTAGATGGATAGAATCTGATAGGCACTATCGGTGTTGATGCCAAGATAGTCTCCTTTTTGGCAGGAGGCAATCGTTCCTCCGGTAAACATAACAGCAATATTCATTTCAAAGCACGCCTCCTGATTTATTCGAATAATAATAGTATACCCCGAAGAGAAAAGTTTGAAAACAGTAGAAATAAAATATGTTTTATGATATGATTTGCGTATTACTATAAAAATAAGGGGGAGGAGCAGATACGTTACTTATCTGCAAAGAATGTATGGAAAAGAAGAGAAATTCCTTTACGGGATCCATTGGGTTTGTCCTGGCTGCGGCAGGTAGTGCTGTCGGACTGGGAAATATCTGGAGGTTTCCGTATTTAGCGGCAAAAGACGGTGGCGGTTTGTTTTAGATTGTATATTTGCTGCTTGCAGTGACATTTGGATTCACATTGCTTACGACTGAGATATCCATCGGCCGTATGACGAAGCAGGGTCCGCTTACTGCTTATGGTAAGCTGAAAAAAGGCTGGGGCTGGCTTGGCGTCATTGCCTGTCTTGTACCGATTATTATCATGCCGTATTATTCAGTCATCGGTGGATGGGTAGTGAAGTATTTTGTGACATTTTTGACCGGAGACGGGGTTGCCGCAGCGGAGGACGGATATTTTGGCGGATTTATTACGGCAGACAGTGAGCCGATTATCTATATGCTTATTTTCCTGTTTGCAGTTGCGCTCATTATTTTCCTCGGTGTGAATAAGGGAATCGAAAACTCATCCAAGATTATTATGCCGATTTTGATTTTACTTGTTGTCGGAATCGCAGTATTCTCACTTACAATCAAGCATACCGATGACGCCGGTGTTACAAGAACCGGTATGGAGGGCTTGAAGGTATATCTGGTTCCTGATTTTGACGGCTTGACGATAAAGGGATTTTTCCGGGTTGTCCTTGATGCGATGGGACAGCTGTTCTTCAGTTTGTCGGTTGCAATGGGTATTATGGTTGCATACGGTTCTTATGTAAAGGATGAAACAAACCTTGGAAAATCTATCAACCAGATTGAGATTTTTGATACATTGGTAGCTGTTTTTGCGGGTGCAATGATTATTCCTGCCGTATTTACATTTATGGGTACAGACGGTATGGATAAGGGACCGAGTCTTATGTTTGTATCATTGCCAAAGGTATTTGCTGCGATGGGCAGAGTCGGAAACCTGATAGGATGCCTGTTCTTTGCAATGGTTCTCTTTGCGGCACTTACAAGTGCGGTTTCCGTTATGGAGGCAGTTGTTGCAAGCTTTATGGATAAATTCCATATTTCCAGAGTCAAGGCCGGTATCATTGAGACGGCAATCGCGCTCTTTGGTGGCATTGCGGTTTGTCTCGGATACAACAAGTGGTATTTTGAGGCAAAGCTTCCAACCGGCAATAACAACCAGCTGCTTGATATCATGGATTACATTAGTAATAACATTCTTATGCCGGTCGTTGCAATCGGTACATGTATCCTGATTGGATGGATCTTAAAGCCAAAGGTAATTACAGATGAGGTTGTTAAGGGCGGATACAAGTTTGGTCGTAAGGGTCTTTACGAGATAATGATAAAGTTTATTGCACCGCTGTTACTTGTTATTTTACTTCTTATTTCAGCGGGAGTATTAAAATTCTAACAGGAGAACAATCATGGAAAAACGTGAGTTGACTTATTACAAGCTGGATGCGATTGATGAAAAAATCTTGACAATTCTTCAGGATAATGCAAGAACCTCTCTGAAGGATATTGCTGAGCAGGTATTTATGTCACCGACCGCTGTCGGAGCCCGTATTGACAAGATGCTTCAGGAAGGTATCCTCGAAGGGTTTACGACCAAAATCAATCCTGAGGCTATGGGACATTATATCAAGGCATTTATCAACCTGGAGGTCGATCCGGTCCAAAAGAGTGAGTTTTATCCGTATATTGAGAGTGTAATGAATGTCATCGAATGCAACTGTGTGACCGGAGATTTCTCAATGTTAATCGAGGTTCGATTCCCGACGACCGCAGAGCTTGATACGTTTATAGGTGAATTACAGCGTTTTGGCAAGACAAAGACACAGATTGTGTTCTCAACCTGTGTAAAACATCGTTGTAAGTATTGGAGATAGAGGAAAACAATATAAAACACATAAAAAACTGCCCTATGGGCAGTTTTTTCTAGTTAAAATCAATTTTTACGTTTTTTTCTCAAGTTTCTTCTTTACAATCCCAAGTTTGCGTAATATAATGGAAGCATCGGTCGTGTTTGTCGACCAAATACATAGTTCCAGGGGGAAAATTTTATGTCATATGTTGATGAGGTACTTGAGATAGTACAGAAGAAAAATGCAGATCAGCCTGAATTCTTACAGGCAGTTACAGAGGTTCTTGATTCTTTGAGACCGGTAATTGATGCAAATGAAGAGCTTTACAAGAAAAATGCGATTTTAGAGAGAATTACAGAGCCGGACCGTCAGATTATGTTCCGTGTACCATGGGTTGATGATAATGGTCAGGTACAGGTAAACCGTGGTTTCCGTGTTCAGTTCAATAATGCGATTGGACCATACAAGGGCGGACTTAGACTTCACCCATCCGTAAACTTAGGTATTATCAAGTTTTTAGGATTTGAGCAGATTTTCAAGAACTCACTTACAACACTTCCAATCGGCGGTGGTAAGGGTGGTTCTGATTTCGATCCAAAGGGCAAATCAGATAGAGAGATTATGGCATTCTGCCAGAGCTATATGACAGAGCTTGGCAAGTATATCGGTGCTGATATCGATGTTCCTGCAGGTGATATCGGAACAGGCGCTCGTGAGATCGGATTTATGTTCGGTCAGTACAAGAGAATTCAGGGCATGTTCGAAGGTGTTCTTACAGGTAAGGGCCTTACATGGGGCGGTTCTCTTGCTCGTACACAGGCTACAGGATATGGTTTATTATATTTGACAAACGCATTATGGAAGGATCATGGTATGAGCCTTGAGGGCAAGATAGCAGCAGTTTCAGGTGCCGGTAATGTGGCAATCTACGCGATTGAGAAGGCACATCAGTTAGGTGCTAAGTGTGTAACATGTTCAGATTCAACCGGTTGGATTTATGATCCGGAAGGAATTGATGTTGCATTACTTAAGGAAGTTAAGGAAGTTAAGCGTGCACGTTTGGATGCTTACGCTGCAGCACGTCCATCTGCTGAGTATCATGTAAAGAAGGATGCAAATGATCACGGTGTATGGTCTATCAAGTGTGATCTCGCTCTTCCTTGTGCTACACAGAATGAGCTGAATCTTGAGGATGCAAAGATGCTCGTTGCAAACGGTGTTAAATCAGTAACAGAGGGTGCTAACATGCCTACTACATTGGATGCTACCAAGTATTTGCAGGAGAATGGTGTATTGTTTGTAGGTGGTAAGGCTGCCAACGCCGGTGGTGTTGCTACATCTGCACTTGAGATGAGCCAGAACTCAGAGAGACTTTCATGGAGCTTCGAAGAGGTTGATGGTAAGCTTAAGGGTATCATGGAGACAATCTACGCAAATATCAGCGATGCTGCCAAGAGATACAATATGACGGTTGCAGGCAATGATGATTATGTTGCAGGTGCAAATATCGCAGGCTTTGAGAAGGTTGTTGATGCTATGTTAGCTCAGGGTGTGTGCTAATTAAGAATTTCTAAGATAATATAAGATATGAAGAAGTCCTGTAAACCCAGTGTTTATGGGACTTTTCTTTATGTGTTAAAATGACAAAAGAATTGTCAGAATATTCATAAATAGAAGATAATTTACGTTGTTTTGAGGTCGTTATATACACGTGGTACACAAGTGATATACAGGTGGTATACACTCATTTTTACTAATTCTGGAGGCATTTCCATCCGGTGCGCTTCAAGATGATTCAGGCTGAATATGAGTGTAATGTTTATCATAAGAAACATCATAAGTGTATCCAGCAATCAGTCTTGATTTATTATTTTAAATCTTGTTCACTTCTGTAAGAAGTTCTTCTAAAGTCTTATGGGTGTACGTTCCCTTGGTGGTGTCGTTCTTCATACTGTGTCCCATAATCAATTTGATACATACGTCATTTGCTCCGGCGCTGTCCATAAGTGAAGCAAAGGTGTGTCTGCCATCGTGGGGCAGGTGTTTCATTTTGAGTTTTCCCATGCACGTATTAAAATTCCCGTTCATATAGGTTCCGTAGGTGTAATGATTTCCAAACTTGTTATTGATCAGGTATTTCTTGTTCAGATTATAGCGGTTCTTGACGAGAGGGATAATCTTATCGTTCAGTGGGATAATTCTGTCTTTCCCGGCTTCGGTTTTCATGCCACCTACCATGTACTTTTCGTCTAAATGGACATTTTCCGTCTGGATTTCCAACAGCTCGGTTGGTCGCAAGCCGGTGTAAATCATTATAAGGATGATATCTGCATTGTTGATTTCATATAGCTTCGACCAGAGTGTTTTGATTTCTTCATCGGAATACCTGTCGTGTATCTGCTCCGTAGTGTTTGTCCATTCATAAACCAGACCTTCTGTTAAATCCCTGTCTATGTATTCGTTCAGTTTGGCGTATTGATACATAGCCTTCAGGACGGCTCGCATGGAAGAAATCGTGGTCTGCGATTTGTGATTGTAGGCATTTAAGCATTGTTGCAGATCATTTGTCCTGATGGAAATAAATTTGCGGTCATGCAGCTCGCTGAAATGATGAAAAGCAATCTCATAATTTCGCCATGTGGAATCGCTAATCTGGTTTTTAAGCGATTTTCGGTATTTCTTCCATTTCTCGTACATCTCTGCGAAAGTAGGCGAGTCCGAGTATTTCATATGCTCCGGAACAACCGCACCGCTATTGTATTCAGCAAGATAGGTGTAAGCCATTTCCGGTTTGGCGAAGTAAGCCAGGTAGGTGTATTTTCGCTTGACCTTCCCGGTATCGTCTTCCACAAGTTTCGAGATACGGACAGCGTAGGGCTTTCGTCGTTTACCACCAAGCCTGATTACGCTGCCGTAAGAGTTTGGTAACTTCATATTTAACCTTCTTTCTGCATTTG
Organism: Eubacteriales bacterium; assembly: GCA_030533235.1. Lineage (GTDB taxonomy): Bacteria > Bacillota > Clostridia > Lachnospirales > Lachnospiraceae > Coprococcus_C. The sequence continues at coordinate 2,251 of JAUNJN010000037.1, read as the reverse complement.
TTCTAATTGTTTAAGGCAATACTCTGCATATTCCTTGTAGCGTTTTACTCTTGCAATTTCATTCGGAATATCAAAAGCATAAATGGACTTCGGAAGCAGGTCAGAACGTATAAATTTAATGATAAGTTAAAGGAAGCAGAGAGATGCGGAATTTAAAATTTCACATTACGTGCTGAAAATCCCAATCAAAATGGCTATCAAGTTGTATTTTTTCCAACTTATTCAGTCAAATACTTCTTCTTTGCTTCATTAAAAGCTTCTTCTGATACCATTTCCGAATTTATATAATATTCATATTCACCATTCAATTTTTCAAACTTTTTTATCTCAATATCCTCCACCAGTGTTTCTCCGTTATATTTAAGCGTTCTATAGTATTCTCTACCCGAATTAAGCGCATCTTTATAAACAATCCAATATTCTCCATCTCTTTGAAGATATGTCATATCCCCTATAACTTCATCTAAAGCAGGCATAACATATAATTGATTATTTCTATAGTCCAAATAAAACCCGCCTGCAGTTCCTTCTATTAATTGCTCCTTTATACCATCATTATCAACGTCAAGTAGTTTTCCAACCTTATAACAATTCCAGTCATTTTCATCAAAAGATAAATCTTTCTTCCACACTTCGGATCCATCTACTCTACATGCCGGTATTTTGTTGTTCAGGAAATCCTCATATTTTTTTTCAGACGAAGTATTTGTTTTATTATTCGAGCACCCACAAAGCAAAAGAAATATTAAAATTAATATAGTATATATTTTCTTCATATTATTTTTCTCCTATTATTCTAATATTTCGACATGATCCACAATCTCTGCTGACACAACATTTGTACCCGTCAAGAACGCACCACTCTCAGTATTCATTGCACTATTAACATTAGGTGCCCAATCAGACATAATAAATTCACAATTAGAGAGCTGAACCGTACTATTACTTGCTATATAACCGTGTCCATTTTCATATTGGACTTGCCCTACAGGAAAATCTGATGATACATGATGATTTGATTTTGTATCAAGAATCATAAAATAAAATCCATCACCATTATCAAGAGTCACATATACTATATCTCCAATATTTGCATATCCTTCAATCATTGCACCAGCAAAAACAGGTTCATCATATCCATCAAGATTAAATTGAAGTAAATCTTGTTCCCCTGCATTATAATCATAATGCTCTATTGCATAACTCAATCGTTCCCAACATAGCGAACCACCAAATGCATTCTGACATCCTGAAATTGAATATTCAAGAGACCATACATTAGTATTTGCTACCGTACACTCATAACTTGGTTTATCGATTCCTGGCGAAACAGTAATTGTACTGCCAGGTTCTGGAAAATACAAATAATCATCTTGATGTCTTTCAATTGCAGCATTAATCGTCGCAAGCACCTTCGGAGCATCACTTGAACTCCAACGAAGCGTAGCATACAACGATGTTAAATATCCTGGATGGTTTCTTCTAAGATATGCAATATCCTGTTCAGAATACCCATGTTCTAACAAATAATTCTCCGCATAATCCATTGCTTCATTATATTGTGCTTGATATGTATCCTTGCCATCTGGATTTGCTGAACCATAATATGCAAGAGCTACATTGCCATCAGCCAAAAGATATCTGTTTACGATTGTTAGTAATGAGTTACTTAACGTATTAACTTTTTTACTATTGATATCCAACTGATTTACTATTGATACAATATTGGGCACAACTTCTCCTAAGCCAATATGTCCAAGTTTTGTACTAATATCATCAATATTTGATATGATTAGTTTTAATGTATTTTCAACAGTATATAATCTATCGGTACATCCTTTAATAATATTAGGTTTTAAATTGAATTCATTCATATATGTGTTCTCCCTCTATAAATATTTCTCCTAAGGTTAAGTATATACAAATTATAAAAATAATAAAGCTTTTTTGACAGATGACTCATTTTTTAGGACGAATAACCAGTTATAAGTTGCGAGGGAAAAACAATTAGAAAACTGGGTTGCTCTTATTCACGAATGTAAAAACAGCAGTATGAAGACCAAAGACTGGCTTGTTCAGAACAACATTTCAAAAGACCAGTATTATTGGTTAAGGCTTGTACGTGAAAAAGCTTATATTGAAGACAGGAATGAAACGGATCAGGTAAACCAGGTTGTTAAGATTGAATGTGAAGAAACTATATCAAGGAAAGGAAGTTGATTTTATGCCGAATATATTACCTGTATCAGAT
>JAUNJN010000036.1 GCA_030533235.1 Eubacteriales bacterium | reverse complement strand
TATTGAAATATATGGCTGTTAAATATTGTGACATTTAACAGCCGAAGTAATATTATTCAAAATAAAGGAACTAATCCGGGATATTATATCGGAAGCAGAGAGTTTGAGCTTGCGGAACTAAAACTTCTCGTTGACTCGGTACAGTCTTCCAAATTTATCACAAAACGTAAGTCGGATGAACTGATAAAAAAGTTGGAGCATTTGACTAGTAAATATAATGGTGATCAATTGCAACGCCAGGTCTATATTTACAATCGTATAAAGGCAGATAATGAAACAATATATTATAATGTAGATATGATTCATTCTGCGATTTACGATAATAAGGAAATTCGGTTTCAGTATGTTGAGTGGACGGCAGCGAAAAAACTACAGTTAAGGCGTGAAGGTGCATTTTATCAGGTCAGTCCGTGGGCACTTACATGGGATGATGAGTATTATTATTTGGTTGCATATGAGGTGTCGTCAGATATGATAAAATATTTCCGCGTCGATAAAATGCGCAAAATGGAGATAACGGATGATAATAGGACCGGTGGTGACCTGTTCCGAAACTTTGACTTGGGTGTTTTTTCAAAGAAAACCTTTAACATGTTTCAGGGAGAGGAAACATCTATTACAATGGTTTGTGAGAATCGGCTCGCAGGCGTTGTAATTGATCGGTTCGGACAGGATGTATTTTTGATACCGGAGGATAAGGAGCATTTTCGATTTACTGTAACGGTTGCGGTGAGTGATCAGTTTTTTGGTTGGCTGACGGGGGTTGGAAATCATATCAAAATTAAAGCGCCGGAGACGGCGAGATGTGCCTATCAAAACTATTTGAGAAATATATTAAACACGTATGATGAAAGAGGATAATATATGCTGGGAAATCAGAAAGGAATACGAAGAAAAGAATATGTGCCGGATTATGTTGTATTTGACCTTGAGACAACCGGAATCTCTGACAGACGGGATCAGATTATTGAGATTTCGGCGATAAAAGTAGTCAGTGGAAGTGTAGTGGAGGAATTTTCCTCTTTAGTAAATCCTTTGCAGCCAATTCCGTACTATGCAACACGCGTAAATGGGATAACGGATGCTATGGTGGCGAACGCTCCCATTTTGGACACTGTTTTGGCAGATTTTTTTCGATTCGTTGGAGATATGGTATTGGTCGGTCATAACATTCATACGTTTGATATGAAATTTATATATCGGGATGCGATGCGACTGTATGGAAAGATTCCGGATAATGACTATATTGATACCCTATATATGTCAAGGTCCTGTTTGCCAAATCTTGCGCATCATCGATTGGTGGATTTGGCAGACTATTATGGGATATCAACTGTGGGCGCACACAGGGCACTCAATGATTGCCGAATGAATCAGCAGGTATATGAAATGTTGGCAACGATTCAGTAATATCACAGAAAGGTACGTGGCGAAGATGTCGATAAAAAACAAAATAAAAACAAAAGTGATTGATAACATCCATCCGCCGGTCGGATTGCTCGGCAGGGAGGATTTCTTGGATATGATTGATAAAAACACAAAACCGTACAGACAGCTGATGTCATTTTATCGATGTGCGGTTATGGAAATAGAGACAAAGTTTCGGGTGCTCGACGAAGAACTCTCACTGGAGAGTGAGCATAATCCGATTGAAGGAATTAAATCCCGAATTAAATCTATCGACAGTCTCGTACGCAAGATGAATAAGAAAGGAATTCCGCTCGATATTACGTCAATTGAACAAAATATTTTTGATATTGCAGGCGTACGTGTTATCTGCTCTTTCCCGGAGGATATTTATTTTTTAGAGGAATGTTTGTTAAAGCAGGATGATATACGTTTAATTGAACGAAAAGATTATATTAAGAACCCGAAGCCGGGTGGATATCGAAGTCTTCATTTGATTGTAGAGGTTCCTATTTTTTTGCAAGAAGAAAAACGTCCGATGAAGGTTGAGGTGCAGCTCCGTACAATCGCCATGGATTTTTGGGCAAGTCTTGAGCATAAGCTTCGTTATAAAAAAGATTTAGATCCTGTTTTGTTAGAGGAGCTTAAGAATGAACTGTTGGACTGCGCAAATCAGAGTGCAGCGCTTGATCTTCGGATGGAAAATGTACGAAAGAAAATCGAGAAGGAAGTTTTGAAATGATAACATACAGCATATTTGAATGGATTGCGTTTTTTATGCTTTATTGCCTCGTTGGTTGGATATATGAATCGCTTTTGGTTTCGTGGGAAATGCGGAAGTGGACAAATCGTGGATTCTTAAATGGACCATTTCTGCCAATTTATGGGTTTGGGGCCATCGTGATGCTGTTTTCAACCTTGGCTGTTCGAGATAATGTGTTCCTGACATTTTTGTTTGGAATGTTAGGTGCGACCGTTATCGAATACTTCAGTGGCACAGCCATGGAAAAACTGTTTCATACAAGATATTGGGATTATAGCAATGAGTTTTTGAACCTGAATGGACATATTTGTTTAAAGTGTTCTCTTGTTTGGGGGATTGCAAGTGTATTGCTTGTGAATTATATTCAGGATTTTGCAGAAAAGCTCATTCATAAAGTAGACAGCACGGCTTTGATTGTAATTGATATTGTGTTTGTAGTGTACTTTATTTGGGACTTAGTAATATCGTTGCGTCAGGCGATGGATCTTCGGAAATTCGTGGACGAGTATATTATGCAGAACGAAAAGGTGCAGCATTTGCAGAAACGGCTTGATGTACTGATTGCGGTTACCGAGGACAGCAAGGAGAAATTCGAAGAACGCGTAGAGGCGGCGAAAGACGAATTCAAAGAAAAACTGCATGAAGGAAAACAGGAAATTAAAAAACGCATTTCGGAAAAACGTGCAATGCTTATGTTAAAACGTAATCCAAAGGCGAGTATAAAATCGATTGAGAAAAAGGTGATGCGTTTGAAAGAAATACTGAAACGGTAGGGACGTTTGCGTATACAGAGATAAGTGAATAAATATGTAATGATGAAAAGCGCCAGTTGGTGTAATAGATAATTCTATTTACCATGGCGCTTCATTGTTTTTATTAATAGTATTATTGCATCCTTTTCAGCTGGTGATAATCCTGATAAATCAGCTTTCTTGCGATCAATTTCAACTTCGAGAAGATAGTCGGTGCTTACGTCGAATGTTTTTGCGATACGTATTAAAACATCGTAGGATGGCATTCGTAGATCATTTTCATATGCACTGATTAACGATTTTGTTACACCAAGTTTTGACGCAAGCTGCGTTTGGGTCATATCATTGGTTAGGCGTAATTGTTTTAATATATTTCCGAATCTTTGCATTCATATGCTCCTATTTTGAATAGTGACATTATATTACTATATTATAAGTTTACGCAAGGTGGAAAAATGTCACAATTAGTTGACTGTCTGTGATAAAAAATGTATAATACACAAAGGGGATGGTAGTACACATTTTATAGCTTTGAGAGGGTATTATATGATTATTACTTTTTTGAAAAATGAGAGCTGTTATAGCTTTTCTTTACCGGAAAAAGTTTCAGGCCAATATTGGATCACAGATGAGGATTCCAAGGGGAATCAGATTAATGTTATTAGCATTGATGGAACGGATGGCGTATGGAAAATACGTTCCAATAAGCGTGCATATTTATTGTCTGATGAAGGTCGGTATATTAACAACAGAGTTATTGAAAATGCATGTTTATATCCTATTTTTATGGAAAAAGATGACGATATGGCATTAATATATGCTGAATCGGATGAGGTAGGAGTAAGAAATTTTAGTAAGTTAGTTGTTAGGACGGATTGTGAGATTGGTATCGGACGTAGTCCATCTAATGCGATATCAATAAATAATCCGAGCATTTCCGGTGAACACGCCAAACTGACTTTGTTTGAGGAACGTTGGGTTCTTGAAGATTTGGGAAGTAAAAACGGCACGTTTCTTAACGGAAAGCGTGTTAATTCCAAACAAGAAGTATCATATGGTGATGTTGTGTACATGATGGGCTTTAAGTTGATAGTAGGTAATCGCTTTATTGCAATCAACAATCCGGAAGGATGTGTGCAGTATGATCGTCGTTTGTTTCTGCAGTATGTTCCGGATAAGATTGAACCGATTGGTGAAGATGCTGTTGTGGATGACAATGACGATGAAGTCGAGTATTATTATCGGTCTCCTCGTTTCAAGAGAGATATTAAAGAAGAAGAAATACGTGTTGATTCACCTACTTCTTCTGAATTAAAAGAAGAGATGCCTCTAATTTATGTGGTCGGTCCGTCTATGACTATGGGCATGGCATCTATGACTACGGCCATTTTTTCTATAAATAATGCTATGCAAAATGGAAATATAGCAGCGGCCATTCCGTCTATTGCTATGTCTGCAAGCATGCTTCTGGGTACAGTTTTGTGGCCGATTTTATCCAAACGATATGACAAAAAAAGAAGACGCAAAAAAGAATTTGAGAGACAGGCAAGCTATGAGAGATATCTTGGTAAATTGTCTGACAAATTTCAAGCGATTGCAAATGATCAATCAGATATTTTACATGAAAACTATATTTCGGCGCAGGAGTGTGTTGAATTAATTAAGTGTATGTCAACAAAATTGTGGGAACGTGAAATTGGTCAAAACGATTTTTTGAAATTGCGTATTGGCTTAGGGGAAGAAAAACTCGCTGCGAAGATTCATTATCAGGAAAAGAAGTTCTCGATGGTCGAAGACAAGATGCTTGATAAATTATATGATTTGTGCGAGCATCCGCCAAAATTAAAAAATGTACCGATTACTATTTCGTTGTTTAAAAATTACGTTTCGGGTATTGTAGGACAAAGGTCAGAAATTATTGATTTTACAAAGAATTTGATTTTACAGCTTGCGACGTTCTATGGATATGATGAGGTCAAATTTGTATTCCTGTTAAAACCGGAAGAAATTGAGACGTTTCGGTTTGTTAAGTGGTTACCGCACACATGGGATAACGACAAAAATATACGTTATTTAGCTACCAACACAGCGGAGTTAAAGGAGATATCATCTTTTATTGAGAGAGAGTTGGAGAATAGGAAAGCAGTTAGTGAAAAAGATGCAGAATATAATCCGGCATATATTATTTTTAACTTTAATTCGAATTTGGGAAACAAATCCGAATTGTTACGAAAAATCTATGAGCTTAAGTCGTATGCAGGATTTAGTATTGTTAATGTGGTAAATCGTGTTTACAACTTACCGAAAGAATGTACAAAAGTTATCGAACTCGATAATAAACAGGGAAAGATTTATGACAAAAATGATATTTCGGGAAAGCATGTTGAATTCAAATCTGATAAGAAAATATTGGAAGACTTTGAAGAGTTAAGTGTACGTCTTGCAAATGTATTTCTCGATTTGTCAGATTCAACTTTCAATTTACCTAAAATGATTACATTTCTTGAAATGTATAATGTTGGAAAGATTGAACATTTGAACGCAGAATTGCGTTGGAAGGAAAATGATCCGACGAAATCATTGGAAGCTCCGATTGGAATTGATACGTCGGGTGATATATTTAAGCTGGATTTGCACGAGAAGTTTCATGGACCTCATGGACTTGTTGCGGGTATGACAGGATCCGGTAAGAGTGAATTTATCATGACGTACATATTGTCGTTAGCCTTGAATTACCATCCGTATGAAGTTGCTTTTATTCTGATTGATTATAAGGGTGGTGGTATGGCGAAGGCATTTGAAAATCTGCCGCATGTCGCAGGTATTATTACGAACCTTGATGGTGCAGCAGTTAATCGTTCGCTGATTTCTATTCAAAGTGAGTTGAAACGCCGTCAGGCAATTTTTGCTACGACAAGCAAAGAAATAAATGTAAGTAATATTGATATTTATAAATATCAGAAGTTATACAGAGAAGGTCGGGTTACGGAACCTTTGCAACATTTGTTTATTATTTCAGATGAGTTTGCGGAACTTAAGACACAACAGCCGGAATTTATGGCACAGCTTATCAGTGCGGCGCGTATTGGAAGAAGCTTGGGGGTACATCTCATACTGGCTACACAGAAACCGGCTGGTGTTGTTGATGATCAGATTTGGAGTAACAGTAAGTTCCGTATTTGTTTGAAGGTTCAGGATCGTGCAGACAGTAACGATATGTTAAAACGCCCGGATGCAGCGGAATTGGTGGAAACAGGACGATTCTATTTGCAGGTGGGCTATAACGAGTTGTTTGAACTTGGGCAATCTGCCTGGGCAGGGGCTCCGTACTATCCGGCAGACCGTGTTCTTACAGAAGTAGACAATAGTATAGAAGTAATTGAGCGCACAGGTCATGTTATTCGTCAGGTTAAGATAGATAACAAGAAGCAGGTTGCTAATGCCGGCAAGCAGTTGGATGAAATTACAAATTATTTGAAACGTATAGCTGAAGAGGATGGCATACACGTAAGGCCATTATGGTTAGAGCCTATTTCTCCATATATATATGTAGATGAACTGGAACGAAAATATGGCTATCAAAAACAGGATTATTTATTAAATCCGGTAGTTGGTGAGTATGACGATCCGACGCGACAGGCAAGACACTTGCTTACACTTCCGTTAAGTACAGGCGGGAATACCCTGGTGTATGGAACAACCGGTAATGGTAAGACAACTTTTGTTACCGCTTTTATGTATTCGTTGATCAAAAATCACACGCCGGAAGAAGTAAATTTATATGTATTAGATTTTTCTTCAGAAACATTACGTGCGTTCGCAAAGGTTCCACATGTTGGCGATGTTCTGGTTGCCGGTGACAATGAGAAAATCGCAAATTTATTCAAACTTTTGGATGCAAAGTTGAAAGAACGCAAACAACAATTTGCTGATTACGGCGGTGATTATTGGTCATATATCAATTCGGGTGCCGGTACGGTGCCAAATATTGTAGTAGTTGTTCATAACTTTATGGCATTTTCTGAAATGTATGACGATTATGATGAGATACTCGGATATCTTACAAGAGAAGGCGCAAAGTACGGAATTTACTTTGTACTTACAGCTAATTCAACAAATGCTGTTCGCTATAAGCTTCAGCAGAATTTCTCGCAGACATTTGTTATGCAGATGAATGACGTATCTGAATATGCTGCAATCCTTGGAAATGTTGGAGGGATTTATCCGTCAAAACACAAGGGCAGAGGTATTGTTAAATTGGATGAGATTTATGAGTACCAGACTGCATCTATTGTTTCCAAAGAACATAATGTGTTTGAGTTTATACGAAACTATGCAAAACAGCTGCAAGGCTACTATGGTGTACGGGCAGCAATGCCGATTCCGGTGTTACCAGAGTGTCTGGACAGTGAGTATATGAAACAGTATCCGATTTCATTGAATTCGATTCCGGTAGCAATCGATAAGAAATCGCTCGAATTAATAAAAATTGATTTGTCAGACAAGTACGCATATGTAATAAGTGGTCAAGAAAGGGAATCAATCAGTAGTCTTGGTCAAGCAATTGCTGAATTACTCTCTGAAATTACGAATGTAAGTGTATTGGATGTAAATTGTGAGTTTACAGAGGATAACGAGCGCACATATGAATACATTACCGGAGATTTTGAAGAGTATATCGAAGCCATGTTTAATATGCTGGTATATCGAAACAATACATACAAAGCAAATGGCATGCAGATAAACCCGGACGATGATTTCGAACATCGAGTTTATATTATTAACAATATGACCGACCTTATGGAGGAGCTTTCGGAGGATTGTGTTGACAAACTTAAGGTATTACTAGAAAAGGGTCAGGCATATTACAATGTCAATATTATTATTTGTGAGGATTCAACGACGTTACCGAACAGAACGCGTGAGCCATGGTACAAGACGCATTGTAGCGTTACAAATGCTGTATGGATAGGAAATGGATTAGGTGAACAGTATGCAATGAAAGTAAGTGCGACACCTAGTCAGTTGCGTAAGGATGTAGAAGACGGCTTTGGGTATGTGATCGAGAAGGGTAAGTGCACGATGGCTAAAATCATGATTACGCGAATGCAAGAGGAGGATGAAGAGAATGAACAGTAAAATATTAGTTGAAGTCTTTGTCCCTGCAGCAGGTAAGAGTTATGATGTAAAAATATGTCCGGAAAGTAAAATATATGAGCTTATAGAGATGCTGAAACAAGTTGTGGGTGATTTGGATCAAGGATATTACATACCGAATTCAGAAACAGTTTTGTGTGATAAATCGGCAGGTACGGTGATGCAGTTAAACGCTACTGTTGCAGAGCATGGCTTGTATAACGGTTCGAAGTTGATACTTATTTGAAAAGGAGGAAGGTAAATGGCGGTAAAACCTACAAAAGACTCAACGATTAGTATTAAAAATGTGAATGAACTATCTGCATCGGCAGATAATCTTCGGAAGTTTGCAGATGCAATTAATAAGGATGTGTTAGCAATAAAGAAAATTATTGATAAACTTCCTGATTGTTGGGAAAGTGAAGGCTTACAGGATATATTGAACAAGTTGAACAGTCGATTCACTCAGGGATACAAACAAGGGGGACCTTTGCTTGATCTAAGAAAAGATGTCTATGCTTTTGCTGCTTTTTTGGATGCGGCATATGAAATACGAACTGGAACAGAGAAAACTATTGCAAAAAGTGCAGCTGCGGCTTTTTCGAATTCAAATGCAAGTATGTTTAATTAAGGGGTGAACGTATGGCAAACAGTGTAAAGGTTAATACAAATCAACTCAAAAAAAATGCTAAGATAATAAATGATTTAACTATGGATATGATTAAGCAGATTAATAATCTGTATGTGGAGTTAGCAGCAATTAGTAAGAATTGGAAGGATAAGGTAAGCTATAGTTTTATTGAACAATTTAATAAGGAAATAGATAACATAGAAGACTTTAATAAACTGATATGTAAGGCGTGTGTAATTCTTGAAGCAACGGCTGAAATGTATGATTCGACATTTGAGGACTGTAAAAATTTATAACATAGCAATTGCAGAAGATTGTTATGGCAGAGAAATGGAGTGGGTACATGGGAATAAAAAATTATGATACTTTGATGAAATACATTAAGATTGGATATGATGACGCGGATAATATGAAGAGTCATTATAAACAATTAGCGAATACTTACACGGATATAAAAGAGCTACAGTCTTGGAAAGGTGGACAAGATTATATCAAGTTTTGTACAGAGTATAAGAACCTTTTAGATAGAATTTGTGATGTGACAAATTCATATGGAACAGCTATGGCAAAAGTCAAAACAAAACTACAGGCTTATGATAAATTGATACTGCTTGGTTGGGATTTTGCTATTTTTCAGAAAGTTAAAAAAAAGAAAATAGATATTCCTAAAAAAACAGATAATGTTCTATTTCAGGCGCCTTTGGTAGAACTTATACAGAAAAGACTAAAAAACAATGCGGCTTTTTTTTCTGATGTTTATCAAAGAGCAATACAGGTTAAGAAGAATCTAAGTCAAGAATCTATGCTTGCTTTTAATGGTTCCACGATTCAGAAGAATTTGTCGGCTGTATCAGATGAATTAAATCGGTTGGCAATAAAACTGGCAAAGATAATCGAAAAGTATGATAAAGCTGAAACCACAGCGCAAAAAAATGCAAAAGATTTAAATGGATGGAACACTTATATTACAGTAAATGGAAAGAAATATAATTGTTATGATACGCATAAGGAAATTTTTGAGATACGAAAGCCACCCAAAGTTCCTATTTATGGTGGATATGAACTTAATGTTAGTGTTTTGACGGATGCAGGCGGAATGTATAATCAATACGATTCACGCTATAATGGCGTGGTATCGTGGTGGGAGGGTGAGATAAGCGTTGGATGTACTGCAACTTCAATAGCCGCATATTTTGCATTGCTTACAGGAGAACGAATTGATCCCAAGAAGTTTTGGACTGCTGATGGTGCAATATATATAACTAGCTGGACACAACAAAAAGGCTATACTTATCATCCAGTGTATAATAATAATCATAATCAACAGTATATTAAGAAAGTAATATATGAGCGCATTGTTAATATGCACGAACCTATTGTTTTAAACAATAATTCACCACATACGGTTGTTGCTATAGGTATTAAAGAAAATGCGGATCCTAATAATCTTAAGAATTCGGATATTATTGTATTTGATCCTGTGCATGGAGTAACAACAACATATGATAAGACACAAGGTGGAAAAGGCAATATTTCGTTTGTACAATATTATACAAAGAAATAAGAGAATGGTTTCGAGGAGAATATTGATATTATAGAATAACACTCAAGAGGTATTAAGGGCTTAAGCCATTTTACAAGATAATACTATAAGGAGGGTAACATTATGGCAAAAAGTATTGTAGTAGATCCAGCAGTACTTAAGTCTACAGCTTCAAGTATTGAAAATGTAGCAGCAGAGTACAAAAGAAACTACGAGCAGTTGTTAACGGAGGTTGACGCTATGGGAGCTAACTGGCAAGGTGCGGATAATCAGGCGTATACAACGCAGATTAAAGGCTTTACGGATGGATTTAACTCCATGTACAACCACATGATTGAATACGTTGAATTCCTTAACACAAGTGCAACAGCATATCAGACAACACAGGATGAATTAACAAATGCTGCAAAGCAGTTAATTAATTAAGGGGGGTGTAATTAATGGCAGATGGTATTAAGATTTCTCTCGGAGAAGTAACTGCAACAGCAGCTACAATTCGTACATTGAACACTGCGATGGATACAAATCTTCAGGATATCAAGAAAAAGATGAATGATCTTTCTTCAACCTGGCAAAGTGATGGAGCGGAGACAATTCGTACAAACTTTAATAACATGTCAGCAAGCTTTGAGGAATACAAGAAAATTGTTGAGTCATATGCAGCATTTTTGGATAAGACGGTTGAAAGCTATAATACAACAGAAAACACAATTAATTCAAACGCAAGTTCATTTGCATAAAACTGAAAGCCACGGGATAAAACCCGTGGCTTGATTAGGTTTAGGAGTTGGGGAACATGGGAATTGACATTTACGGAAAAACAATTCAAGGAAAAAGAAGTAAGCAGGAAGATGACTTATATTATCAGGCAAAAGATGGCAATGGTTTAGCCGTTGTGTGTGATGGTATGGGAGGTCTTGATGAAGGTGACTGGGCAAGTTATATTGCCGTAAAACTTTTAAAAAAACATTTTAATCGGATAGAAGACTGGGATGATATTCCAAAATTTTTGGATGATGAAATGCATCATTTGGATGATGTGATTTGTAAATTAGTGGATGATAAAAACGAACAAATTGTATGTGGAACAACGATTGTTTCTGCGATTGTTCATCAAAATAAATTTTATTGGTCGTCTGTTGGCGATAGCCGGGTGTATTTATATACAAATAAAAATCGAAAACTAACTTGTCTTACAAGAGCGCATAATTATTATTTGCAATTGGAAGAGGAGTTGAAAAAAAATAGAATCACAAAGGAAGAATTTGCAGAGCTGACGGCAAGCAAGACACAGTCGGACAGCTTGATTAGTTTTTTGGGAATCGGTAATCTGGAGCTTTGTGATGTTAGTAAATCCGCATATGAATTATTGCCGGGAGATGTAGTGATTCTTTGTTCGGATGGCGTGTTCCAAACGCTGTCGGATGATGAAATTGTGGCTATGTTATCGCAAGTAAATATGCCGGTTCGAAACATAGTAAACAGTATGATTGAAAAAATACAATTAAAAGACAAAAAGAAACAAGATAATGCATCTCTTATTATGATGCGATATGGAGAGTGATAAATATGGATTTGAAAAAATGTAAAGTCGGTCATTTTTATGATGGTGATAAATTCTCAGCGTGTCCACATTGCAAGAATAGTTCCGGAGCTGCAAGCTCTGTAAAACCGGTTGTTAGTATGCGTAAGCAAGAGGAGGAAGAAACGTCCAATAAGACGATTTCAAAATATGATTACGCAAATCTTGTATCGCGAAGAAAGAATAGTACAGAAAGCCCGTCGGAATTCGATTCGGATAATCAAAATATGAGTCAGCTTGCACAATCAAGTCAAGAGCTTCAGCAAAATCAGAGTGTGCAGCAAAGACCGTCTGAAAAGTATGTTCAAGCAACAAATACATATTCGCAGCAAGCGGTAGGTTATGAAAGTGTGATTCAAACGTATACTCAACAACCACAAAGTGACCAGACATTTGATTATGGCCCTGTTGTGGGCTGGTTAGTAGGTATATCAGGATCGGAATATGGTAAAAGTCATGAATTATATGCAGTTGATAATACAGTTGGATGTGGATCATCGAATGTAGTTGTTCTTCGTGATAAGCAGTATGTGTATCCTGAAAATCATGCGGTTATAAGTTATGATTTCAATATGGGAGTTTTATACATCAATTATGCGATGTCAGTTGGTGCGGTGTTTATGAATGGTATGCAGGTAACGATGAATATGCCACTTGATTATATGACGACTTTTCAAGTTGGTGATTCTGTCTTTATGGTGGTTCCCCTGTGTCGAGATGGTTTTAACTGGTGGCCGGGGGGCATGGGGATAGTTGAACAATCATGGCAGGCAGAACAAGGTATTTACGAGGAACATAATACAACTGGATTTGATGCAGTCTATGAGACGGAAACCAGTTCTCCGGAAGAAGATGAAGCAATTGATGAAGGCCTGACAAATGTTTTGATTTCGTCTCCATGGAGATGTAGTAAGTGTAATGTTTTGAATGCTGTTTTTGTGTCAAAGTGTAGAAATTGTGGAAAGAAAAAATAGGAGCAAACGATGATGGATTTTGATTTGCTGACAAATCAGGGTGAGCGTGACAATAACGAAGATTCAGTTGGTATGATTGAAAATAATGGAGAATATTGTTTTGTTGTTGCAGATGGTTTAGGTGGTCATGGGTTTGGTGAAGTTGCGTCCGGACTTGCTGTAAAAACGATTCTCGAAAGTTTTGTTGAGAAGGGATTGAACGGAGACTTTCTTGGGGAAGCTATTCAAAAGGCACAAAATCATGTTTTGGAGAAGCAAACACAGAATCGTGATTTTTGTGATATGAAAACAACATTAGTTGTACTACATATTAATTCGGAAACGGCACGTTTTGCGCATGTAGGAGATTCAAGGCTTTATTATTTTTGTGGGGGGAAACTAAAGAAGCGTACATTAGATCATAGTGTGCCGCAAATGTTGGTTTTATCGGGCGAAATCAAGGAAAAAGAAATAAGACATCACGACGATCGAAATCGATTACTTCGTGTGATTGGGACACCTTGGAATGGTCCGAAATATGAGATTTCAGAAGAAATTCATTTGAAAAAAACAAAGCGTAATGCGTTTTTACTGTGTACAGATGGATTTTGGGAATTGATAGATGAAAAGACGATGGTTCGATTTTTGAAGCAGGCGAGGACTTGTAACGAATGGAATCGGTTAATGCAGGAGTATATTGTTCAAGCCGGCAAAGGTACGGGGATGGATAATTATTCTGCTGTTGCGATTTGGACTGATTAATTGACAATAATGGGATGAAAGCTTATGAAAATACGTTGTATGCAATGCATGGAAATATATGATGATGAGTATGATGTGTGTCCGCATTGTGGATTTGTGCGAGGAACTGCACCGGATGAGGTGTATCATCTAAAAACGGAAACTATGCTCCGCGGAAGATATAGCGTTGGTGTTGTGGTAGGATTTGGTGGTTTCGGTATTACATATAAAGCATGGGATACACAGCTTGAGAAGGTTGTTGCAGTAAAAGAGTACTATCCATCGGGATTAGTGAATCGTGCATCAGATGGAATTAATGTAAGATTGTATGCTGAAAAGGCGCGTGACGAATTTTCAATAGGACTCGAACGTTTTCTTGATGAAGCGAGAAGTACTGCGAAATTCGGTCAGCATCCGAATATTGTAAATGTATATGATTTTTTTGAAGAGAATGGAACCGGCTATATTGTAATGGAGTTTTTGGATGGGATATCTTTGAAAGAGTATCTAAAAATGAATGGCGGAATGCTTGATATCGAGACAAGTACCAATATTTTACTGTCTGTTATTGAGGCGTTAAAGGTTATTCATAAAGAAAAAATACTTCATAGAGATATTAGTCCGGATAATATTTTTATTTGTATTCCGGATAAGGTAAAGCTGATTGATTTTGGTGCGGCACGAATATCAGATGGTGAGCAAGAAAAAACGATGTCAATTGTATTGAAACCGGGATATGCGCCACCCGAGCAGTATCGCAGCAAAAGTAAACAGGGACCATGGACAGATATTTATGCTTTGGGTGCTACGATGTATCAAATGGTGACGGGGGTCGTTCCAACGGAGTCTGTTAATCGAGTGGTCGAAGACGATGTAAAAGAGCCATACGAGCTTAATCCGAAGATACCTGAATATCTTAGCAATGCAATTATGATGGCAATGGCACTCAATCAGGATTTACGTTTTCAAAATGTCACCCAGTTTGAGGAAGCGATTTTGCATCAGAGAAAAGTGTTGTCATTGAAGGCTGATCTTAAGCGAAGAAAACGAAAAAGGGTGTTGTCATTATCAATTATTACAGGTGTTATTGCAGCAGGCACTGCAATCAGCCTGTTCGTGTATAACAAAATGAAATTCAGTGCGGAGTTGAAAGAGGCCACTGTTGATGTTTGGATACCGGTGGATTCTGAGTCAACATTGTATTCGGAGACAGCTTTTCTCAGTAGAATACAAAACTTTACGACTGATTATCCTCATATTACGGTAAATGTTGAGGAGGTTCCAAGTGATCAATATTATGACAAGCTACAGGCAGCAGCAAAACAGGATGCATTGCCGGATTTATTCATTAGCACAGAGGCAAACGATGAGCTATTAGCGTGCACATGCAAATTAAATGATGTTTTTAGGGTTGCTGATAAAAATGAGTATTACTTGTTTGATCAATATAGTGATTACTTTCCTGAAAAGAATCAGATGCCGACAGGTATTAAAATTGCACTCGGATTCAAGAGTACATTAGACGTTGATAACAGCACGAATGATTTTGAAGCATTTGTTAGTGGAGAATCCATGTATTATGTAGCGTCAACGGGTAGTGAATATGCGGAAGTACAAGATAGGTTTGCAGGTCAGTATGAGGTGGTAGTAGATTTGCCAAGGTTAGAAAATGGCATAATGGCTTGTTTTACGGAAGCGTGGAGTGTTAGTAATCAGGGAAGTGATGAGGAACAGGCGGCTGCAACGAGAATTATATGCTATTTGTTGAGCGAAACAAGTGAAGATATATTTTATGTGCAAAATGAAGGCGGAACTCCATTAAATAAAAAGGTTTTTGCTGATTATGTGGATGTCAACTGGGAGTTGGACGCGATTCAGGCATATGTTGACAATTTTGTGATTGATAAGGAAAATCTGTTTGATTTGCAGGAGTATTGTGATGAGGAATACAATGCGTTGATAAAGGAGAATTAATATATGCTTAGAAAATGTATGGGATGTATGGAAGATTATGATGATGAATATGAAGTTTGTCCTCATTGTGGTTATGTTGAGGGAACAGACACAAAAGAATCGATCCATTTATGTCCGACATCAATTTTGAACAAAAAGTATATTGTTGGGAAAGTGCTGGGGCATGGTGGTTTTGGCGTTACATATTTGGGTTGGGATGCTGTTTTGGAAAAAAAGGTTGCGATTAAAGAGTATTTTCCGAACGAATTTGCCACACGAGCTCATGGTGAAGAAAAACTTACAATTTATTCTGGCGACAAAAGAGAACAGTTTGAATCAGGTCTTGATAAATTTATGCAGGAATCAAAATGTCTTGCAAAACTTCAGGATGTTGAGGGAATTGTTCGTATCAATGACTGTTTTGAACAAAATAATACTGCCTATATTGTTATGGAATACTTAGAAGGTCATACACTCAAAGAATTGATTGAAGAAAAAGGAAAATTCGAGGTTGAAGAGGCAATTGTAATGATTAAACCGATTTTGGAAGCGTTAGAATGCGCACATCAAGAAGGTATTATTCATAGAGATATTGCACCCGATAATATTTTTGTTACCAATGAAGGGAAGGTCAAAGTAATTGATTTTGGCGCATCAAGATTTGCCACTACGAAACACAGCAAAAGCTTGTCAGTTATTTTGAAACCGGGTTATTCCCCGGAAGAACAATATCGGAGTATGGGAGATCAGGGACCGTGGACGGATGTTTATTCCGTTGCTGCAACATTTTATAAAATGATTTCGGGTGTTACGCCTGAGGATGCAATGGAGAGAAGTGCCATTGACCGATTGAAGGAGCCATCTAAATTAGGCGTTAAGCTTGAAAAAAATACTGAGAACAGCATTATGAATGCACTCAATGTAAAAATCGAAGGTCGTACAAAATCGGCAAAAGAGTTCTTATGTGATTTAGAAGCAGAGGAAGTAAAACGAATAAAAGTAAAAAACCGTAAAATGGATATCGGTCGTATGCCAATGTGGGTTAAATTTGTTTCGGTGGCAGCGATGTTAGCTTTGATTGTTTTTTGCGGGCTTATCGCCACCGGTACAATTCGTTTTACAACAAAAAAGCTTGAAGCAAATCAGGTTCCGCTTGGTTATGCACGTGTGCCGAATGTTATAAATATGCCGGTTGAACAGGCACAAAAAAAGTGTGATTCCAACAGTATTGTATTTCAGATTTATAGTAAGGAATATTCTAACAATATTGAAGAAGGCAAGGTGTTAGGTCAGCATATGTATGGTGGTAGTATTGTTGAAGAAGGCACAACTTTGTTGGTGCTTTCTTCTGCTGGCGCAGAGAAGGTTATTGTACCGAATGTTGTCGGGATGATGGAATCAGATGCTGAAGGTGTTCTAAATGAAACGGATCTTGTTTTTTCAAGTGCTTATGTGGAGAGTAGTATAAAGCCAAGTGCAGTTGTAAGTCAAAGTTTAGAGGCTGATTCTGTAGTTGAGGCAGGAAGCTCAATGGATATTGAAGTATCAATCGGGATGTCATATGATATTACCGTTGATACGATTGTTCCTGATTTGGTAGATGTTTCTTTTGATGAGGCAATCGGAATTGTAAGAGACAGTGCACTTTATATTTATAAGGTTCGAAGTGAATATAGTGAATCGAAAGAAAAGGGAATCATCCTTTCACAATCATTGGAAGCAGGAACTACGGCAAAACAAGGTGATGTTATTGAAGTAGTTGTCAGTTTGGGCGTAGAAACGATATTAGTTCCGGATATCCAATACTCGGATATTAATGAAGCAAAACAAATACTTGAAGAAAAGGGATTTGTTGTTTCGGTTGAATATGTTGACGATGATGCAGTTTTGAAAGATCATGTTGTGTCACAATCATTGGAAGCTAATACGCTGGTTAATAAGGGGAGTGTAATTGTTCTTAAAGTTAGTAATGGAAATGATAAAGCATCGATTGATGCAGAAAATATAACGGCAGATAGTTTTGTTACACAAGAACAGCAACAAGCATATGATGAACAATTTGCAGTTGAAACGCCAACAACAGAAAATGTTGCAAATTCAGATAATAATGAGGGGACTGATAATAACAGTAACAGTGGTGGAGCAACTACATCTGCACCTGCTACGACAGAAGCACAGTATGAAGGGGTGGATACTGTAGAGACTACAACAATGCCTAATCTGATAGGACAGAGTGAAGCACAGGCACTTCAGGTTCTAAGCAGTAATGGATTAATTGGTATGGTTTCGTATATTCATGATGAGAGCAAACAGACAGGGAACGTCATTTCTCAGAGTATAGGTGTGAATACGTCCGTCATAAAAGGGAGTGTGGTGAATCTGACTGTTTGTAACAATGAAAAGAAAACGCAATATCGAACAAGAAGTATATCGGAAGAAACTGTTACAAGTTCAGTTGATTATCTTGAAGGCTGGACTTTGTATGACCAGGATTCCAGCTGGAGTAGTTATGGAGCCTTTAGTAACTGGAGTACGGATGTTGCATATTCAAGTGACAGTAGAAATGTAGAATCAAAAACACAGTATCGATATCAGGACAAAGAAACAACTACCGCAACCAGTACGTCACTTAGCGGATGGACGCTCGAGAGTTCTACGCCGATTTCTACGACATATTCCGGCTGGAGTGGTAATCAAACGACGACTACAAAGCCGACAGAGGGTGATTTGTTGCGAATTACCAATACTTCATCATCGACAACATATAATTATTATCATTATGACAATACGTATACAAATGGAACAAAAGGAATTGATTCGGTGTCTTCGGGCAGTAATTCGTCTGGGACAATTCAAAAAAATAATGCGTATCATACATATTCAACAACTACACCTTTGAGTAAAGTAAGTATGCAGGATATTGGTGGAAAGCAGGCGTATGGATCACATGCATGTGCCTATAAGTGGAACTATTGGTTCTTAAAGGATAGTGTTACAACGACAACGTATACATATCAGACAAGAACTGCGACAAATACATATTCGTTCTATAGGTGGACATCCTTATCGGATTGGAGTGATACTGCGTATTATTCTTCAGCAACGCGATGGGTTGAAACAAGAACCGTGTATCGGTATCAGGATCGTTCGTTAATTACAACCTATTATCACAAACGTAATGTATATGGCGATTGGTCTGGTTGGAGTGATACACCGGCGGTAAGTTCGGATGCACTTGATGTTGAAACAAAAGAGGTGTTTGTGTATTAGGGACGTTTCTTTTGTCACAAGGAGTGTCCCTCTGTCACAGCTCTTGAGATGATTCCTTTTGATACTCCGGTCAGTCGATTTAATTGTCGAATGGAAATACCTTTTTCGTGTAAGCGGAAAAGGTATTTTTTTCTGTCGGATAGTGAAAGAACCTGAAAATCCTTCACGGTGGAACAGCCCGTTTCTTTCAGTATGATTTGTTTCGCTACATCATCCGGAAGCTGTCAGGTATTAATGATGCTGTTAATCCGTGGAAAAATGGTGCAGGAAATGCATATGATGAGATGCAACACGAAGATTTCTTTGTCAATCAGTTGGGATTATCCGAATCAGATTATAACTATTTAAGATATAATCTTAGAATACAAAATCAATTGACGTCAAGTCCGTCCACGTTTAATTCGACATGCGTGTATTCATTAACCCCAGAAAAAAGAGAAAAATGGAGAACTTCAATGGCTGTAGGCCTTGGGTTTTACGATTTGACAGATTAGCAGATGCAAAGTAGAATTAATGAAATGTATAATATGTATAATGGTAAAGGTGATTTTGCGCATATGTGTTATACATTGGCAGGTAATTTAAATCATAGTTGGAATGGTGTTGATAACACATGGAATCCATTAACAGATTACGGTTGGTTTGATGAAAAATCAAGAAAAGACGTAGTGGGATGGTTAGGAGATGCAACTATTCCTACCGATAATGGATCTGTGTCATTCGGAAATGATGATTACATAGCGGATTTAGATGCTGACAATATAGCTCATCGTGTTGACTATGGCAGTGGTGTGACTGCAATGGAGGCATTTAATAATTATTATGATGATATGAATAATAGTAATTATGCAGATGCACTTAGATTTTTAGAAAGATTAAAGGCACTGCAATAGGCTACATAGGAGTTTTGAATATGAAAAAAATAGTCAAATTATACGAGGATAATAAAATTATTTTTTGTATAATCATAATGTTTTGGGTTGAGATAATTACTGAAATATGTGCCTCTTTTTTAGTATATTTGTGGAATAAATCTTGGAACGGTTGGGGAAATCCTAGCAATACAAGAATAACTAATGCAGGTGATATAGTTTCATATGTTTCAATCAGTGTATTTGTACTTCTAGTAGTAGTACCAGTAATTATTATGGTGATAGCATTAGTAAAACATTTGTATTTTAAAATGAATGTTGTTCCATTTTTGATAATTGTGATTGTTGCGTTTATGATAGGTTTGTTTCTTTCAAACATTCATGATGTAGGACTTAGCAAATTGGTATATTCATTTATTGAACACTTAAATGATAAGTATATCTTGATTGAAGAAGGATATATATCTTTTTGATTTTGTTTGTAATTTATTACGTCGATAAGGAGAAAATAATGAGTGAATTTTGTGTTAGAGCAGTAAATCTTAAGCAGTCAGTTGCTCGTATAGGTGTGATTCAGGGGATTTTACAGCAACAAAAGTCTATTATTGCAAATGCTTCATCTGGACTAAATGAAATTGGATTGGGGGAATTGGTGTCCAATTTTGAATATATAGATGCGGATTTAGACAAGCAAGTTAGAACAATCAATGATTTATCGGAGTCGTTAGATAAAATTGTCAAGAGATATATAATGGCAGAAGAAGTCATTATGGGAAATGGTGTTGCTATTCAGTTAGATAATGTTAGTAGAACAAGTAATACGGGCGACCAATCCATTGATGATTTTTGGAATAATGATGAATACTTTGATGAGTATTGGTATAAAGATCATGATAAATTTATTGAAGCTTATAAGAAAATGATTGAGGAACTTAAGAATGGTAGAATCAGTTTCGAAGAATTGTTACAAAATAAGCATATGGTGGAATTGCTGCAATACATATTCGGTGCAGATGTGGATGGTTATCCGAGCGAGTTTACTTTTAATATGCTTCAAGATTTTACAGACGATTTTGAGGGAAATGGTAATTCATTTGGCTTATATGATTTTCTAGGGTTGGGAGAATCTAATCAATTATTGCAATCTGTTTTATTGCTGCTTCGTCGGCCTATTGACCCTCTTAGTGCCCTGATTGCATATGAAAACAATATTGCCATTGAGAATGGTTGGGGTTCTTTAGATGTAAGTGATGGTGCGAATGGATTAATAAGCACAGATGGTATACATACGTACATATGTGATCAAGAAGGGTCAGCATTGGATGGAATGTATTCATTTTTGCTCAATCAAAATCAAACAAGTGCTGCGCAAACATTTTGTGAGAATATCGCAATATATAATGCTATGGAATATTATAATCCTGGAGAACATGAATTTTTATCGGAAATTGTTCAATATAATTCCACGCATGGAAA
This sequence comes from Eubacteriales bacterium, assembly GCA_030533235.1. GTDB lineage: Bacteria > Bacillota > Clostridia > Lachnospirales > Lachnospiraceae > Coprococcus_C. The sequence continues at coordinate 4,947 of JAUNJN010000036.1, read as the reverse complement.
TACGATGGGGGTTGATGGCGTAGTTGTTACTCCGGGTGAATTTGGAGTCGACCCTTTTTTCGATTGCGTCGACAATGGAGCATTATGGATATGATGCGGATGAACTTCTTGTATCAGCAGCAGATGCAATTACACCAGATATAGAACCGGTTGTAATTATTAGTGCATGGAATACAGAAGGTGATATTACGGATGGAATTCATACATACTGTTTAACCGTAGATGAAAATGGTAAGTATGTTGCACATAATGCATATAATCTTGCTGAGTTAACTGAAGGTGCGGAAAGTCAACAGACATTTAATTCAGTAGGAGAGTTTATTGATTGTGTTAATACTGCGTACTCGAATGAGCCAGTTGAAGTATTTAATATTGTAGGAGTAAGGGAATGAAGAAAATAAAAAGAATTACGATATTTTTTGTACTGCTATCTTTTGTACTTGCAGGATGCAAAAACAATAAAGTAAAGGAATATGTAATATCAGATAAGTCGGATGATACGTATGTTGTAGATCGTTTTTGCGATACCTGCATAAAATATGATGAACATATAGCATATAATGATAGAGATCTTGTGTATATTAATGGACAAAATATATACCATTATCCGGATAATAATATAGTCATGGAAAATATAATGGTAGATAAAATGATATACACAGATACTTGGTTGTATGTTCTTGAAACTAATGACAAACTTCATGTATTCGATATGGAATCTATGGAGGATTATATAATAGATTCTGTGGACGGATTGGGGTATGATGGCGAATACATTTATTTATCGCAAAGTGATAACAAAGATATATATTATCACAGTGAAAAAGACGTATTGAATAATAATGAGTTTATTGGATTTGGTAAAATGTCAGTTTTGTCGAATGCGAGATGGCTTAATTTGGATGGGTACCAGTATCAAGGGGATTATTATTATTGGATTGTTTGTGGCAATGGAAATACCTCTATAAAAAAACATGAAGTTTCTGTTGCAAGAAATAGAATTTCGGAAGATAAGAAAAATAAGGACGGAATTTTATTGGATGATGATTATATTATTTCTGATAATAATTTATCTGTTACTGGGGATGCTGCATATATTTTATATCAAAGACGTGATGGGAATAAAAAATATACAGGAATACAAGGGGATATTTATTGCGATGGCATTGTAGCACTAGATTTTGACAATAAAAAGTCAAACGTGGTATATGAAACGAACGATAATTTGACGAGAATTATTGGCTTTGATGCAGAGAAGAAAAATGTATATTTATATGATGTAAATAATTTCAATATCAATGTACTTGATTTAAATACAAATCAAGAAGAAACAATAGATAAGTTGCCAAAGAAATATAATGACCTGATTTTTGATATGAGCAAGGATGTGTTGTTTGTATATACAGACAACAATGAACTTGTCCAAATAGTAGAACTAAATAATTAATTTATAAATGATTTATCAAGAAGATTATAGCACTTGCATAGCAGGTGCTTTTTTCTTTGGATTTACAATGCTTAAGAAGGTTGCTTCTGATTGGATTTTTTTGATAGTACATATTTGTCGTGACTAAGAATTTGATACCATGCCTGTGAGGAAGGTTACAAGGTAAGTTATACAAGTATGCAGTCCTTAATGCAGGTGCTTAGAACCTGTGAAGTGGACAGACGAAGCAGAACCAAGATGAACCGGATATTGAAATCAAATCTATTGGTGGTGGATGAAGTTGGTTATCTCCCAATAACGTCAGTAGAGGGAAATCTATTCTTTCAACTGATATCACAGTTACAGGAACAGACTTCTATCATTATTACAACCAACAAGGGATTTGAAGAATGGGCTGAATTTTTGGATGATGCAGCACTTGCTACTGCAATTCTTGACAGGCTGTCCTATCGGTGTGACCGTATTCAGATGAGCGGAAAGAGCTACCGGTTGGAAAATTGCAAATCATTTTTATCTAAAAACGATATGAAGAAAGCAGAAGTTTCTAATTAACAAACAACCCACGGATTACTCCGTGGGTATCAAAAACAAGATAGGTATGGAATATTAATTGCCGTTTTTTATGGAAAATTAATTGCCCCAAAATATGGAAAAGTACTTGCCGTTTACAGATCATTAGCACTTGCAACAGCAGGTGCTTTTTTATTATGAGAAATACCGATTTCCTAAACAAAAATACTGCCGTCACAAAGGTGGGTGGTGGGGATGGAATGTGGAACCAATCTCAAAAAGCATTGTCAAGCATAACTCAAAGCAAGTAAAAATAGATAACTGTGATTGTGAAAAGTGCCAAAATGAAAATGTCGTGAAAGTAATTAGTGTATTTACTTTTAATTTAGTATATACTATATTCGGTGTGATTCAGGGGATTTTACAGCAACAAAAGTCTATTATTGCAAATGCTTCATCTGGACTAAATGAAATTGGATTGGGGGAATTGGTGTCCAATTTTGAATATATAGATGCGGATTTAGACAAGCAAGTTAGAACAATCAATGATTTATCGGAGTCGTTAGATAAAATTGTCAAGAGATATATAATGGCAGAAGAAGTCATTATGGGAAATGGTGTTGCTATTCAGTTAGATAATGTTAGTAGAACAAGTAATACGGGCGACCAATCCATTGATGATTTTTGGAATAATGATGAATACTTTGATGAGTATTGGTATAAAGATCATGATAAATTTATTGAAGCTTATAAGAAAATGATTGAGGAACTTAAGAATGGTAGAATCAGTTTCGAAGAATTGTTACAAAATAAGCATATGGTGGAATTGCTGCAATACATATTCGGTGCAGATGTGGATGGTTATCCGAGCGAGTTTACTTTTAATATGCTTCAAGATTTTACAGACGATTTTGAGGGAAATGGTAATTCGTTTTCTTTAAATGATTTCCTGTCGTATGGTAGTGATCATAAATATGATTGGATATTATCGGCTTTACAAACTGGTTTAAGTGCACAAGATGCTCAAGCCGCATATGATCACAATAGCGTGCTTGAAGAAGCATGGAATAATGCACATTCGCATTATAATCAAACATATCCACCTACAGTTCATCCAGTTTATATAGATAATCAAGAAGATGCAATGATTGCGGGCATGTATTCAAATCCAAATGAGCCAGTTCAGTCAAATGCATCAAATACATTTTGCGAAAATATAGCAATCTATAATGCGATGGAATACTATAATCCTGGTTCGCACGAATCATTATCACAAATTGTATATGATAATACTATGAATCATAACTTGATGCAGGCAGGGCTATTTGGGTATGAAGAGGGAGGATTAGGGACTAATCCGTATACTATTCCAGAGACCTTAGAGGGATATGGATATCAAGATTCAACCAACATAGTAACACATGTTACAGGAGGAGTTCATACTTATTGTTTGACAGCAGGGGAAGACGCCAATGGTAATGCGTGTTATTACTCACATAACGAATATGGTGATCCGCCGATAGGAGGACCATATTATTCAGTTGGTGAGTACATTACACAGTTAGGTGATTATAAAAAACCTAAGGAAGTTTTTGAGGTTATAGGAGTTAATGAACCATGAGTAAGAAAAAAGTAACTATAATTATTGTCGGAATTTTGATTATTAGTTTAGCTATTGCGTTAGTTTTAAGAATAAAAAATAAGATGCATAAAAACTATTGCGCGACAGATACATCACAGGATGTTTATTTGACAGATCATTTCGATGAGAATTGTAGAACTAAATTTAAATACAGTGTTTGTAATGGGGATGACATCTTATATATAGATCAAACAAATTTGTATAGAATGTCAGATCGGAAAATTATTTTGTCCGATATTAATATTCAGAATATGATTTACACAGATGTGTATTTGTATGTTCTAGATATGGGATCCAAACTTCATATTGTAAACATGAATACTCTTAAGGAATATGTTTTAGAAGGTGTTAAAGAAATGGAATATAATTGTGGTAAATTATATTTTATTCCTGAGGGACAAAATGCACTTTTTTGTATAGAGGAAACAGAGATTATTCGCGATGAAAAAACTATAGGATTTGCGCAAATGGATTTTGTAGAGAACAGAGTTTGTTTGTATGATTATGTTTACGAAGAGGATAGTACATATTGGGTGAATTGTGATGGACGAGATGTTTTTGTCTGTCGTTCACCAAGAGAAGATAGTAATAAAAAAATATATATTGGGTTGGATAATGTATACAACATCAGTGGAAATAATCTTTCGTTTTGTAATGGTAATACATACCTATTGTATAATATTAAATCAACAAATACATATTATGTAGAGGGTAAACAAGATGCAACATATTGTGATGGCATTTTTGTGTTAGACTTTAATGAAAAAAAAGCAAAAAAAATATATGAAACTGAGAATAACTTAACAAGAATTGTAGGCTTTGATGCTGAGAAAAATATTGTTTATCTGTATGATGTAAACAATAATCAGATTAATGCGCTTGATTTAAATACAAATCAAACAGAAAAAATAGATACTTTACAAAGAAAATACAATTCATTAATCTTTGATATGAACAAGGATATTTTGTTTGTTTATACAGATAATAATGAACTTGTAAAGATAGTAGAACTAAATAATTAATTTATAAATGATTTATCAAGAAGATTATAGCACTTGCATAGCAGGTGCTTTTTTCTTTGGATTTACAATGCTTAAGAAGGTTGCTTCTGATTGGATTTTTTTGATAGTACATATTTGTCGTGACTAAGAATTTGATACAAAGCTTGTTCCTCCGTGTAGTAATAAGCATGCGTGTGATAATAGTCTGTTGTTTTATGCTTATGATATAAGGTTACATTCTTTGGTGCAATTCCAGGTCTGTGCCATTTGATGATCCAGCAATGACCTGTGCAGATGAATATTCTTGTGCGATGAAATCGCACTTCCGGAAATCTGGAAATCAGATG
>JAUNJN010000035.1 GCA_030533235.1 Eubacteriales bacterium | reverse complement strand
ATCATTAAATGAAACGAGAAGCTATGTTAAGTGTTATTTGGGAGATACGGGACTCCTGGTAAGCCATGCATTTGATGAAATTTCTATACGCATTATAATGAAGATAAGCACAGAAATGATATGGAAATCGATTTTATTATCTCAAATTACAGCAAATTGAAATACAAGATGTATCCGATTGAAGTGAAATCAGGAAGGCAGTATAAAACAACATCATTGAATAATTTTAGGGAAAAATATAGGAATCGAATCGGGGAGAGTTTCATCATTCATCCTAGAAATCTGATTATCAAAGATGGGATTATTTGTATTCCACCATATATGACAATGATGATATAAAGATCGAAATCAAATTTGAATATTATGGGCGAGATGATGATGTGGTTTTTAAAAGGAGGATTTGTGTGAAAAAGAATCGAAAAGTTTCAATGTTATTAATGATTTGTTCAATGCTCTTTTTAGTTGCGTGCGTGAAGACAGAGCAGGTATCTATAACGACCGAACTGGAACAGCATTCCGAAAATGTGAGTGAATCAAATCTATATGCGGAAGAAATAAGCGGACAGGCTGATTATGGCAGAGAAGACGAGAAAGTACAGAGTTATCTGCAGTCATTTCCGCAGGAATGTGAGGAGATTCTTTACACATCGTGATCATTTTGGGACGCCGGCTTACGTGAAGGATAAGTTCATGTACATGTCTGAAATCAGAACGGAAGGAACAAACGGATATCAGGTTGTTTTTGCAAATGAAGTATTCCATACTTTGGATGAATCAAATGCTTATTGGGAAAAGATGTATGCCTTGTATGAAGAGGGTAAAATAGATCCGAATGGTGAGAATGATACGATTTGCATATCCGAGCGATTGCAAGAGAGTTTGATGCCACCGTGGGTATTGTCAATTTTTAGTTTAAGGAGTATCAGGAAAGTTCTCCATAACTTTAAGAAATTCATCAAAATGCTCATCAAATAGTTTGGTAATTTGGGGATCAAATTGATGACCGGCCTGACTCAAAATTTCCGCTCTCGCTTGTTCCGGAGTCCAAGATTTCTTATAACAGCGTTTGCTTACAAGGGCATCAAAAACATCTGCTACAGCTATACATCGCGCATATATATTGATGTGTTCACCTTTAAGATTATTTTGATATCCTGTACCGTCAAATCGTTCGTGATGCTGTTTAGCAATATTGGCCGCAAGCTGCATAATCTCTCCGGGTGAGTTTTCCAAGAGCTGATATCCATAATCAACATGTTTTTTTATCTCTGAGAATTCATCTTCTGTAAGGTCGTCGGATTTGTGTAGTATTTCCCTTGGAACACAGATTTTACCGATATCATGCATCATACTTGCCACACTAATTTTCCAAGTTTCCTCCTCGGATAATCCCATAGCACGACATAATATTTCTGTATATGCGGCAACACGCTTTACATGCATGCCGGTTTCTTGACTTTGCGTCTCAACAAGCTCCGAAAGAGAATACACCATAATCTGCTGCTCTTCGTACAACTCATTATTCTTTTTGACAAGGGATGCAATCAATCGCTGAAGTTTTCCCGTTATACCAATACAGATTACTGATATGGCAACAAGCTCAATGACACGAGGTATTATTCCATATACCAATACACCTTGCAGTGTAACGAGTGGCTCATCAGGTACAAGCTTAAGCATGAATGCAACCAAATGACTCACTATCATTATTGGGATGCTTAGTACCATGGTGTATATAACATATGTACGTTCACAGTATAGACAGGAAACTACAACCGGTAGAATCAGCATAATAATTACATGATATGAAAGAATCGAATACATAAGTCCGGACATAAAAACCAGAAGTGTTAGGACAAGATATCTTATAAACTTTGAACGCAAGTTCAAAATATCATAAAGCAAAGTCGGCATGAGCAATATGACAACTGACACAATAAGCGTCGGATACAATGCGGTAGAAATCGTAAATACATGCAACAAGTTAAGCAATATAGTAACAATCGTCAGCACAGTTAACGCCCTACAGATAGCTGAAATACGACGGTCTGAATCCTTTTCATAATCTAAAATTAAATTATTTGCAAAATTAATCATCTGTACACCTTCAACCCTTACCTGCATATTCTTTCACAAAATCCGGCTGTCTGTCATACATATGAATCATGCATTTGACAAACATCAGCCTTTTCCCACAGAAAAGTATAACAGAAAAAGGCTGTTTTCTCAATCAGGATCCATCAAAATTTTCCTGCGTTGCCGGTTTTCTTAGTCGAATGATGCACCGTTTTTAATGAGGCGTTCAACCAATACATCTGGAAGCAGAAATAATTTTTTGGTATTGACATACATTTTTTATGGTGGTATAACTCTTACATAGGTATATATCATAAAACCTATGACGCGGAGATAACGTTAATTATGTTTCTACAGAGAGCCCGGGTAGCTGAGAGCCGGGTGAAAAACAGATTTTCAAATGGACCGCTGAGGGCGCAGTCAAATGTATCCACAAGGTACAGAGTATTCTGCGACGTGAAGACATACGTTAGTTGTCGGAGATATTTTAGTATCTTGCTAAGAGCGTGAGTACACGAATCAAGGTGGCACCGCGGATAAGTTTAAGTTTATTCGTCCTTGACAGAAAAGTATATTTCTGTCAAGGACTTTTTTATTGATTGGAGGTACGTAATATGTTATTAACGAAACGATGGCGCCGTAGTATTTGAATCAAATTTGTATATTAATTATTTATTTATAAAATGGAGGACAAAATTATGACATATAATAACATTGATTTCGATACATACTTCAAAAATTATCCGGATGCAAAGGGCTACTTTGGAAAATATGGTGGTTCTTATATTCCGCCGGAGCTTCAGGTTGCAATGGATGAGATTAACGAGGCTTACTTTACAATTTGCAAATCCAGCAAGTTTATTAGTGAGCTTAGAAGAATCCGCAAAGAATTCCAAGGAAGACCAACTCCGATTTCTTATCTTGAGAGACTATCAGGCTCATTGGGAAATGTACAGCTTTATGTAAAGCGTGAGGATTTAAATCATACCGGTGCCCACAAGCTCAATCACTGTATGGGTGAGGTGCTTCTTGCAAAATATATGGGTAAAAAGAAAGTAATCGCTGAGACCGGCGCAGGCCAGCACGGAGTAGCACTTGCAACGGCAGCAGCATATTTCGGTCTTGAGTGCGACATTTATATGGGTGCTGTAGATATTAAGAAGCAGGCTCCGAATGTGGCGCGTATGAAGATTCTTGGTGCGAATGTAATCGAAGTAACAGAAGGACTTCAGACACTTAAGGAAGCGGTTGATGCAGCATTTGATGCATACTGCAGAGAATATAAGGATGCAATATACTGCATAGGTTCTGTTGTAGGACCACATCCATTTCCGATGATGGTTCGCGATTTCCAAAGTGTAGTTGGTATCGAGGCAAGAGAACAGTTCTTGGAAATGACAGGCGAGCTTCCTGATGCAGTGGTTGCCTGTGTAGGCGGCGGTTCAAATGCTATGGGATTGTTCTCAGGCTTTTTGAATGATCCGGTTGAAATCTATGGTGTAGAACCTCTTGGTCGTGGTACTGCTCTTGGAGATCATGCAGCCAGCTTAAAATACGGAACAGAGGGTATCATGCACGGCTTTAACAGTATCATGCTTAAGGATGAAAATGGTGAACCGGCTCCTGTTTATTCGGTAGCCAGCGGTCTTGATTATCCATCGAGTGGTCCTGAGCATGCATTCCTTCACGATATCGGAAGAGTAAAGTATGATGTTGTAAATGATGAGGAAACAATCGACGCCTTCTACAAGCTTTCAAGACTTGAGGGAATCATTCCGGCTATCGAAAGCTCTCATGCTGTTGCTTATGGTATGAAGCTTGCAAAGGAAATGGGTAAGGGATCAATTCTCATCAACCTGTCAGGCAGAGGTGACAAGGATATGGATTATATCATAGAAAAATATGGAATTCGATAAGAAGCCCCTTCTTTGACATAGCAAAGGGGAAATCAGCTATTCAAAGAACGGATATGCGTTATGACGATTATTCATATGTTATGCTTACACCAATGGGCAACTATTATGTAGGGTGCTATGAGAAATCGGGAGAATGCACGGGTATATTTAGCCCATTGCCTGATTATATCTCAAATGAACGAATACTGGAGAACATGAATTATTATCACAGCAACATTTCCAAACGGATAGCAATATTTTAGGAGAGTTTCTAAATGGAAAAATGTTTATATGTATCGGATTTGGACGGAACATTACTAAGAAGTGATGAAACCATATCTGAATATACATGTGATGTAATAAACAGACTTACACAACAAGGTGTGTTGTTTTCCTATGCCACAGCGAGGTCTTATGTGACGGCAAAGAAGGTTACAAAAGGATTGGATGCCAAAATACCATTGATTGTATATAACGGTGCATTTGTTATTGATAATCTTTCGGAAGAAATACTTATTTCAAATTTCTTTCAAGAGGATATAAAAGAGGTTTTGGATGACTTGCTTTCGAATAAGATTTATCCAATCGTATATTCTTATATTGATACAGTTGAATATTTTTCCTTTCTGCCGGATAAATGCAACAAAGGAACGAGAGATTTTTTGAATACACGAAAAGGTGACAGACGATGGTGTGGCGAAATGGTTAGATCAAATGAGTAAATAAGCAAATATTGAGTGCAAGTAACTTGCCTTGTGAACGTATGGATTACACGATAGATGGAAGAGTATACCAGGTACTATACAGGTAAAAGTATACCGAGATCCATTGTAAAAACGGGCAGTTTGGCAGTAGTATACGAATGCGCAAACCAAACCAAATTTAAGCGCAGGAGGAAAAATGATTATGAAAAAGATGACAAAGATGACAAAGATTATTGCTTTACTTGCACTTTCGGTACTAATGCTTATGTGTGTATGTGCATGTGGAAAGAAGGATGGCGATTCCGGTAAAAAGGGAGATGCTCTTGAAGGAACCTGGTATTTCCAAAGTCCGGATTACGGCGATGTGACTGCAACTTTTGATGGAAACGGAAAAATGACTTGGGGTTACGATTGCGGATTTACATACAGTGATGAAGGTACTTACCAGATTCAGGATGGCGGTAAGATTACACTCAAGCTTGATGGATGGACAGATAAGCAGGTTGCTACATATACGTTAGATGGTAATACATTAACGATTACAAGTGAATTAGGCGGTATGAACGGAACATACACAAAGAAGTAAACGGATTCACAGAAATCTATGTTAATGCAGAGCTGTATATTTATTCATGAATGTATAGCTCTGTTTTTTTTAAAAAGAAAATTAAATGGAGGAAAAATTATATGAGTATTTTTGACAAGCTGAAGAACAATGTATTATCAACGGCAGAAAAAGCTGTGAATTCGTTTCGAAGTGAGCGCGAAACATTTACATTTAATGGGTTACCTGAAAGTCTTGCACAGCTGCAAGCCTTACCTGAAGCAGATTTATCGAATCCGTTTAAGACGGCTGCTCTTTCACTTTGTGCGTTGTGTGCATATGCTGCCGACAAACAGATTGGTATTGAGATGCTTAACTGGTTAAAGGGACCAAGTCCTCTTTCGAATCAGGAGATTTCATTTATTGACGACAGGTTTAGAGATGGAAAAACCTATATACCATTCTCATATTTCAACGGAGCAGTACCTGACAACAATTATTCCCCTACCCAGCCATTTACAGTAACCTTTTATACCAATCCTTATTCTGATGCAAATCAAGGATATAAAAAGTTATTTGTAGATTGCGGGGGCGCAGATAGTCCTCGTGAGATTGTTTTGCGTATGCGAGGCGACGGAAAATGGTTTCTTTGGGAGCAGTTTCTTCTTGTAGGAATTCGTGAGCCAAAAGCTGCGGATCCATGGGCATAGATTTTGGATGAATTAATATCTTTCGAATGTTAATGGGTGTGATTTCGAAACGAAATTGCACCCGTTGATTTTTTATTTTGGTATGATAATATTTGATTATACAGAGTCGACGCTGTGAGCAGAATATGGATGCAATGGAAAAGTGAGGCAAGGGTGGATTTACATCTGTTGCGCAGACAAATGGCGGAATGGAAAACATGATTAGCTGGGACGGGAAGGACTAATCTACACTTGAGTATCAGCCTGAGGTTTGGAAGGGATGGAGTTAAAATGGCATTTAAAATCGTATATGATAACATATTACATATGAAAGTTGAAGCTATTGTTAATATGGCAAATGAGGAACCGACGGTTGGCAAGGGTTTTGATTGCGATGTATATCAGGCAGCAGGATATTTTGAGCTGTTGAATTATCGTAGCGAGTTTATCGACTTTGTAGAAGAAGGGAATGTATTCATTACTCCCGGATTCGCTTTGCCGGTGAAGTTCATTATTCATGCAGTTTGCCCGGTGTATAGAGCAGGAAAGCGTGGGACAGAGACAAAGCTTCGCTCGTGTTATAGGAAGAGCTTGCGAATTGCTAAATTTAATGGGATAAGATCGATCGCTTTTCCGGTGTTGGCTACCGGTGAATATGGATACCCTGAGGATGAGGCAAGGCGGATTGCTCTGGAGGAAATTAATTCATTCCTTAAGGATAATGATATGGATATATATCTTTCGGTCATGAAAAAACCAATTTTCCGGCAACCAAATGCAGCCGATATACCGGCTCTAAGAACCCTCATCCGAGACTCTGAAGCAGTTTGGGGCTTTAATGAGGAATTTCTTCAAACCTTTGATGAAATCTATAATGTTACAGAAGAGTTCATAAAGAAACATACCTCTTTTGTCATGATGGATAACGACAAACTCGTTGGCTTTTGGGGGATGACTATTATTGGACAGCGAGAAGGGAAGCGTGCAGAACTTGAATTTTTCTATGTGGATTCTAAGCAAATTCGAAAAGGTTATGGGAAGCAGTTGTGGAAGCATATGATAGACTGGTGCGAACCCAAAGACATTAAAAGAATTGACTTTGTGACAAGCGAGCCTGCGGTAGAGTTCTATAAAAAATGTGGTGCGGTGCCGGATAGCACGAATTAAGAAGTATATTATTACCTACATCTCTATAATGAACCTGAGTAAAGGAGATGTAAGTATGGATATCAAACAAATCAAAGAAAACAAATTAAAAATGATCCTACAGTTTTCGATTCCGAGTATCATAGCAATGTTACTGCAGACGGTAATCACAATAACCGATGGATACTTCACAGGAAACTATGTGGGACAGGAAGCACTTGCAGCAATCAATCTCGGACTGCCGATTCTGTATTTCTATCTGGGAGCCGGACTTTGTATCGGTGTGGGTGGTTCGGTAATTAGCGGAAGACTTCTTGGAGCAAAGGAACGAAAAAAGTCTTCAGAGGTATTTTCGCAGTCAGTAGTAACCGCAGCAATTCTCTGCGTGGTAATCTCGGTAGTTGTATTTCTTCTTTTTACACCGATTCTTAAGGTGTTAAGAGCAGATGGAATGCTGTCAGATTATTTTACGGATTATTACCGGATTATGTTGTTTACATATCCGATCATGGTAATTAGCACGATACTCGGAATGTTTATCCGCACGGATGGCAAACCACAGGTATGCATGCTCGTGAACATTGTAGGATGTATATTGAACGCAATCTTAGATTACATTCTTGTTGGTATGCTTGGCTATGGTGTTTCAGGTAGTGCGGTAGCATCTCTGTTTGTACAAGTGCTCTCAGTATTGATTCAGCTTTGCTTTTTTTGGAATCAGAAGGCGGGAATTCGGTTTTCTGTTGTTTTACATGTGACAAGGCGGTCAATAAGGAGATTCTTCTAAATGGTTCCTCTGAGTTCATAGGTGAGATGGCAAGTGCGATATCGATGTTTGCGTTTAACTATGTACTGATGAAATATGTTGGTGCTGAGGGTGTTGCGGCATTTACAATTCTTGGCTTTGTAGTGTATGGTTATAGTATGGTCTGTATTGGATTTGGACAAGGCATTTGTCCGCTTATTAGTATTTGCTGGGGTGCCAAAGAGACAGAAACCGCGATTAATATACGAAAGATTACAAACAATATTTTGTTTGTGACGGGACTTGTTATTGCCGGTATTTTTTTTGTGACAGGAAAGAGCTACGCAGGAGCCTTTGGATGTAATGACAGCATTGCCAATATGGTTGGCTCCGGCTTTCGGATCTATGCCATCACGTTTGTTGTTATGGGATACGATGTAATTAATTCTATGTATTTTACAAGCTGTGGTGATGCGAAGTCATCTGCACTGATTTCGTCGTTGCGGGGACTCGTGCTTCTTCTGGCATTTACATTTATTCTTCCGGCATTCTTTGGAATGAATGGCGTGTGGTTTACCGCACCGTGCTCGGAAATGTTGACAGCAATCGTATCATTTTGTTTGGTGAAACAACAGGTGAAGAAATTACAATGAGGTAGACTAAATGGAAGAAAAAGACAATGGCACAATACGCCGTGCAGTCATAAACCGGGCAATTAACTACATATTTGAACATATTGACGAGGACATCACAGTAGATGATGTCGCTCGTCATTGTTCGTATTCTAAGTATCATTTGACACGTATGTTTAAAGAAGATACGGATGAGGCACTGTATCAGTTTATCAAGCGTGTACGTCTTGAGAGAAGCGCCTGGCGTCTTAAGGTGGAGAAGGAAAAGAGCATTACAGAGATTGGCGGAGAGTACGGGTATTCTTCGTCAAACTTTGCAACTGCATTTAAGAAGCATTTGAATATGTCACCGGCTAATTTCCGCAAAACAAGTGAACAGATGGTGGAAAAAAGCTCATTTTCGCAAGGGCTTACACTCGATGATTTGGATCATGCGGGAAATCAGATTACGGTAGAAAATCTCGAAGGCTTTACGGTAATTTACGAGCGCAAGAAAGGCAACTATCATAATCTTCCGGAAGCGTGGTGCAACTTTATTGAGAAATATGAGCACCTTGCCACAGAAGAAACACTATACATTGAATGCACGATTGATGATCCGACAATTACGGATGAAAATCATTGTATGTATGATTTGTGCCAGACGATTTTGCCTGATAGTCCGGCTTTGCAAGACAATCAGGATTTGCTTTTACAAAAATTTGATGGTGGAAAATATGCTGTGTATCATTTCAAAGGATATCCACAGTTTCTTTTCATGGTGTATCAGGAGATATTTTGCAGATGGTTATCAAAGACAGGCAATCAGCTGGATGAAAGACCGATCCTGGACATTTACCGAATGGTGGGCGAAGATGGTTATATGGAAATTGATATTTGTTTTCCATTAAAAGCATTATTATAGAAAATATTGATCTTATCCGTTGTTGACAAAACTAATGCGATTAGTTAAAATATTAAACAAATTAGTATAATGCTGCGAGGAGGATGTGATGTGGCACGAGCAGGTTTGGACAGAGCTATTGTGATTGAAAAAGCGGCTCATATGGCAAATGAAGTTGGTCTGGAAAAGGTTTCGTTAAAGTCAATTGCAGATGAATTCGGTATACAGACACCTTCTTTGTACAACCATATCAAAAATATAGATGACCTGAAGAAACAAATTATGTTGTTTGGTTGGAGAGAGTTGGAAAACAGAATTCTTATGTCTATCGTAGGTGTGAGTGGTTATGATGCACTTCGGGTTATGTGCTATACATTTTATGATTATGCTACAGAGAATCCGGGTGTATTCAACGCGATGCTCTGGTACAACAAATATCAGGATGAAGAGGCACAAGATGCAACAAAGCAGCTCTTTGAGGTGCTTTTTAAGATTATGGGCAAGATGCAGCTTTCGGAAAAAAATATCAATCATATCATTCGTACATTCCGGGGCTTTTTGGAGGGGTATGCGTTGCTTGTAAATAACGGCGCATTTGGCAATCCGGCATCGGAGAGGGAAAGTCTTGTGCTGTCTGTTGAAATAATTTTAAACGGAATTAAAACTTTAGAAAAAGTGTAGATGGGAGGATATGACATATGATTACACAAAACTGGATGAAAATTAAAGATGCGGCCGACAAGGGCAGTAAGCTGTTGTTTCCGATTGGAGTAATAGAGGAACATGGTCCGCATTTGCCACTCGGTTCGGATATTTATTATAGCAGTAGGATATGTGAGCTTGTAAAAGCAGAACTGGAAAGTAAAGGGCAAGAAACTCTGATTGTTCCGGGCTATTATTGGGGAATCAATTTCTGTACAGGGGCATTTCCGGGAAGCTTTTCGTTAAAGCCGGAGACGATGATGCAGGTTTTGTTTGAGATATTTGAAAACCTGAATAGCTTTGGCTTTTTGGAAGTATACTGCTTTAACTATCATGGGGATTCTCATCATGTAAATACGATTGTGGCTGCTATTAAACGGGCGAATTCGGAACTCGGAATGAAGGTAAAGCTTGTACTTGAAGCAATGGATTTGCAATTGTTTGGGTGGAATGAAGATGAAGATTTTCTGTTGGTTTCAAATCCACCATACCCATCTGAATGGTTTGAGGAAGAACCGGTAGAAGAACGAGAACTTTATGATATTCATGCAGGGGCATTTGAGACGGCATTGATGAATCATATTTGTCCGGAATATGTCGATTTGAATAAGGCAAAAGCAATGAAGTCTTCGTCGCTGTCTGCGGATGGTCTTAATAAATGGTTGGCAGGTGGAGAGTCGACAAAGGAAGTTGTTCCACTTGGCTATGCAGGCAATCCTGCAGGATACGAGGCTGTTTTTAAGCATGTGAAGGAAATGCTTGATTTGCAAGCAGCAGATATTGCGGAGAGAATTGTAAATCCTATTAACGGATAGGAAGAGATAACGGATAATAGGAGTACAAATAGTGGGGAAAGAAGTAGAAACATATCCCGAAAAAATATGTTACTCTCAAAAATTGGTCGAATAATGCCAGAATATTTAAGGCGTTAGCCTAAATATTAAACCGATACCCGGCCAAAAAAACCGTCTCGATATACTTCGGATTGGCCGGATCCTTTTCAATTTTTTCTCTGATTCGATTGATATGCACGGCGACGGTCGCACTGTCGCCGACATAATCAAATCCCCATATTTTTTCAAATAATTGATCCTTTGAAAAAACGATGTTCGGGTTATCTGCTAAGAAAACGAGTAACTCGAATTCTCTGTTTGCCGTCTTGACTTTACAAAGAGAGTTATTCATTGCAGCAGTTGTCCTGTTTATTTCCGGTAAGCGAAAAAAGACAATCGAGGTGTATGTGTACTCGACGATGTGTCTCGTTGTGCTAATGCTTATATTTTATTTGTTGTAGCAATGATATATGGTATAATGAAGGATAAGAAGCTGTAAAGGTATTTGATGGAACGTTTCTTTGACATGGTTTCGGGTAATGTACCTTTACATTAAAAATGGATTAGAGGCAGTAACATGGGAACAGAACAACAAAAAAAACAGTATGAGAGAATGACAACAAAGCCTGTGGGAAAGCTTTTGTTTACACTGTCGGTTCCGACGATTATCAGCATGCTGGTAACGAATATTTATAATTTGGTGGATACCGCATTCGTTGGGACTCTTGGCACGAGTGAGAGTGGTGCGACGGGAATTGTATTTGGATATATGTCCATTTTGCAGGCGATCGCATTTATGTGCGGACAAGGCGCGGGAAGTATTATGTCCAGAAAGCTTGGACAAAAGGATTTGGACGAGGCGACAAAATACAGTTCTACCGGTTTCTTCCTGTCATTTTTTATCGGTTTTACAGTTGCTTTGTTTAGCATGATTTTTATGAATCCTCTACTGTTTTTGCTTGGTAGTACAAAGACGATTGCACCGTATGCAAAGCAGTATTTGTTTTATATTATGCTGTCTGCACCGTTTTTTACATCCAGTCTGACCATGAACAATCTGCTTCGCTACGAGGGAAAAGCAAAGCTTGGAACCATTGGACTTATGATCGGTGCCGTGTTAAATATATTCGGCGATATGATTTTGATTTTCGGATGTAAGCTTGGAATACGAGGTGCCGGCATATCGACTGCTGTTTCACAGTGTGTAAGCTTTGGTATTTTACTTAGTATGTTTTTACGCCGCAAGACACAGACGCGCATTTCGATTTGTTATGTGGCGCGCGATTTGCGTTTGGTTTGGAATATCCTTGCAACCGGTTTTCCGAGTCTGCTGCGACAGGCATTAAACAGTGTGGCGGCGGTGATGCTTAATAATGCTGCCGGAATGTATGGAGACGAAGCAGTAGCGGCGATGAGTATTGTATCGCGTATTAGCTTTTTCCCAATGGCAGTTGCAATCGGAATTGGTCAGGGCTTTCAACCAATCAGCAGCTTTAATTACGGTGCAGGAAAGAAAAACCGCGTCCGAAAAGCTTTTTGGTCGGCGTTTATTGGTGCGGAATGTGTATTATTCGTTATGTCGATTCCAATCTGCATCTTTGCCGGCGGTCTGGTGGAGCAGCTTCGAAACGATCCGAATGTTGTTTCCATTGGTATACGTGCACTTCGTCTGATGTGTGTCGGTCAGCTGTTTGTTCCGCTTACGATGATGGTGGAAATGGGATACCAGAGTATCGGAGAAAAACTTCTTGCATGCTTTGCATCGAGTCTTCGAAGCGGACTTTTGTTTATCCCGACATTGCTTGTCCTAAAGCAGTCACGCGGACTAAGCGGAGTACAGGAGGCACAACCGTTGTCGTTTGTATTTACCTTTTTTGTAAGCTTGTTTTTGTGTCGGATTTACCTAAAAAAAGTCCGAGAATAAGTTGGTCGGAAATCAATTTGTTCTCGGAAATGTAAGGCATTATTTTTTGGATGGTAGTGTAACAACAAATCGGCAACCCTCGGTATAATCGGAATCAAGCGTAATCGTTCCGTTGTGAAGCTCGACAATTTGCTTGCAAAGCGGAAGTCCGAGACCGTATCCTTCGCTCTTGTGCGAGCTGTCGGACTGATAAAACTTATGGAAGACGTGAAGCTGTTCTGCTTTTGGTATACCGGGGCCGTGGTCGCTGATACGAAAGTCAATGCCGTTTTCTGTTCGCGCAAGACGAATTGCAATGGTTGCTCCTTGCGGAGAAAACTTAATGGCGTTGTCAATTAAATTATTCCATACATGAAGCAGAAGATTTCTGCATGCGATAAAAGAAATCGAATCCATTTCTACATCAAATTCGATTTCTTTTTTTGTCCATTTTTCTTCAAAATAAAGAATTGACTGACGGATCTGTTCGTCCAGACGGTATTCCTCTTTCTTTTCATTGATGGAAGTATTTTCAACCTTTGAGAGGAGGAGAACATTTCCGACGAGATCAGAGAGACGCTTGGTGTTTAGAATGATCTTATCGACATAAAGAGTCTGTTCCTCATTGAGCGTGTCTTCCTGTAACAGAGTGGAGTATCCCTCAATTGCATTAATCGGGGTTTTAAATTCATGGGAAACACTCGAAACGAAATCGGATTGCAGAGTGTCCATATTCCTTAATTCTGCAACCATCTGATTGAAGCTTTCGCACAGCTCATTAATCTCGTTGATTCGTCCTATTGTCTCTGCATGCACGGTAAAATCGCCGGTCATGACGTTTCGCATACCGGTTCTTAGACGTCGGATATCCTCGAAGATAAAATGATCGACAAACTTGTAAAAACCAAAGCCAATCAGAAAACTGCATGCGACGATGGAAAGAGACTGCGGAATTTCGGAGCTGTAGTGAAACAGCTTTTGAAAAATCAGCCGGGCTCCAATGGAAAGTATGATCGTTGCCAGAACCTCTGCCAATACAATTAACACAAAGTATACCTGTAACCGAATGTATTTTTTCTTATTTTTTTTAGCCATTACAAATCACCTTATATCCGACTCCGCGCATGGTTACTATGGAAAAATCATGATTTTCCTTCAGGCGGTCGCGAAGTCTTCCGATGTGTACTTCTACCGTATGGGAATCGCTCTCTGTGGAGTAGCCCCACACATCATCCAAAAGCTGTTGCTTTGTAAAAATCTTTCCCGGATAAGAAGCCATCTTAAAAAGTACCATGAATTCTTTTTGCGGAAGTACGGTTGTTTTATTGTTGTATGAAAGAGAAAATGAGTCGTAGTCGAGTACGCTGTCGCCGATTGTTAACTGTCGCTCGGATTGCATTTGGAATCGACGCAAAAGCGCATTTACCCGAAGAACCATCTCATTTACGTTGATAGGTTTTACCATGTAGTCATCGGTTCCGGATGTAAAGCCTTCACGCATGTCGTCAAACGTATCCTTGGCTGTAATCATCAGAACAGGCAGGAGGTTGTTTTCTTCGCGCAACATCTTAACGAGAGAAAAACCGTCGAGCACAGGCATCATGACATCCGAGATTAAGAGGTCATAGTGATTGTTGTGAATGAATTCGAGTGCCTGTTGACCATTTTCTGCACAGGTTACGGAAAAACCGTTTTTAATTAGAACATGAGAGAACAACTGGCGAAGTTCGAAATCGTCCTCAGCTATGATTAGTTTAAACATATGACTGCTCCTTGGTTTTATTAATCTTAATTTAGTGTAATCAAAATAAAATCAAAACACAATGATTTTCGTCAAAAAAAACTAAACTTCAACAAAAGTTGAGGTTCGGTTGAAGTTTGGTTGAAAAAACAATCGTATAATTCGGTCAGCATAAAATAGGGGAGGATTTTGTATGAAGGGCATTTTAGGAAAGCTTGGAAGAGGCTTTGCACATATTTATTACCGGCTTGTATATAGACCGATTGTCCGATATGAATCTGATGAAGCAAAATGTGCCATACGTGAGGGCGGAGCGATTATTGCATCAAACCATGTGACCTATAACGATGGCCCATTGATGTATATTCTGTTTAAAAACAGTGGCTTGCTCATGGCAAAGGATTGGGCGGAAAAGAAATATTTAAGCTGGCTTATTGAGGGAAGCAGTATTATTCCTGTGGATCGATACCATATGGATCTTTCATGGATTTCTGCAGCAAGAGAAAAAATTCAAAATGGAAACAATATGATTATTTTTCCGGAAGGACATACTTCGGAGGACAATGATATTGATGATTTCAAGCCGGGCTTTGCTATGCTGTCGGTGATGACAAATGCAAGGATTGTTCCGGTATATAACGACGGAGAATATCACAGATGTATCGGTAAGAGAATACGTCTTTATGTGGGAAATCCGGTCGAGCTTACCGAGGATGGCAAGTGCCTTCAGGCAGATTATTTGAAGCAGGAAAGTGCGAAAGTACATGATGAAATTAAAAAAATAAAAAAGGAGAGTATCGCATGGTAGATCATTATTTTTACAACATGGTAAATCCGGAAGAAATGGAAACATTGGAGTATATTCCGACATTTCCGAAATTTCTTTCAACAATCGAGGAAAGATATAACACCTATGAGGCAATCAGTGATAAGACAACCACATATACATATGGTGAGCTTGCAAAAAGAGTGAGACGCAGAATTGCCTTTTTAGATGCACAGGGGATAAAAAAAGGTGCAAATATTGCTGTGATGGCGAGAAATGATTTGGATGCAATGGAGTTGTTCCTTGCTATTCCGGCAGCAGGCTATACGGTCGTTATGCTTCCGAATGCACTAAATGATGTTGCGCTTACAAACATTTCCAAGAAGTTTGAACTTGCAGGAATGTTTGTTGCTAAAGAGTTTCAACCACTTACAAAGGAGCTTACATGTAAGATTTTTGACAGTAAGGAGATTGCTCAGGAAGAAGGCAAATATGCGGATGTTAAAAAAGAAACGGTTGCAGCCATCTTCTTCACAGGTGGTACGACCGGTGCTCCGAAGGGCGCTGTGCTCACACATGGAGCAATTATGAGAGGCTCGTTTAACGGTGTGTTCCAGCCTGGTAATACCTTGCACAGAAGATACATTGCGATGCTTCCGCTTTCCCACATCTTTGGTGCGGTTCGCGGTTATATGTCCTGTCTGTATACAGGCTCCATCGTGTATACCTGTGCGGATATGAGAGCCGCAATCGGTGATATCCCGGTAGTGAGACCTACGACTTTAATTTTGGTTCCGGGTCTTGTTGAGATTATTCTTAATATTGCAGCTATGAAGGGACAGGCTTTCCTTGGAGATCTTGAGTCGATTATGTGTGGGGCGGCACCGGTACCACCTAAGCTTATGGCAAAGGCAGCAAGCTATGGTATCAATCTTTGTGCCGGATATGGGTTGACAGAGTGTGCAAACCTGACAGCCGGTAACTGTGACACGGATAAGAAACCAAACTCTATGGGTGCAATTTATCCGGAGCAGGAAGTGAAGGTTGTGGATGGAGAGCTTTGGATTAAGGGCGATAACGTCATGGTTGGTTATTATAATGATCCGGAGAAGACGGCCGAAGTATTTGAGAATGGATGGTTTAAGACCGGTGATTTGGTAGAGTTTGATGAGGATGGTTTTATCTACATTACAGGTCGTATTAAGAATTTGATTATTCTTTCCAATGGCGAAAATGTTTCACCGGAGGAAATCGAGGAGTTGTTCTACAAAGAGCAGCTTGTAAAGGATTGCCTTGTAAAGGAGATGGAGGTAAACGGTAATACCGTAATCGGCATCGAAATCCTTCCGGATATGACAGGGGTTTCCGCAAGCGATGAGGAGCTTGCAAAGCTGCTTCAGGAAATGATTGATCGTGTGAATCAGACGCTTCCGCCGTTTAAACGAGTGATGAAGTTTGAGGTTCGTAAAGAAGATTTCAAGCGCTCCGGTGCGATGAAGATTCTAAGAAATCAATAGGAAAGGGGAATTCAAATGATATTTGATGAATTGGTAGAGATTTTTAAAAGAGTTATGCCACAGATGGATGCAAGCAAACTTAAACCGGAGAGTGTTTTAACGACAGATATTGGTATAGATTCTCTCAATATGATGTTACTTGCGATTACGGTTGAGGATCAGTTTGGAATCAAATTTGAAGCCGGAGTAAAGCTTGACACGGTTTCTGATATTATGGAGTATATTGAGAAATGCAAAGAGTCTTAGTAATTAACGGTAGTCCAAAGGGCGAAAGAAGCAATACAATGCAGTTAACCAATGCTGTGCTTTCCGGTATGAGGCAGGCGACGGACGAGATCGAAGTCTGTATAAAAAATGTCTGTGATATGAATGTCACTCCTTGTGTCGGATGCATGAGCTGCTGGGGAAAAACACCGGGCAAATGTGTTGTGGACGATTGTATGCAGGAGGTATACGAAAGCTTCAAGGCTGCGGATACGGTGATATTTAGTTTTCCGCTTTATTTCTTTGGTATGCCCGGGGCAATGAAGGTGTTTGTTGATCGATTGATGCCTCTTATGGAGACATATCGCGGGGCGGTGAAGACAATCGGAAATGATGCATTTCATGAGTTTCGATTTGATACTTCTGACAAGCAATTTGTCATAATTTCTACTTGCGGCTACGGACGTACAGAGGAGATTTTTGATTCGCTCACAAAGGAAATGGATTTCATTTTCGGTGGCGGAAACTATTATCCGCTATATTGTCCGCAGGGAGAAATGTTTGCAATTGAAGCCTTAAAACCGCAGATTCATTGTTATCTGGAACGATATCGTGCAATCGGAACATGCCTTGGCACACACGAAGCGATTACGGAGGAGATGCTTAAGGCGGCGTCGGAACCGATTATTTTGCAGAGAGCCTTTGAGATGCTGGTGAATAATTATTGGAATCAGGTAACACCGAAGAAAAAGGTTTATTTGTTTGGTGATTCGCTTATGAAAGGTGTTATGCCGGATGCGGATGGCATGTACCACAGTTCGGATGCCATCGGATTTTCGGAAATGCAGGAGAAGTACCGGTTCGAGCTTTCCAATTTTGCGATGCCGACATTTACGACCACGCAGATATTAACTTACATGAAGACGGTGACAGCGGGAAAAGAACTACCGGATTTTGTAATCCTTGAGGGTGGTGGCAATGACTGCGATCACGACTGGACAAGATTTGCGAAAACGAATGGTGAAGAGTTGGTGAACCGTGTTTCGTTGGAGCAGTTTGAGAGTAATCTTCGCGAAATGGTTTCATTTTGGGCAGAAAAGAATGTTCCGTGTGCAATTGTTATTACGCCTCCAATCGACATGCATCAATTTTTCGTGCATCTGCAAAAGGATGAGAGACTGCTTGTGGTGCGGGATAAATTCCCGGATATCATCCGCATGGAGCAGGAGTATGTAGAGTACAAAAAGATTATGTATCAAGTTATTGACGATTATCATCTTTCCTGTATTGATTTATCGCATTGTTTTGATGATTGCGATAGTACGGATATTTACAGTGCAGATGGCATGCATCCGAATGAGATTGGATATGGTATGTTTAAGCCGGTGTTTGAAGGTTGTTTTTCAGAAATATAGAAGTATAAGTGTCCGAGATGAAAATCTCGGACACTTATTTTTCCTATTTTCACGAGAGCAACACCTTGCTCGATTCTTATTATCTGGTCGGTATCCTTATGGATTTCTAAACCGACATCCTGACATACAGGGATACTCATAAGTGTCATTTGGACGTAGCATCCGGTCCACAGGGCAGTACGGAAATGGACATTTGCGGTTGCCTGTTGTGGGATATTGGCTACATAGGGGTTCGGACCATAATCTCCTTGAATTTCATGACAATAATGTTTCATACATTTTAACCTTGTTTTTTTAGTATATGCATGCTGGTCTAAAAATTTTATGATTCGTTGAAAAAATATGAATATTAGGATATAGTGAAGAGTATGTCAATGATATTGCAAAAGTGGTTGAATGTGCGAGGAATACCAAAACTGTACTGTGAATTTAGGAGGGATAATATGAAAGTTAACATAACACCGTTTGTGATTGATAGATAT
This sequence comes from Eubacteriales bacterium, assembly GCA_030533235.1. GTDB lineage: Bacteria > Bacillota > Clostridia > Lachnospirales > Lachnospiraceae > Coprococcus_C. The sequence goes on along the minus strand of JAUNJN010000035.1, from coordinate 7,184 downwards.
GAGGAGATTTATAAGCTTTGGATGAGCTGTAAAAATATGGGGTTTAACAATGTGGATGACACAGAGGAAGGCATTCGAAAGCTCGTAGATAAAAATCCGAAGACTTGTTTTGTGGCAGAGGCAGATGGCGAGGTTGTAGGAACTGTCCTTGCGGGAAATGACGGCAGACGCGGCTATGTATATCACCTATGTGTAAGTGAAGCCTGCAGAAAACAAGGGATTGGCAAACGCTTGATGGACGCTATGCTTGATGGTATGAGGGAGGAAGGTATCAGTAAGGTTGCGCTCGTTGTATTTGCCTACAATGATACTGCAAATGCATTTTATGAAAAAATAGGATTTATCAAACGTGATGATATATTCTATCGAAACATTGCACTTATCGATTTAGAACGTATTGACACATAAGCGGTTAGGCGGAAATCAAAAGGGTGTTGCCGGGTAAAATGAGTGGTCACGGGAGGGCGTTATGCAGCTTAAAAATGTATTGATTGTCGTAAATGACATAAACAAATCAATTGAATTCTACAAAGAGATTTTCGGACTTCAGGTAATACTTGACCAGGATGGAAATGTGATCATGTCCGAAGGACTTGTTTTGCAGGATGCAAAGCTTTGGAAAGGATTTTTGAATAAGGACATGATTCCGCGCAATAATATGACAGAGCTCTACTTTGAGGAACGTGATATAGAGGCGTTTGTAGAACGCTTGGAGAATTCGAAATATGAGATCGAGTACGTGAACCGACTGATGGAACATAGCTGGGGACAAAAGGTTGTCCGATTTTATGATCCTGACGGGAATCTGATTGAGGTCGGAACTCCGGTTTGATTTTGAACCGAATGCTTGGAAATATAGATCTATGAAATATAAATGAACAGGAGATTGAAATGAAACAGATTGTAAACATGTGGAATAAGGTATCATTGATTGTCAAAATTGCAGTCGGAATTGTGATAGGTGCAACACTCGGGATGTTAGTGCCGGCTGCAACGGGAGTCGGTTTGATTGGTACAATGTTTGTGCGTGCATTAAAGGCAATTGCTCCGATTCTTGTATTTGTACTCGTTATCAGTTCGATTGCAAATGCCGGAAAAGGAAATGGCAAGCAGTTTCGAATGATTACCCTTATGTATATTTTAAGTACACTTCTTGCAGCGGTTGTGGCAGTTAGTGCAAGCTTTATTTTTCCGGTTAAAATGACTCTTGATATCGAATCATATCAGGCAGATGTTGTTCCGTCCGGAATTGTGGAAGTCCTTGAAAATCTTCTGCTTAACATTACAGATAATCCGATTCGCGCAATGATTGATGCAAATTATCTTTGTATTCTGGCGTGGGCGCTTTTGCTGGGACTTGCTATGCGACGTGCGGAAAAATCCGTAAGGTGCGCTTTGGTATCTGTTTCAGATGCGGTTGCTCATGTGGTACGTTGGATAATCGGATGTGCTCCGTTTGGTATCATGGGTTTGGTATTTACAACCGTTTCAGAGAGCGGGTTATCAATCTTTAGGGAATACGGTAAATTGCTTTTGGTATTGGTTGGTGCGATGCTTATGGTTGCACTTGTTGTCGATCCGCTTCTTGCAAGTTTCTTTTTAAAAAAGAACGCATATCCGCTCGCACTTCGTTGCTTACGTGAGTCCGGTGTGACTGCATTTTTTACGAGAAGCTCTGCTGCGAATATTCCGGTTAATATGACGTTGTGTAAACGGCTCGGTCTTGATCCGGATGTGTACTCAGTATCAATTCCGCTCGGTGCAACGATTAATATGGACGGAGCTGCGATTACCATTACGATTATGGCACTTTCCGTAGCGAATACAATGAGTGTATCTGTTGACCTTCCGACAGCTTTTGTGCTCAGTATGATGGCTACTCTTGGTGCATGTGGTGCATCCGGTGTTGCAGGTGGATCGTTACTTTTGATTCCGATGGCCTGTTCGTTGTTTGGTATCCCGCAGGATATTTCCATGCAGGCTGTTGCGGTTGGTATGATTATCGGAGTGGTTCAGGATTCACTGGAAACAGCAATCAATTCTTCGGGGGACGTATTGTTTGCGGCGACTGCAGAGTATCGTCAGTGGCAAAAGGAAGGCAAGGAGTTCAAAATCGGGGCGATCGTAAATTCGGATGAAGAAAAATCTGATTGATTTACCCGAGTTGTAAAGAAACATGAACAAAATGTAAAATATACTTGACATAGTATAAAGTGGGTAGTATTATAACGATAAAATTAATGGGTAGCAAGGTGGTGAATGTATGGCATATGCAATGGGGCTTGTTGCAGGAATCTTTTTCTCAGTTTTGTTAATTGCGCTTTGTTATAAGCTGATTTTCTATAACCATGGACGTGGCAGGAAGGGACCTTTTCGTGAAAAAGAAATGTATGACGAACGACAGCTTTTGGCACGAGGAGCAGCGTATAAGGCGGGTTATTATAGCTTGATATTTTATCTGTTGCTTGTAATATTGATAAACAATGCAGATAAAAATACAAACTATATCACAGATTCAACACTTGGCATTGGAATTTGTATTTCAATAGGAGTTTTTGCTGTTGTCTGTATTATTAAGGATGCGTATATGTCGTTGTATGAAAATGCAAAGCGTTCGATTCTTGTTATGTTGATTTTTGGCTTCATTAATATTGGCTTCGGAGTATCCGGTGTTTTGGAAGGTACGACCGAAAAGCAGCAATATATTATGAATTTTACTGCCGGCATTGTGATTTTGATTTCGTGCATTGTTTTTATAATCAAGAGACTCAGTGATAAAGATAAAGAAGATGAAGAAGAGTAAGGAGCGTGCCTATGAAGAATTTGCGGCTTAAATCTGCACGCGCCGCGCTCGATATGTCGCAGCAGGCACTGGCAGATAAGGTTGGAGTTTCAAGACAGACCATCAACGCAATTGAAAAAGGCGATTACAATCCGACAATTCAGTTATGTATCGCCATATGTAAAACGTTAAACCGAACGCTCGATGAGCTGTTCTGGGAATAGTAAGAAAGTAACGCTACAAGCGTTCAGTATAAGGAGGAAAAAGTATGATACTTGAATTAAGGGACATTAAGAAGAGCTTTGAAGATAAAGAAGTACTTCATGGAATCAGCTTTTCTGTAGAGAGTGGTAAGGCACTTGGCCTGCTTGGTAGAAACGGAGCCGGTAAGACGACGACGATTCGAATAATTATGGATGTATTTCACGCAGACGAAGGGAAAATTTTGCTTGACGGAAAAAAATTTGTACCGGATGGAAGCCAGGTGGGATATCTTCCGGAGGAACGTGGTTTGTATCCGAAGAAAACAATTAAAGACCAGATGATGTATCTCGCAATGCTTCGTGGAATGAACAAGAAGCAGGCATATGAGAGTACCGTGAAATGGTTGGAAAAACTGCAGGTATCTGAATACATCGATCGTAAACTCGATACGTTGTCAAAGGGTAATCAACAGAAGGTGCAGCTTGCGGCAACACTTGTCGGCGAACCGAGTATCGTCATTTTGGATGAGCCGTTCAGCGGTCTTGATCCGGTCAATTCACAGATTTTAAAGGATGTAATCCGCGAGTTGATTTCTGAAGGAAGAATTGTTATCTTTTCCAGCCATCAGATGGGTTATGTAGAAGAATTCTGCGAAGATATTGTAATTATTAATCACGGCGAAAATGTTTTGTCCGGCAACCTGGATGATATCAAGACAGAATACGGAAAAGGACGTAAGGTGCTTGCGGCAGAAAATTATGGATTGGAGGAGCTTGAGACGGTTTGTCGTGAACGTCTTGGTGATTACATAGAGGTGCTTGGTAAGAACAAGCGTGAGGTGATTCTTGCATTGAAGGATGGCGTGGATTCATGGAAGCTTATAGATGCGATTCGTGAGCAGCAGATTGAAATAAAACATTTTGGTGCATATGAACCATCATTGAATGATATTTTTATTTCACGTGTCGGTGAAGAAGAGGAAGCAGTAAAAGAGGAAGCTTCTGAAGATGAAAATACAAAAAAAGCAAAGAAGAAACGTGGCTTGTTTGGAAAGGCAGGTAAGTAAGATGAAACAGTTTAAGACAATCTTAAAATTTGAATTAGATAATTACTTCAAATCAAAAAGTTTTGTGATTTCTACTATTATTATATGTTTGCTTTCGGTTGGTCTTATGTTTGTGCCGCGAGTGATTGATTCATTCAAAGATTCCGATTCAAAGAAGGAGCAGCAGGAGGATGGTGAAGCTACAGATGATTTGACGAAGTATGCACTGTATGATGCAACAGGCATTGCAGATATGGATGAGCTGAAAGCAGTGTTCCCTGATATTGAGTTTGTGCTTTGTAACAGCAAGCAGGAAGCCATGGATTTGGTTACAGATGAGACTGCAAAGAGAGGTTTTGCTATTAACAGTCTGACAGATTTTGATTACTATGTCATGAACAAGGGTTTGATGGATACGACAGCCGAAACCTTCCGTGAGTATATGAGTACACTTATCAAACTTGATTACTGTCAGAAAAATAATCTTGATGTGGATGAATTCCTTGCAATGGAGTATACGGAGATTCAGGTAAATGAAGAGATTCTCGGAAAAGACAGTGCAAGTAATTACTGGTATTGCTATGTACTTGTAATTTTGATTTTTATGTTGATTATCATGTACGGAACAACGATTGCATCCGGAATTACAAATGAGAAGAGCAACCGTTCCATCGAGATTCTTGTAACAAGCACATCATCTTCGGCAATCTTATTTGGTAAGGTAATTGCCGGTGTCATTGCAGCTGTATTCCAGGTGGGTACAATCGGAGTATGTTTAATAGGTTCGTATCAGTTCAATAAGGATTATTTAGCAATAGGACTTTCCAATATATTTAATATTCCGGCTAATGTATTGATTACATTTGCAATCTTTGGTCTTGGCGGATTCCTTATTTATGCATTTATGTATGGCGCACTTGGTGCACTCGTATCAAAGATTGAGGATTTGAATAAGAGTGCAGGAACGGCACAGATGGTTGTTATGATTGTATATATGTTAGTGTTGATTAATCTTCAGAATGTGGATGGAATTATCATTAAGGTATGTTCCTTCCTTCCGGTTAGTTCATACAGTGCAATGTTTGCCCGTGTTGCGATGGGTAATGTTGCATTGTGGGAGATTGTTGTATCCGCTATACTCCTTTATGTATCTGTAATCCTTGTTGGACTGCTTGGAGGAAAAATATTCCGTAATTCAACACTTCGTTATGGAAACCCGATTAAGCTTTCCAATGCAATTAAAGGAATCAGAAGGAAAAACTAAATCCATCCACCGTCGAATTTGATGACTTCGCCGGTAAGATAAGATGGCATAGATAATATTTTAGAAACACATGTGGCGGCTTCTTCGGGAGTCGCCATTTTGCCGTAAGGGATTTCTTCGCACAAAGCATCTTTTTCTTCTGCGGTAAGTTGTGCGTTCATTTCAGTGTCGACGGCACCAAAGGCGATGGCGTTTACGGAAATATTGCTTGGGGCAAGTTCTTTTGCAAGTGCCTTTGTGAAGCTGCAAACGGCACCTTTGGATGCTGAATACGCAACCTCGCAGGATGCACCGACGAGTCCCCACACAGAAGAAATATTCAGTATGTGCCCGGACTTTTTGGAAACCATAGAAGGTACAGCACAATGACACGTGTTATAGATTGAGGTAAGGTTTGTGTTTATTAGTTCGTTCCAGTCATCCGGTGTTAAATCTGTAAACAACCCAACCTTGGAAACTGCAGCATTGTTTATAAGAAAATCAATGTGACCGGCCTCTGCAAGAACAGTATCCACCATGGATTTTGCAAATGAATAATCGGAAACATCGCCTGTGAAGGCATGACAAATACTACCCTTTGTGCGTACCTCCTTCGCAACGGATAATAATGTGTCGGAATGTCGACCGCAGATTGCAATATAGGTATTGTTTTCTGCCAGTGTAAGTGCGATTGCACGGCCGATGCCACGGGATGCTCCGGTTATGATTGCTACATTCATGATACTACCTCACCTTCCTTGTTTGCCTGTAGTATAGCATAGAAACAGTTGAAAAATATACCTCTATTTGATATACTGTGAAAAGATTTATGATTTGGAGGCAATGTTTTATGAAAAAACAGAGTGCAGCCGGTTTGTTCTTTTCTATGTTTTTAAGAGCGGCCGTTGTTATATTGGGTATAGCGATTGTTTCGTTTGGCATCGTTATTTTAATGAAGGTGATTAAGCATGATAATCGTCAGATTGCTCCTGCTACCACAGTAGGAGAAAATGTTCTGACAGAGGCGGGCGGTCGTGACGAGCAAATCTATGAGACCACAGGAGAGACTACACAGGCTCCGGTAGTGGATGAAAATGCGGAACCTGCATATCACAAAAATATTCTTGTACTAAACAGCACAAATATTCAGGGCCTTGCAGGCAGATGGTGTGAGAGACTGAATACTGCCGGCTATGTAAATACATTTGCATCCGACTATTCTACGGCACAGGAGACGACGCGCGTAATTTCAAAGACAGAGGGTGTCGGTACAGAACTCGTTGAGTTCTTTAACGGTGCGTCCTATGAGGTTGGCGATGTGACAGAGGGTACATCTACAAGTACGACAAATTATGATATTATCATTATTATAGGTACGTCGGATAATGATCAGTAGTATATAGGAATTGGTATATTTTATCAGAAAATGCTTCATACTTTTGTATGGAGCATTTTTTATGTTTGCGCGCCATGGGCGCGCTCTAACGGGTGCAAGTCCCGAACATGCCCAGGTAGTGGGAAGTGTAAAGTTGAACAGCAAGGGTGTCCATCGTGAGGTGGAATCTGAAGGAAGCTGTAAGCAAATCTCTGGTCCGACGGACAGAAATCACATATAAGGCTAGGCTATGAGAGATAAGTTGGCGAAAAGCAACGAAGTCTAATAACTATCACTTTTGTAGTAGCAGAGTAAATGTGGCGGATATATGGAGAGAAAGAGCGTGCACCTTAAGCGTGGAGGTCTCACAGAGGTTCCATTAGCCTAGTAACAACGAACTGTGAGAAGTCAGCCGAGCCCATAGTAGTGAAGAAGTCTCTGTAATGGAGATGGAGCGAAGGGGCGAACAATCAATAAGTTTGAGTATGTCTCGTATTGCAGAAATGACAACATCTGCCGTAACCAATCGGGTAAA
>JAUNJN010000034.1 GCA_030533235.1 Eubacteriales bacterium | reverse complement strand
GATTAGTGATTTCCATACGCCGGACAGGTGATGGATTTCAACCCGGATTATTCATGCAGATGGATTGTAGTGTGAATTAGAGGTCTAATTGGTGGAGTTAGTTTTGTAAGTGTAGTAGAATGGCGGCTTCGCAAAAAAATGAAATTAGCTTATCGTGGACATTTAAGGCTTAATATGGTATATTATAAGATACTGTATTGAGCTTTCCTTTGGTGAGAAAGGAGGCACATTATGGGTAAGGACCTTAAAGGTCGTGAACTGGGTGTTGGAATTTGCCAACGCAAAGATGCACTATATGTTGCCAGGTTCACGAATAAAAGAGGCAAGAGAGTAGAAAAGAGCTTTAGAAAACTGCAGGAGTGCAGACAATAGCTTGCTGATACAATGTTCCTTGATGAACATTTGGATATAGCAGCTGGCGAATCCTGTGAAACGAACGGTTAAGTGTCCTCAAGGGAAAGAATCAAGACCTAGAAGGGTGCTAACTCGTGATGAACAAAAGGCCTTTCTCGAAACTGCATATGGGACAAGTAATTATAATCAGTATGCTTTTTTATTACAGACTGGGCTTAGAACAGGAGAGATGATTGGACTTAAATGGTCAGATATCGATTTCAATTCGGGAATAATTAGTATTTCGAGAAGTATGGAATACCGACATTCTGTAAAGAAATGGAGAATTGGACCTACCAAGAGTAAAAGTGGTGTCAGGGAAATTCCTATGACAGCAGAGTGCAAAAGAATCTTGTTGGATCAAAAAAGAAAAGTTAAAGAGCTGAAAACAGTTAATCTTCAATTTGCTGATTTTGTCTTTCACTTAGACATACCTATGCAACTAGATGTATAGAGGGTGGATTAAGGCCTAAAACGCGTCAAATGTTGCTTGGTCATTCTAATATTGGTATCACGATGAATTTGTATGTTCATGTTACTGATGATGAAAAGAAAAAAGAGGTAGAAAAGATAGAAAAGATGTTAAATGTGGTGTAAAGCTTTCTTATTGGTGGAGTAATTGGTGGAGTTGGTGATCAGCGACTGCCCCAAACACCGCATAAAATATAGGTTTTTGGTAAAGGAGAATTTAAAATGAAACTAGGAATCGTCGGACTTCCGAACGTAGGTAAAAGTACATTATTTAATTCGTTGACAAAGGCAGGTGCAGAATCTGCAAACTATCCGTTTTGTACAATTGACCCAAATGTAGGTGTTGTACCGGTACCGGATAAGAGATTGGATGCACTTACAAACATGTATCATTCGGCAAAAACTACACCTGCTGTGATTGAGTTTGTTGATATTGCAGGTCTTGTAAAGGGTGCATCAAAGGGCGAAGGACTTGGAAATCAGTTTCTTGCAAATATTCGCGAGACGGATGCAATTGTACATGTTGTCAGATGCTTTGAGGATACAAATGTGATTCATGTGGACGGTTCTGTGGATCCGATTCGTGATATCGAAACCATTAATTTTGAGCTTATTTTTGCGGATATTGAAGTACTGGATAAGCGTATTGCAAAGAATACACGTGCAGCGGCAAACAACAAGCTTGTTGCGAAGGAACTTGAGCTGCAGAAGAGAATCAAGGCACATTTGGAGGAAGGTAAGCTTGCAATCTCTTATGAGACCGATGATGAGGATGAAATCAAGTGGATTAAGGAGTATAATCTGCTTACAGGAAAGCCTGTGATTTTTGCTGCAAATGTTGCAGAAGATGACCTTGCAGACGATGGGGCAAGCAACGAATATGTACAGAAGGTAAGGACATATGCGAAAGAATTCGGTAGCGAGGTTTTTGCGGTTTGCGCACAGATCGAGCAGGAAATATCGGAGCTTGATGATGATGAGAAGCAGATGTTTTTAGAGGAGCTAGGTGTATCGGAATCCGGATTGGACAAGCTGATAAAGGCAAGCTATTCGTTGCTTGGTCTGATTAGCTATTTGACATCCGGTGAGGATGAGACGAGAGCATGGACGATTACAAAGGGAACCAAGGCGCCACAGGCGGCAGGTAAGATTCATACCGATTTTGAACGCGGATTTATCAAGGCGGAGGTTGTGGCATTTGATGCTTTGATGGAATGCGGCAGTATGCTTGCGGCAAAGGAAAAAGGACTTGTCAGACAAGAAGGTAAGGAATATGTTGTTGCTGACGGAGATGTAATTTTGTTTAAGTTTAATGTATAAGAGGAAAATCTATGGATGATATCAGATTTCCGAACCTGGGAATTAATTTGCATAATGTAAAGGATGGGTTTACGATCTTCGGGATTGAAATTCGATTTTATGGTTTGTTGATTGCACTTGGCTTTCTGCTTGCATATATTGTTGTATCCAAGGAAGCGAAGCGTACCGGACAAAATGATGAGATGTATCTGGATTACATTTTGTGGATGTGCATTCCTGCGATTGTCGGAGCAAGACTTTACTATATTATATTTAACGGTTCTGCGTATTTTCAAAAGGGAAAAGGGTTTGGCAGGACGATAAAGGATATGATTAATATTCGAAATGGCGGACTTGCTATTTATGGAGGAATAATTGCCGCTGTAATTGTGGCGGTGATATTCTGTAAAAAGCGCAATATCAAATTTTCGCTTATGGCGGATACCGCTGTTATGGGTATATTGATCGGTCAGATATTAGGACGATGGGGAAATTTCTTCAATCGTGAGGCGTTTGGTGAATATACGGATTCACTATTTGCTATGAGTATTCCGACTGATTACTTTGGAAATGGTATTAACGGATTGGTGCATACCGGTGTAATTACCCCGACCATGGCAGAGCATGTAAATGTATATGATGGTATGCAGTGGATTAGCGTACATCCGACATTCTTGTATGAATCGTTATGGAATCTCGCGCTGTTGATTTTTATTATTATATATCGCAAACATAAAAAGTTTGACGGCGAACTGTTTCTTATTTATTTGTGGGGATATGGTTTGGGACGCGTTTGGATAGAAGCGCTTCGTACGGATTCACTCATGCTCCCGTTTGCAAATATCCGTGTTTCACAGTTGGTTGCAGCTGCTTGTGTGCTTGCAGCGTCGGTCGTTTTAGTGAAGAAACGAATGGATTATGCAAAGAATTTGGAATAATTCACAATTTGATGCATGAAATACAGACAAAATCTATAAAAAACGAAAAAGAAATGCAAAATAACTATTGCATTTCTTTTTTTTATGATATAGAATAAAAACACAGTGGATGTTTGGTGGAGTAAATGTGTTGTATAGTGGAGTGATTTCCCACAAAACATCAGAAAGGGATTACGTGCGGATGAAGAGTATGAAGGGACAATCGAATCATAATCTGGACGCAAAGGGCAGACTGATTATTCCTGCAAGATTAAGGGACGGTTTGGGCTCTAGTTTTGTTTTGTGCCAAGGCATGGACAAAAACATCTACGCATATCCGGAAGAGGAGTGGGAAAAGTTTTCAGAAAAGCTTAACGCACTTCCTGTTTCCAATGTTCAGGCACGTAAGTTTAAATTGTTTTTCCAAGGCTCGGCTACTGATTGCGAGGTGGATAGTCAGTTTCGTATTGTTATACCGCAAAGTTTACGTGCGTGGGCGGGAATCGACAAGGAAGTTGTTCTGGTTGGTAATGGTTCCATTGCTGAGATTTGGGATAAAGATGCTTGGGAACGTTACAACGATGCAGAGGAGATGGATATCAATGCGATATCTATGGAAATGAGTTCGTTATATGGAATTTAAGCATACATCCGTACTTCTTACGGAAACGATTGAAAGTTTAAATATCAAGCCGGATGGTATATATGTGGATGGTACCTTGGGTGGCGGCGGGCATTCTCTTGAGATATGTAAACGGTTGGGAGCCGGTGGCAGATTAATCGGAATTGATCAGGATATGGATGCAATTGCAGCGGCAACAAAACGGCTTGAAGACTATAAGAATCAAGTGACGATTGTTCACAGTAATTATCAGGCGATAGACTCCGTGCTAAAAGGATTATCCATTGACGGTGTTGATGGAATTATCCTTGATCTCGGAGTGTCATCCTATCAGCTTGACAATGTGGAGCGGGGATTTACCTACAGAGAGGATACACCGCTTGATATGCGAATGGATCAAAGTCAGCCGATGACGGCTAGAGATATTGTAAATGATTACTCCGAAATGGAGTTGTTCCGTGTTATTCGTGATTACGGAGAAGATGGGTTTGCCAAAAATATTGCAAAGCATATTGTACAAGCCAGATCAAAACATCCTATCGAGACGACCGGTGAGCTAAATGAGATTATCAAGGCTGCAATTCCTGCAAAGCTTCGTCAGGGGACCGGTCACCCGTCAAAGAAGACTTTTCAGGCAATTCGAATTGAGTTGAATCACGAGCTCGATGTATTGGAGCAATCTTTAGATAAGATGATTCGTTTGTTAAATCCCGGCGGCAGACTTTCAATAATAACCTTTCATTCTTTAGAGGATCGAATCGTCAAAACGATTTTTCGACGAAATATGAACCCTTGTACATGTCCGCCAAATTTTCCGGTATGTACATGCGGTAAAACGTCAATAGGTAAGATAATCACGAGAAAACCGATTGTTCCGGGGGAACAGGAACTTGAGACAAATGCGAGAGCTAAAAGTTCAAAGCTTCGGGTATTTGAAAAAATCAGGGAATAAAAATATATGGAGAGAAGGAGTGTTGGTATGAGCCAGAGAAGAAATCTGTATTACACGGACGGTAGTGCCGCAAGAAAAGTTGGATATGCACCGGATTACGAAAGAAATCCTTCCAGAAGAACAAATACTGCTCCGGAGCGACAGCATGTTCAGCGCGCATCGCAGCAAAAAGCACAGTCGAAAAAGCGGAGCCCGCAGGCGGACAAGGCATTGGCGTTCGACTTTAAGTATACGGTATTTGTTGTTGCTTCGGTTGCAATTATGGTATGTGCATGCATTTATATGCTTTATATGGAATCACGTATCAATGAGCAGCAGAACAATATTAATGCAATGACATCAAAGCTCGAAAAATTGGAAAACGAGAATGCTGCATTTGAAATGTCGTTAAACAATATGTATACATTGGATGACATCTATGATGTTGCAGCGAATGAACTTGGGATGGTATACGCTAAGAAGGGTCAGATTGTATACTATGAGAGTGCAAATGAAGACTATGTAAAACAGTATCAGGATGTTCCGTCCGCAAATTAGCGGATAGTGGCAAAACGATAACTAAGGTGATGGTAGTATGGCACAAAAAAGAAAAGGACGTCGTTTTTTAGGCATAATGAAGAAAAAACTGCTGATTGCAATGTATGCAATTCTGGCAGTTTTTGTTGTGCTTGTCGGCAGATTAATTTACATCAATATTACAGCGGGAAAAGAATATGAGCAGAAGGTACTTGCACAGCAGGGCTACACAAGTACGATTATTCCGTATCGTCGGGGAGATATTTATGATACGAACGGTACAGTGCTTGCAACTTCAAAAAAAGTGTACAATCTGGTGCTTGAACCCAAAAACATATTGGAAAAGGAAGACCAAAAGGAAGTTACGGTTGCAGCATTAAAAAAATACTTTGGCATTTCGGATAGTGAGATGGATACATTTCTTTCGAATCCGGAATCATATTATGTTGTTGCGCGTAAGAAAGAACCGTATGAGAAGGTAAGAGAATTTAAAGAGTATTGCGCAACGGAGGACGGGTCAAAGGTTACCGGAGTATGGCTTGAGGAAGAATATCAACGCCTGTATCCGCATGATACACTTGCATGTCATGTTTTGGGGTATACGGTTGGCGGAAATGTAGGTACATACGGAATTGAAGAAGCCTATAACCATTATTTGAACGGTTCAAACGGTCGTGTATATTCGTATCTGAATGATTCGAGTGCTCTGGAACAGACCGTGGAGCCTGCCGTTGACGGCTATAATCTGGTTACAACTATCGATGCAAATGTACAGGCGATTGTTCAGGAAAAGGTAGATGCCTGGATGGAAGAAATCGGTGCAAAAAATGTATCCGTCATGGTTATGGACCCCAAGGATTGCAGTATACTTGCAATGTATAATTCTCATTCATATAATCCGAATGATGCGTATGATCTGGAGTATATAAGATATCAGTTTGATACGGATGAAGAGTTTGAAGACTTTAAAAAGAATGCGACGGACGAGGAAAAGGTAAATGCACTTTATAAGGTTTGGCGAAATTTTGCAATCAGTGATGTGTATGAGCCCGGATCCACCTATAAGACATTTACGATTGCCGGTGCCTTGCAGGAAGGGGTTTTCAATCAAGAGGATACGTTTGTGTGTAATGGCGGCGAGATGAAGGATATTTACTATATCCAGTGTAGTCACACGCATGGAACGATTACTTTGTCACAGGCTCTTGAATACTCTTGTAACGATGCGTTAATGCAGATTGGAGAGGCAGAAGGGCCAAAGGTTTTTGATAAATATCAGAGAATTTTCGGGTTTGGTCAATGCACCAATATCGATATTCCGGGTGAGCCGGACAATGATTCTATGAGCATGCTTGTGTATCACGAGAATTCATTGAATGAGGTCGAGCTTGCAACTTCCTCCTTCGGACAGGGTGTTACGGTTACTATGGTCGAGCTTGGTACTGCATTTTGTTCGGTAATTAATGGCGGGTATTATTATCAGCCGCGTGTAGTAAAACGTATTGAGGATATGAATGGAAATGTGATTGATAATGTTGACAGCATTCTTGTACGTCGAACAATTTCGGAGGATGTTTCGGAACAGGTTCGAAAGAGTCTGCTTGGCGTAGTAGAAGCCGGTACGGGTGGTAGTGCATCCGTTGAAGGATATTCCATTGGAGGTAAGACCGGAACTGCAGAAAAGCATCCGAGAAATCAAGGAAATTACCTTCTTTCATTTATCGGTTTTTCACCGATTGATGATCCTCAGGTAGTAATATATGTTGTTGTTGATGAGCCGAAGGTAGAGGCTCAGATGTATTGCGGAGCTGCAAAGCATATTTTTGCAAATATTGCAACAGAGGTCTTCCCATATCTGAATATTTATAAAGCAAGTGACGAGGAGTTTTTGAATCCGGACTTTACGATGGAGGAACTTCCGACACCGATTTACAGTGGGGAAACTCCGCAAAATGATGTTGCCGGAGGAAACAGTAATCCTTATTTAGCAGGTGACAGCGTAAATGTTATGTTGCCGGAGGATACGGACGACACAACTGACGATACATCGGATGATTCGGATGGACTGTAGAGAAATGTGCATAGTTTTTTGAAAATAGAATACATATAATATTAAGGATTTTTGTGGATGTGTTCTGGTGAAAGAGGGTAATGGTTTATTATTTTCCATGCATAATCGAAAGCGGCTTGGTATATTTTTTGCAGCGATTATGATCCTTGTCGGAGTGGCATTTGTAAGGCTCGGCTGGTTAATGATTTTCCGGGGAGATTATTACTATATACGTGCAACCGCTTTGTGGGAGAGGGAACGCAGTGTAAAGGCACCCAGGGGAATTATATATGATCGAAATGGTGTTGTTCTTGCATCGAACAAGCCGGTATGTTCGATATCTGTCATTCATAATCAGATTACGGATAGCGAGAGTGTAATTGCCAATTTGTCCGAGCTGCTTTGTATGGACGAGTCCACAATCAGAAAAAAAGTTGAGAAAATTTCATCAAGGGAAATCATAAAAAACAACGTGGATAAAGAAGTGGCAGATGCGATTCGGGCACTTCATATGGATGGTGTTATGATTGACGAGGATTACAAGCGATATTATCCATATGAGACACTGGCGTCGAAGGTAATCGGATTTACCGGTGGTGATAATCAGGGGATTGTAGGCCTGGAGGTATATTATGATGATGTATTGATGGGAACTGTAGGAAGTATCAATACGCAGACAACCGCCAGAGGAATTGAAATTGCGAATGCGGCGGAAACGAGGACAGAACCGATACCGGGAAATAATCTGGTTACATCGATTGATATAAATATACAACAGTATATTACGGCAAAGGCACAGGAGGTGCTTGAACGCAAACAGGCAAAACGGGTATGTATAATAGTAATGAATCCGCAAAATGGTGAGATTTACGGTCTTTGTGATGTGCCGGAATATAATTTGAATGAACCGTTTGAATTAAACTATGAAGTATCAGATGACACAGAGGTTACGCAGGATATGCGTAATCAGATGTGGAGATGCTTTTGTATCAATGATACGTATGAGCCGGGCTCGACGTTTAAGATTGTGACGGCAACAGCCGGATTCGAAAATGAGGTGTTACACGTAGAGGATTCCTTTCATTGTCCCGGTTACAGGGTGGTAGAAGATCGAAAAATCAGATGTCACAAGGTCGTTGGACATGGTGCGGAAAATTTTAGGCAGGGAATTATGAACTCGTGTAATCCGGTATTTATGGATGTTGGTGCCAGAGTTGGTGTTGAAAACTTTTATCGTAACTTAGAGACACTCGGATTGTTTGAGAAAACCGGAATTGATATGCCAGGTGAGGCGAATTCCATTTTTCATAAGCAGGAAAACGTCGGAGCCGTGGAGCTTGCAACGATGTCCTTCGGACAATCATTTCAGATTACACCATTACAGCTTTTACGTGCCGTATCGGCTGTTGTAAACGGCGGGACCTTGGTTACTCCTCATTTTGGAATGTATCAGACAAATCCAAACGGTCATATTACACAGCGCTATGAATATTCAAATACAAAACAGGTGATTACTCCGGAAACATCGCAGACAATGTGTGAATTACTTGAGGCGGTTGTAGCTGAGGGAACCGGACACAGAGCTTATCTTGAAGGCTATTCCATAGGAGGGAAGACAGCGACGAGTGAGAAGCTTCCGAGAAAAACGGGACGTTACATATCCTCCTTCATCGGATTTGCACCGGCGGATGATCCGCAACTTATTACCCTGGTATTGATTGACGAACCGCAGGGGGTGTATTATGGAGGAACAATTGCAGCACCGGTTGTTGGAGATATATATCGAAACATTCTTCCTTATTTGGGAATTGAAAAAGAAGAAATTATAGAAGATGCTGAAACAATATGTTTTGAAGACAACGTATTTTGATGCAGTTGTTTCATCAAACATAAGAGGCAAAAGGAGAGTAACATGAGTAGAAATGACATTGTCTTACCAGTATTAATCGCATTTGGAATCAGTGTGGTATTAAGTCCGATTATCATTCCGTTTCTTAAGAAATTGAAATTCGGTCAATTTGTGCGGGATGACGGACCTGAGTCACATTTAAAGAAATCCGGGACACCGACTATGGGTGGATTGATTATTTTGTTTAGTATTGTAATAACAGCCTTGTTTTACATCAAGGATTATCCGGAAATTGTTCCGGTATTATTTGCAACACTCGGATTCGGATTGATTGGTTTTCTGGATGATTATATCAAGGTTGTCATGAAACGTTCGATGGGACTTCGTGCGTGGCAAAAGCTACTCGGACAGTTTATTGTGACAGCGATTTTTACATATTACATGTATGCACATACTGATATCGGAACAACAATGTTGATTCCTTTTACGGGGAAAATGGTTGATATTGGCTGGCTGTATTTTCCGCTTATGTTTTTTGTTATGCTTGGAACGACAAACGGAGCTAACTTTACGGACGGTCTCGACGGACTTGCATCTTCGGTTACAGTTTTGATAGCAACATTCTTTTCAGTTGTTGCTATTGCAATCGGGTCCGGGGTTGTGCCGATTACGTGTGCAACAGTAGGCAGCTTGCTTGGATTTCTTGTTTATAATGTATATCCGGCCAGAGTTTTTATGGGAGATACGGGAAGTCTGGCACTTGGAGGATTTGTTGCATCCACGGCATACGTGATGCAGATGCCGTTAATTATTTTAGTTGTTGCGTTTATTTATCTGGCGGAAGTATGTTCGGTAATTATTCAGGTGGCTTATTTTAAGCGGACAGGAAAACGTGTATTTAAAATGGCACCGATTCACCATCACTTTGAGTTGTCCGGTTGGCCGGAAACAAAGGTTGTGTCGATTTTTTCAATTGTAACGGCAATTCTTTGCCTTGTTGGATTTCTTGCAGTTTAGTTTGATTGTGGCAGGAGGAAGTTATGAGTAAAAAATATTTGGTTGCAGGTGGCGGAAAAAGCGGTGTATGTGCAACGGCACTGCTTGCACGAAATCATGAGAGTGTCACTTTGTTTGATGAAAATACAAAGATTTCAGAAGATGAGTTGCTGGGGCGCGTTGCGTGTGATGATAAATCGGATATAAAGCTTCACATCGGAGAACTGACGGATGAGATACTTGCAGATGTGGATGCAATGGTAATCAGTCCGGGTATTCCGACAGATGCCGCGTTTGCTTTAAAGGTAAAAGAGAAAAATATACCGATTTTAAGTGAAATTGAGCTTGCGTACTTGTATGAAAAGGGTACCGTATGTGCTATTACCGGAACAAACGGAAAGACAACAACAACAACCCTGGTTGGTGAAATAATGAAAGCATTTAATGAAAAAACGTTTGTTGTCGGTAATATCGGAATACCTTATACAAGTCTTTGTGATAAAACATCCGTTGATTCCGTAACGGTGGCGGAAATAAGCAGCTTTCAGTTAGAGACGATTCATACGTTTCACCCGCATGTTTCGGCAGTACTTAACATTACGCCGGATCACTTGAATCGTCATTACACATTTGAAAACTATGCGAACTGTAAACTGGATATCACAAAAAACCAGACAACCGATGACTATGCAATTTTTAATTATGACGATATAGAGACAAGAACCCGTGCAACATTAATTAATCATGTAAAGGTTGTCTATTTCAGCCATGCGGAACAGTTGGAAGAAGGTGTCTGCGTATCGGACGGCAGAGTAGTTGTTCGAGAAAACGGACGGGATACAAATATTCTTCGTGTAGATGATATCAAGCTGCTCGGTGTACATAATCTTGAAAATATTCTTGCGGCAGTTGCGATGACATATTACATGGGTGTTCCGGTTGATGTGATTTCCAAGGTGTGTACTGAATTCATGGGAGTTGAGCATCGTATAGAATATGTAAAAACCGTAAATGATGTTGCATATTATAATGATTCAAAAGGAACCAATCCGGATGCGGCGATAAAGGCGGTAAATGCGATGACCAAACCGACATTTCTGATTGGCGGAGGCTATGATAAAAAATCGACCTATGATGAGTGGATTGTTTCCTTCGGAACCAAAATAAAATGTCTTGTATTAATTGGTGAGACGGCAGATGCGATTGAAGCATGTGCAAACGCTCATGGATTTGATGCAGTTGTCCGTGCAGACAGCCTGGAACAGGCGGTACGGTATTGCCATGAACATGCAAAGTCCGGTGATGCGGTCTTGCTTTCGCCGGCATGTGCAAGCTGGGATATGTTTGACAGCTATGAACAAAGAGGAAAGCTGTTTAAGGAGTATGTAAGAAACTTATAGGAGAGATAGAAAACGTGGAACAGACAAGAAGACGTTCAACAACTTCAAATGGGCAGGAAGACGGAACTATGAGACTGTTTGTAAGGGGAGGATATTTTGATTATCAGATGTTCTTTATCGTTGTCACACTTGTGCTGTTTGGAATCATGATGGTATACAGTGCAAGCTCCTACCGTGCAACAATGGAAGGGAATCCAAGCTATTATTATGCATTGCGTCAGGCTGTGCTTGCCGGGGGCGGAATGATTTCTCTTGTAGTTATTTCCAGGATAAACTACAAAATCTTCCGTAAGCTTGCTGTGTTAGGAATGTATGTAGGTTTGGCACTCAGTATTATCGTGCTTGTAATCGGAACGGCATCGCATGGTTCAACAAGATGGATTCCGATTTTCGGTATTCAATTCCAGCCGGCTGAAGTAATTAAGATGCTGATTATTATCTATATGGCACATGAGCTTGTGGCATATCCGGAGGATCTTACATATGTGGGCGGATTAGTCAGAATCTTGTGGAAGCCGGTACTTACAATCGCACTTATTGCAACGCAGAATCTTAGTACGGCCATTGTCTGTTTTGCAATTGTAATTGTCATGCTGTATATTGCTTCGCCGAGTATGAAATATGTCATTATTATTTCGCTTTGCGCGGTTGCAATGGCTGCTGTATATGTATTGCTTCAGAGCTATCGTGGTGATCGTTTTGAAGCATGGCTTCATCCGGAAACGAGTAAAAATGGATTTCAGGTAATACAGTCTTTGTATGCAATCGGTTCAGGCGGTTTGTTCGGACGTGGACTCGGAAACAGTATGCAAAAAATGGGATTTTTGCCGGAACCTCACAATGATATGATTTTTTCAATTATCTGCGAGGAGCTGGGTTTGTTTGGTGCGTTTGTGGTGATTGCGCTGTTTGTCTTGCTGTTGCTTCGTTGTCGCACGATAGCAAATAATGCACCGGACCGTTTTTCGGGCTTTGTCGTATCGGGAGTTCTTACGCATATTGCCGTGCAGGCAGGAGTCAATGTTGCTGTTGTAACCAACCTGATTCCGAATACGGGTGTGCCGCTTCCGTTTGTTAGCTATGGAGGAACCTCAATTATTTTTCTTTTGGTAGAGGTTGGTCTTGTTTTGGCGATTTCAAGGTATGCCAGACCGGAGTGAAAACAAAGGAGTGAGATACAATGTCAAAAGCAAAAAAAATCATATTTCTTTTCCTGCTTGTATTTGTTGTCGGAAGTATATTTTATTTGACAACCTTTAAGCTTAAAGAAGTGCAGGTTTCGGGATGTGAAACGGTAGAAGAGCAGGATGTCATTGATGCAATTTATAATTATACAAAGTCAGACAATACAATGCTTGTATTTTTAAAAAGCAAAGTAAAACCGATTGATTCGATTCCGTTTGTCGCAAAGATGGAAATTGAAATATTGTCAAAAAACAAGATATCGGTTGTAGTATATGAAAAGTCGATTGCGGGTTGTGTGGAATATATGAACCAGTTTATCTATTTTGATAAAGATGGCGTTATATTGGATGCAAAATATAAAAGAATCCCGGGGATTCCGTGCATTGACGGACTCACATTTGATCAGTGGGAAATGGGACAAAAGCTGCCGATCGAGGACAAGGGTAGATTTCAGTCTATTTTGTCCGTGACACAGCTTTTAGATAAATATGAACTCGAGATGGATAGTATCAAGTTCACGGCGGAAAATGAAATTATTTTGACGCACGAAGGAATCACGATTCTACTTGGGGAGGGGGAGTATCTGGCAATACAGATTATGAATCTTGGAAGTATTCTGGAAGGGCTCGAAGGCATGGAAGGAACACTTTACATGAAAGATTTTTGCTCTGAAAATGCGACAGCCAGCTTTAGCCGCAAGAAATAATGCAAAAATTAAGAAAAAACACGTGAAAATCAAAGAAAATAACAATTTTTCTATTGATTATTTCACAAAATAATTATATTATGTAAATAATAATGTGACACAATGGGTAATTGTGTATCATAGCAACCAACGAAGAAAATACATTTAAGGAGGAAAAGACCTTGCTTGAAATAAAATCAAACGATGAGAAAACCCCTGCAAGAATTCTTGTAATTGGTGTAGGTGGTGCCGGTAACAATGCAGTTAACAGAATGATTGACGAAAATGTGGAAGGTGTTGAACTGATTGCAATCAACACAGATAAGCAGATTTTGTCTCAAAGTAGAGCAACAACAAAAATTCAGATCGGTGAGAAACTTACCAAGGGACTCGGTGCAGGTGCAAAGCCTGAAATCGGTGCAAGTGCCGTTGAAGAAAACAGAGAAGAAATCACAGATATCATGAAGGATGCAAATATGGTATTCGTTACATGTGGTATGGGTGGTGGTACCGGTACCGGTGCAGCACCTGTAGTAGCAGAGATTGCCAGAAATCTTGGTATCCTTACAGTTGGTGTCGTAACAAAGCCGTTTTCTTTTGAGGGAAAGCCTCGTATGAACAATGCGATTAACGGTATTGCAAAGCTGAAAGAAAATGTTGATACTTTGATTGTAATTCCAAATGATAAGTTGTTACAGATTTGTGATAAGCGTACAAGTATTCCGGAAGCCTTAAAGAAAGCCGATGAGGTTCTTCAGCAGGGTGTTCAGGGTGTAACGGACCTTATTAATAAGCCGGGTCTTATCAACCTTGACTTTGCGGATATTCAGACAGTTATGCGAGACAAAGGTGTTGCTCATATCGGTATTGGTAGAGCAAGTGGTGATAATAAGGCTGTGGATGCAATCAAATTTGCTATGGATAGTCCATTGCTTGAGACAACTGTATCCGGAGCTACAGATATTATCGTAAACTTTTCAGGAAATATTGGTATTGTGGAAGCATACGATGCAATCACATATCTTACAGAGGTTGCAGGCGACAGCGCAAATATTATCTTCGGTACTGTTGATAACGATGTTATGGGTGAGGATGTATGTATTACAATTATCGCAACCGGTATTGAGGGCAATACGGCTACTACAACAACTGTAAATATTCCTACCAAGACTGCGGCAAACCCGACAGTATCCGTTCAACCGCTTAAGACACCTACATATTCCGGACAGCCGATTACAAGCGCAGCCGGTGCAAGTGTGAAGCCTTCATTTATCAGCAGCCAGCCAAAGCAGACAAGTCCAAGTCTTGACATGACAGCTAAACCGGCAGCACCGAAGCCACAGGTATCTACAGGCGGAATTAAGATTCCGGATTTCTTGAAGAGAGGTTAGTTAAAAACACAGGCTGTCATGCCATTGCAGCATGACAGTCTTTTCTTTATTTTATAAAGTTTTTTCGGAGGAGAAACAGGATGGGAGATTACACGCAATATTATGGCAATGATGCAAATTACCGGATGCCGCAAAAACACAATACGCTTGTAATTGTTGATCGCAGCGGTATTCGTGAGTTGGATATGTCAGAATATACGGATGCGGTTTATACGTTTGGGCGAAGTGAGGATAACAGCATTCAGATTCATTCGGAAATAGTATCCGGACATCACGGAGAAATCAATATCAGTCAGGGATTGTTTTATTTGAAGGATAATAATAGTTCCAATGGTACATATATCGCATATGGCGCACAGTTTTTTCAGGTTCAGCCTGGACAGTATTATGGTGGCGACGGAAAGGATATGATTATCCGACTCGGAACGTCAAAATCGCTTGCCGGATGCGAAACAGTACTTATGCTTTATGATTGCGACGCAACAGAAGGTCGTTGGAAAACATATCAGCTTCACGATGGCGATAACAGCATTGGTCGTATTGAGGGCTGCGATATACGTCTGAATAATGTCGCTGTTTCCAGGTTGCATGCAGGCGTACGTCAGATTAACGGTGAGTTTTTCTTATTTGACAACAAATCGGCAAATGGTGTGTTTGTAAACGGTATTCGTATTGACAAACCTTATAAGCTATGCAACAAAGATATTTTTACAATATTGAATACAACCTTTATCTATGATAATGGTCAGCTTTTTTACAAGGTGAATGCAGAAGGTATTGCGCTGGAACTTCGTGGGCTTAATAAGGAGGTTCCTGCCAAGGGTGGCAAAAAGACAATCCTTGATAAAGTAAGCTTAAGTATCGGAGCGAATGAATTCGTTGCGATTATCGGCGGTTCCGGTGCAGGTAAGACTACGCTTATGACGGCAATGAGCGGTTTTGATACGGATATTACCGGTGATGTATATTGTAACGGTATCAATTTAAGGGAAAATTTCCAGACGTTAAAAAATATTATTGGATTTGTTCCGCAGCAGGATATTATATATGAAAATATTACGTTAAAGAAAATGCTTTACTATACGGCAAAGCTCAAGATGCCGGAGGATACGTCAAAGGATGAGATTGAAAAACGTATCCATGATGTTCTTCAGATGGTAGAGCTTCTGGAACATCAGGATACATATATTCGTCGTCTGTCGGGCGGACAAAAGAAAAGAGCAAGTATTGCGGTTGAGCTTCTTGCTAACCCGGGACTTTTCTTCCTTGATGAGCCGACAAGCGGTCTTGATCCTGGGACAGAAGAACATCTTATGCATACCTTGAGCCGATTGTCGAAGGAACAGGAAAAAACAATTATCATGGTTACCCATACGACGAATAATCTCCACCTGTGTGACAAGGTTATCATTATGGGATATGGAGGCAAGCTGTGTTATTGCGGTAAGCCGGAGGGAATTAAAGATTTCTTCCATACAGAGGATATCGTGCGTGTTTATGATATGATAACGGAAAATACAGGAGCTTGGGAACAAAGCTTTAAGCAGTCCGGAATCAACCGCCTTGGAAATGTGAACGATAATACAGGTGGAAGCGAGATTAAACCGAGACGTGTCAGCAGTATGAATCAGCTTGGCGTTTTGACAAGAAGATACCTGACACTTATCAAAAATGATTTGGAACGATTGGCCATGATTTTTATTCAGCCGATTCTGATTGGTATATTAATGGCAATTGTCGCGGAAAAAGGTATATTTGATAAGATGTTTGAAACAAGATCCATCCTGTTCGCACTTATGAGCGCCGGTATTTGGATGGGATTGTTTAACACGATTCAGGAAATCTACAAAGAACGAGTTATATTGAAACGTGAATATATGGCAAATCTGAAGCTGCCGATTTATATGCTGTCAAAGTATATTGTACAGGCAATGATTGCGGTTGTGCAGTCAGTGCTTATGGTTGCTGTTTTTGTACTCATAAAAGGTGCACCAAAGTGCTCCGGAGTCGTATTCGGCAATGCAGTTGTTGAGATGATGATGACGATTTTCGTCACGATTCTTGTATCAGCAGGATTCGGACTTTTGATTTCAGCCTGTTCGAAAAACGGAGATCGAGCGATGACGATTGCACCGTTTGTACTTATTATTCAATTACTGTTTTCCGGTATCTTGTTTGCACTTAATGGTGTAACCGAGAAAATATCTTATGTGACAATCAGCCGTTGGTCCATGGAGGCTTTAGGCAGTACCAATGATTTAAATGGATTAGAGCCGATTGGAGAAGAAGCAAAAAAAGAAGCAGAAGAGGAAGCAAAGGAAAAACAGGAAGAGCTCATTGCAGAATGCAATGATATGATTGCGTCGATGCAGGATGCATATGATGAGACAATCAATGATATGCAGGATGCCATTGAGTATTATTCGATTTATGCAAACGATCCGCAAAGCTTTGAGGAATATGAATCGCAACCGGTAACGATTGAGGCACCGGAGGATGATGGAACGGATACAGATGACGAGACGGAAGAAGATCCGATGTTTGTACGAAAGAACAGTCATGTTCTGATGTGTTGGGGCTTGTTGCTTGGAGCGACAGTCTTGTTTGCTGCAGGAAGTACGCTTATACTGACAAAGCTAAAGGATGAACAACGATAAAACATATATGAAAAGAGGTTGCCTTCAATATCATCAGGCAACCTCTTTTGCTGTGCGGAAAATATGTATCATCCGAAAAACGGATCTTTTTCTTCTTCGTTGGTTGAAAAGTCAATATTAAGGTCAGATAAAATACGTAGCATCTGGTCAAAATAACGGATGAGTCTTTCGTAATCACTGTAAGAAAACAGCTTGTCGAGTGCTTCTTCGGTAAGTGTAGAACCGGAACTGTTTGTATTTGGCTGATAAGAGGACCAAATATTTGACGCATTTACCGGGTAGGTTGTATTTGCATTTGCCGTACCGTATTCCAATGTTTTTAATACCTTTGCTACATAATTTTGCGTTTCCTTAAATGGAGGGATTCCGCCATATTTTGCGACATTTCCCGGCCCCGCATTGTAGGCGGCAATCATCAGAGTCTGATCTCCGTTGTACACTTTGGAAAGCTGACTTAAAAGCTTTGCTCCGCCCATGATGTTTTGGTATGGATCGTAGGCATCTGTCACGCCGAGCGAAGCGGCAGTTGACGGCATCAGCTGCATGATTCCCATAGCTCCCACATATGAAGTTGCATCTGGCCGAAATCCGGATTCATTGTAGGCAATTGCCTTCAGTAAATCATAGGATACACCGTAGGTGTCAGAGGCTTCCCTGAAAATATCATCCAAGCTTTTTTCGTCGGAAGCCGAAATGTCTGAATCGGAAAGTTTTATGCTTTCGCGAACGAGCAAATCCTGAAACGAAGCTTCGGAAGTTGTATTCGATTTGGATGCTTGTATCGGATTTGTGTATGTATCCGTAACATACCCGATGCCTTCGATAAATCGCATAGGTTTCTCCTTTGTATAAGTTTGTTGTTATTTCGTATTATATCACAAAAAAACAGAAAGTGCGAACCTTATTGTTCTTTTGTCCGTTTGTTGCAGAAATTAAAAAAATATTGTATGATAAAGGGTAGGTCAAATTCCAAAAATGCTGAAAAAAAGCGGAGGCTAAGTATGAAATATATTGTAAGTGGCGAGGAAATGGCACAAATTGATTCTTATGCAACTAAGGTGATCGGATTGTCGCAGATGGCACTCATGGAGCGGGCAGCTTTAAAAACGTATGAGTTTATTCGTGAAAAGTTTCCTGATAAAATCAAGGTATTAGTTGCGGTTTGTGGTGGAAATAATGGTGGTGACGGTATCGCACTTGCCAGGATGCTCGGACAAGCGGGTGATGACGTTGAAGTATACTATGTAGACGAGAACGGTCGGACGAGCGAAGGGTTCAAAAGACAATATGAAATTGCGAAAAAGCTTCAGGTTCGGTTTATTGATGAGCTGGTGGATGCCGGTTATGATTTGATTGTCGATGCAATTTTCGGAGTTGGACTTGATCGTGCAGTATCCGGAAAACAGGAAACTACGATTCGGCTTTTAAATGATTTTAAGGGCTATAAGCTTGCAATTGATATTCCATCCGGTGTGGATGCATATACAGGCTTTGTTCGTGGGGTTGCATTTCGAGCGGATGCCACGATTACGTTTGGACTTATGAAGCTTGGACTTATGAGAGGGGTCGGTCCGGAATATTGCGGAGAGGTTCGTGTGGTCGGGATTGGATTTCCCAAACAGGCGGTGGAGCACATTGCACCAAGCTTGTTTACATATGAGTTAAAGGATCTTGATCATTTACTTCCGACGCGTCGTGCTGATACACATAAGGGCAGCTACGGAAGAGTCGGAGTCATCGGTGGCAGTAAAAACATGGCCGGGGCGGTGTTGTTTTCAGCGGAGGCTGCTTATCGTATGGGTTGTGGTCTTGTAAAGGTTTGCACGGATGAAGTAAATCGTGAGATTGTACAAACGAGGTTACCGGAAGCATTATTGGAAACCTATGACAGTGAGGATCGATTGTCTGTTGAAAAGAGTATGTGGTCTATGATGAAATGGGCGGATGTGCTTGTTGTAGGTCCGGGACTCGGAAAATCTGAGGCTGCGGTTTTAGCTGTCAGTCATTTATTACGATATTGCGAAAAAACGATTATTCTGGATGCGGACGGATTGAATATATTAGCTGAGCATAAAGAACTATTAAAAGAGAAAAAGGCAGAAATCATTATTACGCCGCATCTTCTTGAAATGTCAAGAGTAAGTGAACTTTCGACAGCCGAAATCAAAGAACATATGAA
Organism: Eubacteriales bacterium; assembly: GCA_030533235.1. GTDB lineage: Bacteria > Bacillota > Clostridia > Lachnospirales > Lachnospiraceae > Coprococcus_C. The sequence goes on along the minus strand of JAUNJN010000034.1, from coordinate 6,728 downwards.
GGAAATCGCACAGTCCTTTGCGTCGATGCATAAAGTGATAGTAGTATTAAAGGATGCACGTACGATTGTCTCAGACGGATCACCGCAGTCGTACTTAAATTATACGGGAAATAACGGTATGGCAACCGGCGGTACCGGAGATGTTCTGACCGGCATGATTGCAGGCTTGATTGCGCAGGGGGTAGACGGATATGATGCGGCAAAGCTCGGAGTGTTTTTGCACGGACTTGCAGGTGAGCGGGCTGCAAAAGAGGTTGGATGCTACAGTATGACAGCAGGAAATATTGTAAAATGCATCACAAAGGTGTTAGAAGGTGATGACAATGATCAGTAAGGAGATTGGTTATAATCGAATATATGCCAGGGTGGACATTGATAGCATACGGTTTAATGTGATGCAAATGAAGGCTCTTGTAAAACCGGATATGAAGGTGTTAGCTGTGATTAAGGCAGATGCCTATGGGCATGGAGCCTCAATACTTGCAAAGCATTTGGAGGATCTTACGGATTATTATGGAGTTGCATCAGTGGATGAGGCGGTGGAGCTTCGTATGGCAGGAATCAAGAAACCAATTCTTATCATTGGACATACCGATTCTGCGGATTATATTAAATTACTCCAGTATGATATTACACAGGCGGTCGATGATGTTTCGGCATGCCGGTTGCTGTCAGAACTTGCAATGTCGCAAAATAAGACTGCCAAGGTGCATATTAAGGTGGATACAGGCATGTCGCGTATTGGGTTTATGGCTTCCGAAGATGGAGTCTTAGAGGCTGCAAAGCTCTTTTCAATGCCAGGACTTCATGTCGAGGGTATTTTTACACACTATGCAAGAGCGGATGAAACAGATAAAACATTTGCAAATATACAAAAACAGCGTTTTCTGGATTTTATTGACGGACTGCGTCGGATGGGATATGAGCCTTCCGTCAAGCATATTGATAATAGTGCGGGAACAATGGAATTTGCAGATGATGAATTTGATATGGTGCGCCTTGGAATTGTGATGTATGGACTATATCCGTCGGAGGAGGTTACCCATGATATAAAGCTTAAACCTGCAATGTCGCTTGTATCACATGTTGCTCATGTAAAAACGTTGCCGGCAAATGTCGGTATCAGTTATGGAGGAACATTTGTCACAAACAAAGATACGCGAGTTGCAACTGTTACAGCCGGGTATGCAGACGGGTATCCAAGGGCTCAATCCAATATCGGAAATGTACTGATTCACGGATGCTTTGCTCCGATTTTAGGTCGTGTGTGCATGGATCAGTTTATGGTGGATGTAACCGATATTCCGGGTGTTACGGTCGGCGATGATGTCATTTTGATCGGAGCATGTGGTGATAAACGTATTTCGGTGGAAGAGGTTGCGGAACCTGCGAACAGCTTCAATTATGAGCTTGTATGTAATATCTCAAGGCGCGTTCCGCGTGTATATGCGTTGAACGGAAAGGATATTTGTTGTGTGAACTATTTGCTGTAGATGGTATACATCAGATGACAATTGGAAATACTTTGATTAGTTTGTAGAATTAATAGGAGTGTGATACAGTTGATCATCAGGAGAGGCGATATCTACTATGCAGACCTAAGACCTGTTGTTGGTTCGGAACAGGGCGGTATTCGTCCTGTGCTTGTAATTCAGAATGAGGCAGGAAATCGTCACAGCTCTACAGTGATTATCGCGGCAATTACTTCTCAGCTGCACAAAGCAAAATTGCCGACGCACGTAGAACTTGATTCAAGGTATTGCGATATTGCAAAGGATTCTGTTATACTATTAGAGCAAGTGAGAACAATTGACAAACAAAGACTAAAAGAAAAGGTGTGTCATTTGGACAGTCAGATGATTCGTCGGGTGAATGAGGCGCTACGTGTTAGTCTTGAGTTATGATAAGGAGAAATTAGTATTATGTCTCAAAATGGGCCCGGTAGCCTAAGAAAATTTTTATCCAAAAAGGCACTCGAGGAAAAGGTCGAAGAAGAAATATTATCCATGGTGGAAGAAGGTCATGAACAAGGTGTGATTGAGGAAAATGAAGTTGAGATGATTTCCAACATTTTTGAGTTTTCCGATAAGGATGCCAAGGACATTATGACGAGTCGGCCGAAGATGATTGCCATGGAACATACGATGACGGTTGCAGAGGCATTAACCTTTGCATTGGAGAACAACTTTTCCAGATATCCGGTATTTGAGGAGGATATCGATACAATTATTGGTGTTGTACACTTAAAGGATTTAGTTGCCGTGTATATGAAATCGCCGGAGACTTCGGTGAGAGATGTGATGGAGGATCCGATTTTTATTCATCCGACATTCAATATCTCAAAGCTGCTTCAAAAAATGCAACACGAGAAGATACATATGGCAATTGTAATTGACGAATACGGACAGACGGAAGGCTTGGTTGCCATGGAAGATATTATCGAGGAAATAGTCGGCAATATTTTGGATGAGCACGATGAGGATACCGAAAGGGTTGTGGATACGCTTTCCAATGGAGATATGATGGTGCAGGGAACAGCATCCTTAGAAGAACTTGAAGAATTGCTTGATATCGAGTTCCCGGATGAGGATTTCGAGACGTTAAACGGATTTTTACTGTATGAGCTTGGCGGATTTCCGTCCGAAGATGAAGCAATCGAGATAATTTATCAGGGGTATCGTTTTACACCTGTTAAAATATGTGACAAGATGATTACTCTTGTCAAAATAGAAAGAACAATGCAAGATGAGGAAGAGGAGTAAATACAATGTCAGGACATTCAAAATTTGCAAACATCAAACATAAGAAAGAAAAAAATGACGCTGCTAAAGGAAAGATTTTCACAATTATCGGTAGAGAAATTGCGGTTGCTGTTAAGGAAGGCGGAGCTGATCCTGCCAACAACAGCAAGCTTCGTGATGTTATAGCAAAAGCAAAGGCAAATAACATGCCGAATGATACGATTGAGCGAGGTATTAAAAAGGCAGCAGGTGATGCAAATGCAGTAAATTATGTTTCTATTACATATGAAGGCTATGGCCCAAGTGGTACGGCAATTATTGTAAATGCACTTACAGACAACAAAAACCGTACGGCATCCAATGTGCGTAATGCTTTTACAAAGGGCGGCGGAAATGTCGGTACAACCGGTTGCGTATCATATATGTTCGATGAAAGAGGACAGATTATTATTGACAAGGAAGAGTGCGGCATGGACGCAGATGATCTTATGATGATTGCTCTGGATGCAGGTGCACTTGATTTTACAGATGAGGAAGACAGCTACGAGATTATTACTTCGCCGGAGGACTTTACGGCAGTCAGAGAAACGTTGGAAAATGAAAAGATTCCAATGGCTTCTGCAGAGGTTACGATGATTCCTCAGAATTACGTAGAGCTCACCTCAGAAGAGGATATCAAGAAGATGAACCGCATCCTTGATTTGCTCGACGAGGACGACGATGTCCAGGATGTATTCCATAACTGGGATGAATAAAGGTAAATTATATGGGTATTTTTATAGCGTTTGTAATTTGGTATAATATTTGGGGGAAAAACAATCCGAAGGTATACCGTAAAACTCAGAATATTTTGCCAAAGTTATTTTTGGGAATTTTTATTCTTTCTGCAATTGTGTCAGCGGCTCCGCCTATTTTCATTGGGTCCATGATATTGTTTGGTATCTTGGCGGGAGTCATTGCAGTTCCGTATTTGATTATTAAGGCAATTCTTAAGGCAATCGGAATCGGTGACAAAAAAGCGCGGAAGGATGATTATGCATATTATCAAATGCACTATCAGGCTCCGCAGAGGGCAGGTGCAACGATAACCGGGCTTACAAAATCGGTGGCAAAACGCCGTAAGATTGTCGAAAAGTTCAGCAAAAAAAATGCACTCAATCTGACGGATGAAGAGATTATGCGTATTGTGGATGCATCTTATATGTCAAACTGTTGGGAATGCGAGATTTACGAGATGAGTCTTGAATATGATTCCATATATCAGTGGTATCGTGGCGATACCGGTTGGTTGCGTGCATATTTGCATGTATTTCCGATTCAAAATGTTTCTTCGGATTTTGAGATGCAGCACAATATATGTTTAGACAGCTTTGATGAGATTTTTCGGTCGATGCGTCCGGATGCATATACAACCGTGGATACATACATAAAAGCAATCAATGATAAGTTTTTGACCGCATTTGACGAGACGACATTTATGATTGCATATCGGTTTTTAGAGGCAAACGGGAAAAAATATAGTCTTCCGAGGGTAGGACTCGCTCATACAAATTCAGAGCTTGATGAGCTTCAAAAGAAATATGATTCAAAGATCAATTCGGATTTGGATGACCTATCGAAGCAATATGATGCAGAGACGGGAGCCATGCTTCAAAGAAAAATGTGATGAACATTGTTATTTTGGATTGATTGAAATAGACAACATGAAAGGTGCAGGATATCATTCTATCCTGCACCTTTAGTGTTGCAGTGAAGCAAAACTATTGAATCTGAACTATGTTTGAACAGTGACGGATACCCTGTACATCTTCAATGATGAACATACCATAGTAAGGAATGTTAGGGATCATGGTTTCTGTCCTGGTGGAAAATCCGTCACTAATCGGGAATGAATTGTACCAAAGTGTCACATCACTCCAATCATTTTGATTGAAGTTTGTCAAATCCTCTGTTGAGGTAAATTTGTGAGAAGCACATCCAAATGCAATATTCTGATAATCGTTGATATCGATTTCATATCGATCAGGGAAGAGTTCAGCACCTTCTGTTTCAATATAGTTTGTAAGCGGGTAGGCACCCAGAATATGTCCGGACGGATCACTTGGTGTTGTTTCCAGTACAAAATATGCATACATCGCATCATCACCGTCTATGGAATCGTTAAATAGTATGGTAGTCAGCAGATATCTGGTATATTCATCGGTTGCTTCTTGTACGGTGTACATTACCTCGTAGTATTCGCCGGTTGTATCATTTTGAATATAGATGATATCGCCGTTAAAGTGTGCGGTTAATTCACTTGCTCCGTCATATGTAACGTCATTACTCATTTCGACAAATACATAATTTTCAGGTTGTTCGGTATCTTGACGAGAGATAACATAATATGCGTTTTGGTAAGCGTCCGCCTGTTCCTGCGTAAGCTGGAGAGAAAAATCCCGATTGCTTCCGGTTAAATAAGGAAGCATGGAAGATGCATCCCAGGACGCTGTCATTGTTGTATCGTTGTTTAACTTTGTTGAAAAACCTGCAATATATTTGGCGTATTCTTCGGCAAATTCGAATGTATGATACATTGGAACAAGATACATGGAGTATTGCTTTGCATTATACGGATGGTAAATGGACACACCGTTTGCATTTGCTTCGTTGGCGGAACTGTAAACAACCAATTCGTCAATGGCGTTTTGGAGTGCTTTTGCCTCCGGATAATGAAGCGACTCAAGATTGATTGCATAACTCATTAAATCGATAACATCATAGGATTGTTCTCCGGTGTAGTCAGAGGCAATTTCCTTTGTTTTTGAACGAATACGTGAATACTGTGCATAGGATGCGTCGTCCAAGGTTACTTGTGAGAACAAATTATTCAGAGCATCTTCAACCTCATCAACCTTGTCAAGATCCATAACTGACATAGTGATGTCTGAGTAGGAGAATGGGGTAACGCTGAACATGTAGGATGTTTCGTCAATAAAGTTGTCAGCAATCAGCTGTCCGGTCGTTGCACCGTCCCAGGCATCCGATATATTACCGAGGAAGGAATAATCCCATCCCCATCCGGGTTCCGGTTCCTGGGAAGCTACCAGGTATTTTGCATATGGTGCAACTGCATCAGCAACCTCGATGGTCGCCATGAGACATGCATCAAAGCCAATCCATTCGAGTTTGTTTCCGTCATGGAACGGACTTGCCGTAAGTGCATCTGAGATTTCCTGTAATGTCAAGCTGTCGGAGGTACGTTCGTCATAACCGTATCCAAAGAAAGCGCCTCCGCCATGATTCCATAAAATCAAATCGTACTGTTCGGCAGGAAAGTTCGTGTAACCGTAATTTAAAAAGTCTGCTAAAGTTGCAGAATCACCCATATTCTTTGGCTGTTCCGTATCAAGCAATGTAAGACCGTAGTTTTCTACGAGAAGGAATGCATTTTCACTGTCCGGAATCGTAGGATTTTCCCATGCGGTACATCCGCCGGTGTAGATTACGATATTTGTTTTGCTTTGGTCATAGCCGGAATTTAGAATTTCATCAATATCTCTTGATGCACAACCGTGTTGACTCTCAAGATCGGCACCAACCATGTAAATCATGATCGTCCGGGTGCCGTTTTCATATACAATAGGGACCTCGGTTGTCGTCGCCTCGGTTGTTGCTTCGGTCGTACGTTCCGTTGTGCGCTCGGTTGTTCTTTTATTATTATCATCGTCGTCATCATCATCGTCGTTCAAGCGGATAAATAAAATAATTGCAACTGCGATTGCGATTATGCCAAGACTGATTCCTAAAATGATTGGCCACCGTTTTTTCTTCGGCTTTGCAGGCGTAAATGCTAATTGCATATTCTCATATGGTGATTGACCATAAGATTGATTGTTGGTCTGTCCCTGCCACATGTTTGGTTGCATGTAAGCATTGTTATAGGCTTGGTTTTGCCAAGACATCCCCTGCCAAGGCATTCCCTGTCCGGGCATCTCCTGTCCGGGC
>JAUNJN010000033.1 GCA_030533235.1 Eubacteriales bacterium | reverse complement strand
TCCGGTTCTTCTGCCTCGATTTCTGTCTCTTCCAAAACTTCTTCCGGTTCTTCTGCTTCGGTTTCTTCTATAATTTCTTCAGACGTTTCCTCAAAATCTTCTTCATCCGAAAGACCTTCCACTTCTCCGACAAAGACGCCTTCATACTCATCGTCAAGATTACTCATAGCACCGAATTCATCTTCCTCATCAGAAGAAAAATCATCTGCCGGAACATCATCTTCGTCCTCTTCTGCTAACTCAACCTCTTCAAATATAACAGAATTTTTAGAAGCTCTCGACGATTCCTGTTTCTCTGATATATCAGCTTGTTCGTGTAAACCCTCTATACTGTCGGATTCTGCCTCAAATCCATCTTCAATAAAATCGTCAGATACAATTGCTTGAGACTCATCCCTATCTGACTTCTTACGTTGAAGCATCTCTTGGATGTCAGAAATATCTTCCATCTCATTATCTGTCTCATTATCTGGATACGCTTCATTAGAATCATCTGTTTCTTCCGACTCTTTTGTTTCAGCTGCTTCTTCTAATTCGTCTGCCTGAGCATCCTCAGATACCCTTTCATCATCCTCACCAAAAAATACACTATGTGCATCCTTAAGTGCCTTCTCTGAATCGATCTCACTCTCGTAATCATCATGATCTTCTTCCCAAGAAGTTTTATCCTTTAAACGCAGTTTAGAAAAAGCCCGCTTGAAAAATCCGTGCTTTATTTCTTCACTATCCGTCTGTTCCTCGGAGTCTTCCTCTGTTGAGATATCTCCCGCCTCTTCTTTATCGGTTGTTTCCTTTTCAACCGACTCCTCTGATGATTGTTTTGTTGACGTATCCTCAACATCCTTTGCAGAAGTTTCAGAATCTTCTGTTTCTTTTGCAGCTTGCTCCTTCATAAAGCGCTTACGCTTACGTTTTGCAGTAAAATCAATCAAATCTTCGTTATCATCAACCATTGAAACTATTTCCGGCTCCGGCGGATTCATGCGTAAATGATCCGCTTCTAACAGCTTATTTTCCTCTCTGCGAAGTTCCTCCTGTTCCGGATCATCATCCTCACAGGCTTCGACGTTGTCATAAAATACCTTTTCTATATCAATCAAGCCTTCCAATACATCTGCAACCACATGGCAATGCGGTGCATCTGTAAAGTGTGCAGTATACTCCAACGCGAGCGTCAAAGCCTCCTGCTGCTTATCTAATAACGAATAAACCAAAAAGGTCTCATATGACCATTCATAATCAATATTTTCATCGTACGCCCTGCCAAGGTAGGTTTCCAATTCCGCAACCGGGGCATGTTTCGATTTGCTGTATACATACTGAAGCTGTTTTGTCTCAATGGAATCCATATCCGCATCAAACATATACATATCGTAATACGTCTTCGCAAGCTCCATGTATCCGAGTTTCAGATACAATTCAACAAGAGAAAAAATTATACGTTTTGCCTCCGGAGCAATTTTGTGTGCCATAATAAGCACTCTTCTTGCATCCGTATATCGTTTGTTATATGTATATATATCACCACAAAGCCTTAAAAACTGCGGATTCAATGATTTTGACAAGTCCTGACTATCAACAATATCCAATGCAAGCCCATATTCATGTGCGGCTGCTAACTCCTTTATTTTGTTAACGCTCGACATACTTAAGCCGGAACCCATACCACTTTCACCTCAAAAAACATGATGCAAATATTTTACCACAAATGAAGTCCTAATACAAGTGAATCACTACTCTCCCTCAAATACCTTCTCAACCTTTTCAATTACAGTTTGCTTCATGTTGCCACGAAGCTTTTCGTACTGTAAACCGGACTCCATAATCTCTAACAATTCCATACGATACTGCGTATCTATATCCTTGATGTATTCCATCAATACATCCTTTAACTCGATTACATATTCCTTTTCCTGCATCTTTGCAAGCATCTCATCCGGATTAAATGTAACCGTACTCTTCATTTCTTCCTGCTTACGTCCGCAAATAATACACTCTTCCGCACCTGCTTCATTGACATATCCACAGTTACATGTCCAAATCATACCATCTGTTCTGTACTTCTCAACCGCATCGATACCACGCTTATCCTTAAGTGCAGACAAACGCTGTTGAGTCATTGTAACATGAATCGGCTGATCGTTACATGCAAAAATACCATTTGCCGTCACATATTTGGAGATAATCACCTTGGCGTCCTTAATCAAAAGAATATCCTTTGCCGGAATCTTACATTCGATATTTTCAGCCTGAATCAGTGATATGTTGCCTTTCTCAAATACGAAATCCTGATTCTTAAGTAACCACTTCTCTTCGTATAAGTTTGTAAGCTCGACATCCGCACGGATTGCCTTGATATCTTCCATGTTATAATTATAAAACCATGTCGTAAGACGTACATCATCTCCAACACCGTTCAGTTCTACCTTGACAGGTCTCGGCACCTGACGATTATAGTAATTGCTTACATAAAGTTCCTTGTTCATGGCACCCTTGCACTGTTCTATCTTACGAAGCTTTACAGCTGTTCCGGAAGCAATTGTACCAATCGCATAACTTGCATACTGCGTACAATTGATGTCAATACCGATAATCGCATCTGCGCCCCTGCGTTTTGACATCTTTACGAGCTTTTGCAATGCGGATTCATTTGCCTGTTCCAAACGAACCGTGAGCTTCTCGCTCTCTGAATCTGACATTTCCGTCGCGCCTGCAACAAATCCCTTAAAAAAGTTGGAACCAAGTACTGTCTGCGCATTCACAAATCCTAAATACTCCTCAATCTCATAACCTTCAAAGCTTGCACCTGAAGTCATCATAATATCTGCCATAGCAAATTCCTCCAATACATCAAAACTAGTAAAAATTATATCATAATTTTCCATGTATTAAAAGCATTTTTTGTTAATTATATTGCGAAATACTGTTCTTTTTTGTGCATTTTACCTCATTTTTTAGTCCGGTATCTGCTTAGGAGACATATTTTCGTACTTATAGAAATAGAATTCCAAATCAAAATATGTATGTTCATCACTGTCTCCTATAATTTTCCAATTGTCCATAGCATCCAGATTTGGAAAGTATGTATCTGCCTCGTATTTATAATCGATTTTCGTCACATGCGCGTATTGACAATACGGAAGGAGCATCTCGTATATTGTTCCCCCACCGATAACAAATATTTTACGTTCCTTAAACTGCTTTAATGTCTCAAACAGCTCCTCCTTTGAATGCACAACAATACCGCCCTTTACTCGGAAATTGGGATTACGGGAAAAAATAATGTTATCTCTTCCCGCAAGAGGCAGACCATTCGGAAAGCCTGCAAGTGTCTTGCGCCCGAGAATCACAACATTGCCCATGGTAACCTGTCTGAAAAACTTATGGTCTTCCGGAATAGACACAAGAAGATTGTCCTTATTTCCAATTGCCCAATTACTGTCAACTGCAACGATTAACTCCATCTTTTTTTCCTCCTAAACCGCGATTGGTATATTTTCAATCTGAGGCCCTGTTACATAATCCTCCACCTTAAAATCATCCAATGTAAACGCATAAAAGTCCTTAATATCCGGATTCATCCAGAACTTTGGTGCCGGATACGTCGGTCTGCTGATTAACTCTTTTACAATCGGAATGTGGCGGTCATATATATGAGCATCTGCGATGACATGGACCAATTCTCCCGGCTTAAAACCCGTAACCTGTGCCATCATATGTACAAGAACTGCATACTGTACAACATTCCAATTATTAGCCGCCAAAACATCCTGAGAACGCTGATTCAGGATTGCATTAAGGCGGTCCCCCGTTACATTAAATGTCACGCTGTATGCACACGGATACAAATTCATTTCCGCCAAATCCTGATGTACATAAATATTTGTCATAATCCGTCGACTGTACGGATTGTTATTTAAATCATAAATCACACGATCCACCTGATCCATCATTCCCTCTTTGTATTGATGCTTCACACCAAGCTGATAGCCGTATGCTTTTCCGATGGAGCCATCCTCATCAGCCCAGGCATCCCATATATGGCTTTTTAGATCATGTACGTTGTTTGATTTCTTCTGCCATATCCATAAAAGCTCATCAATTGCAGACTTCACGTAAGTCTTACGAAGTGTAATTGCCGGAAATTCCTTTGACAAGTCATATCGGTTAACTACCCCAAATCGTTTGATGGTATATGCAAAGCTTCCATCCTCCCACTTCGGACGCACCTTCTCTCCCTCCGTACTGCAACCGTTGTCAATAATATCCTGACACATGGAAATAAACAGTTCATCCGCTTTACTCATACATATTCTCCTCCATTCAATCGCTTTTTCTTAAAAAATATTTGTTATTCTACTTGCATTCAAAAAAAAATATGTTACTATAAATCTATCCGCGCGGATATGTCTTCATCCGCACATTTCATAGTTCAAATATTGCGTTTTGTTACGTAATATCCATTTATCAACACAAATTTACCCACCGATATTTTATCATCCTGTATATACGCATTTTAGAAAGAGAGGTAAAAATGAAAAATAACACATTTGCAAAAATTCTGAAGGCCAATCGTCATGCCGCCGGATATAACCAGGCAGAAGTAGCCGAAAAGCTTCTCATCTCACGTTCAGCTTACATGCACTACGAAAATGGCGATCGCATCCCAAATGCCGAAACACTCATTCGTATAGCGGCACTCTACAACGTTCATCCAAATGATTTGCTGGGCACATTAATTCCCTCAGAACTAAAAAACGAAAACCCTGTTTTTACAAATATGCTTTATTGTGGAAAATACGCCTTTTCATCAGAATATCTGAAACTAACGACTTATTACAATGCCCTTCCTGATAATGAAAAAGAGATGGTAATTAACCTCATGAAAACGCTTGGCAGCAAATCTGATCGAATCAGGCAGACGCATCTATATTAGCACCGGCGAGAATGCTTCCCTCCAGTTGCTTTCGATTTTTCTCGTATGGATTACTCTCTGTGTAACGAATCTGTGTATTGGTCACTCCACCTGCAACATATGTTCTGCCGCATTCCGGACACACTCCCATCTGAAGAGTTACTCTTGAGGATACGAGCTTTGCTCCCGGTTTGCTTGCCTTTGCCATTGCATTTGCAACATGCTCTCTCTCATGCGCGCTTACCTTCGCAAAAGACTGCTCCGGTGCAATATGCCCCGGTGTCTTGAATGACACATCCGCCTCATTGGACCCATCTACATACTTACGTTCCTTACAAGTCTGGCACTCCGTCGGTTGAACCTTAGTCGAACTGTCAATTGTATTGTCGGTATTTACAGGTGTAACCTTTGAAATGTTACTGACCGGAATTATGTAGTTGTTACTCATACCACCAATATACATAGACAGCCCTCCTCTATATTATAATCGTAATATCATTATAGTACATTTTCTATGTGTCTACAAGTGATTTCTCTTATTTGCTTCAGCTTCGCTAAATACACAACCACAATAGTTTTGCCGATACAAATTATATTCTTTGGAGAGTTCTATGGATCTCGCATAACCATTTTTCTTTTTGAAATCACTATACATATATGCTATTCCGTATTCCGCCCCCAGTCGTTCCCCGATTTCATTCAACCATGTGGCATTCTTATGCGGACTGATTGATAAGGTTGTCGTAAACAAATCGTATCCATTTTTCTTTGCATAAAAGGCCGTTTTTCGCATACGCTGCTCATAACATTTGTAGCAGCGCGTTCCTCGCTCCGGCTCATCTTCCAACCCTTTTGCCATCTCAAAGAACTCGTCCGGCGCATACACTTCTTCTATTATACGTACATTTTTTGCAAACGGAGCTTCCGCCACAAAGCGTTTCAATTCCTCGACTCGTTTCCCATATTCCGATTCCCTTGTAATATTCGGATTATAAAAATAAACCGTAATATCATACTGTGCGGACAACAATTCCAAAACATATGAGCTGCACGGTGCACAGCACACATGCAACAGTAATTTTTCTTTGATTGTATGCATATTTTATCCTCATCATAATAAACAAATAATAAGTAATTTTGTATCACATCGCAACATAAATTAGGCAATATTGACGATTGACTTTGTTGATAGTATACAATATAATAGTTGTAATATATCGAATTATAGTAGTTTCGTACTATATATTCAAGTAATTATTACGGGGAGGTAATGATTATGACCGTTGATCAAGCTGTGAAAAAATACAAAATGGAGGCCCTCAACGTGTATACAGCCAAGGCAAAAGCCAAGGAATTGAACGTTGACGAAGTACTCTACATGAATGTTCAGAAAAACAAATATGCATACATCGTAAAAGACGGATCACGCGGATATGTCCTGTATCAGGACGAAAAAAGTCTTTATACAAAGATGTACAAAGGATTAACTATGACTCCGTTAGAGCCATAATAATTAAACCAGACTAAGTAGTCTGGTTTAATTTTTCGACATATTTCAAATATTTATCTCTTTTTCGAATATTTTTCGTTCAATCAGCATATATACATATACACACACTATACTAAGCAACGACCAAAGACCTGTATATGCAAGACAAATTTGTCCATAAAGGTTATATTTCATATAAGAATAATCCCATACATCCCATTTCAGAATTACATTCACAATCATTCCCGTAACAAATTCCAAACCGGTTATGATACATGCTCCCACAATCATAACGGACGCATACGTTTTCCATGTTCTGTCTGTGTGTATATATATCCTGCTACCATATTTTCCAACAAACAAAAAACAAAGTCCTCCACATACAAACATTGAAAAATGAGAAAATCCGCGACAAATAATTTCAGCATAAAAATATATGCAACCACCCGTAAACCATAAAATAAAATCATAGAAGAACTGTATTTCTTTTTTATTCTTTACTGTCATATATCCAATCATTCCTTAATACTTTTTTCTCCCTAATCCTAGTATTCTGCCCATCAGACATTTTATTCAGAAAATTCCCATCAATCTCACGTGATGGTTTACATAAACATGAAAAGAATGGAGGTATATTATGAAACAAGAAAACAAAAAAATTTTTGCTCTTATGCTCGGTTGCATCCTGCAAATAATGGTATTATTGAATCGAAATCAAATCTCCGTTTTTGCTACGGACGCAGAGTCTACCGATTCAACCGAACAGTCCTTTTCCCTTCAAGATGACGCACCGGTTTATTTTGATTTACCGGGGGACCAATTCACAGTTGTCCCAACCGGCTCTCTCATTAAAGACATTCTTCAGGGAAACGGAACCTATTTCTCGGAAACACATAATCTTTATGCATGCACAGGACCGGGCGGAAGCCGACTTGCCGCCTACTGTATGAATCCCGCAAGACCCGCCCCTACAAGCTCTGTCATGTATCTTGAATACTCCGGAGGACATCTAACAGACTTTGCTACCGGAAATAAAGCTTCCGCAAGTGCCGTATTTATGTATGGATATGGCGGGGAATCAAGCATCAATAATGACATTGTCGGTATGGCAGAAAGCAACCCTAACGTTGGAGGAAGTTATGGTCTATATGTAATCAACGGAACAGGGCAATTCGGTTTGCTGATTAACGGTGTGTTTTATCAGTTAAACGCTCTGGAAGCACAGGCAGTAACTGCAGCCGCAATTCATAAGTTAAACGGTTCCGATATCCAAAGCATACATTCAACTCATGGAGGAAACATTGAAAATGCAGGCAATGCACTTTGGGATTTATATACATTCGGTAATTGGACAAAAAATCATATTGATGAATATGGATATACAGCGACTTATCATGTAATCGACGTTGCGACAACCCCAACCAGATCCATATCCATCAAACTAAAATCGCCGGACGGAAGCCTGATTGAACTTCCTGCCGACAAGGATGACGAAAGCTTCAACTGGGAACCATACTGCATAGATGGTGCAATTTATTTTGAAGTTATCTACACAGCCGAAAAATGCGAATCCAAGTTGCTTGCTTCCCCGTGGTCAAAATCCGAAAACAATCTCACATATTCGCATGAAACAGAAATTACATTTCCTTGGATGGAATTTGCAAACGGATACTATGACTATTTTAAAATCGAACCTAACGAAGCAAATACAGTTCCCATTTCAGTTCTTTATCATGGGCTGGAATCCTGTACCGTACCTGTAAAACACCTCGGCTATGTGGATGAGGCAACCGGCAGCTTTGAACAGATAAACGGAACACAGTTTTCACAGCGCGCAACCGTTGCCGTCAAATATTCCGATTTGCTGGAAGGAAAAATCATGGATATATCAGTTTGTGTTCCATCTGCGCATTCCTACACTTCCTTTTACGGAGATGGCGACGGTGTAGACGGCTACTATAACGCCGGACGTTTTTTTTCAGCAAGCGGATATCAGGACATGGCTGTCTGTTCTCCCCACGAAAAGCTTTCTTCGTTTACAACAGAGCTCTCAGTCATACAGCATCCGATCAAGCGAGCATTTCAACTAATGAAATACGGCCAGGATATGACAGCTTCCAACTATCCGCTGGCGCATGCCGGTTTCATGGCATGTAATATTGAAGATCTCAACAATGAGAATGGTACCTACACATTTGATGTTTCAAAAGCAGTTCCACTATGTTCGGACGGAACAACCGAATTATTTACTGACCAATCCGGATACGCAATCAGTATACCGATTCCACCCGGAACATATCTTGTCCGCGAAACAACGATTCCGAATGAGTATTATCCGGTTGATGATTTTCTGATAGATATTTCAAATGATACCCGGGATCCACTCCCGATTCATTTCTTGACCGATCAAAAATTTTCTGCATATGTGCAAATTGAAAAACGAGATGCCGATACTCATCACCCTATCACAAGTTCTCCTGCAACCTTCAAAATATGGTCCTATGACCAAAATGAATATCTTTCATTTATTTCCGATGAAGGAATCCCTTACTGCGAATTAATCACAGACAAGTGTGGTATATGTAAAACCCCAAGTCCGCTATCACCCGGAACATATCGTATTGATGAAGTCAAACCACCTTCCGGATACTATTTATCAAAGGACGATTCTTCTATCGATTTTACAATCAGTAAAACAATTCCTCACGAAATCTATTACGAAAATGATGTTCCGACTCAGATTGGCATATTTACATATACGATGGAAAACACACCGCTGTACGGAGCCGTCGAACTGACAAAATCGGGCGAGGATCGGACCTGGAACGAAGAAACCGAAGCATTTACATATACAGATATCCCGTTGGAAGCTGTATTATTCGATATCATCGCCGACGAGGATATTACTTCATCCGACACTCACAATACAATACTATATAAAGCAGGTACAACCATCGAAACAATTGTTACAGACGAATGTGGCTATGCCTGTTCCACAATCCCATTACCGCTTGGAATGTATCGTTTACACGAACGTACCCCGTCCGGCTACGAAGCGGTTGATGATATTCACTTTACAATTTCTGAAAATGACACATTCGTAGAAAAAAAGACAGATGTTCTGACAGAAAAAACGATATTGAAAAGCTTTCAAATTCACAACACCTTAAAACAGCCTTCCCTTGAAACATTTGCTTATGATAAGGAAACCAATACGCAAGACGGAACGCTTACGGAGGAAGCAATCGTCATTGATGATATCCACTACGAAAACCTAATCCCGGGTACGACCTATGTAATAGAGGGTTCAATATATGACAAAACCGGTCACACGTTGCTTACAAGCAATGGTGCTCCGGTTACAGCCCAAACGCAATTCACATGCCAAAACGAATCCGGCGACATTCAGGTTGATTTCGCTTTTGACAGTTCAAATTTATCCGGAAAAGAAATTGTCCTGTTCGAAAAACTCTATGCAGATAATAAGCTCATCTGTATCCACGAAGATATTGACAATCAAGCTCAAACCATCGCTTATCCGGAAATACCGACAATCAACGAGCCCCCTGAGATGCCTTTTGTCCCCGAGGATGACATAATAACCGAGGAAAACACAACAACCGAAACACCTTCTACAACAGAAGCTCCCGAACCATCGATTGTTCCGAAAACCGGCGACCGTTCTCCGATTCTTTTTCTGATTTTTCTCCTAATCATTTCTTGTGGCTCCATTTATTACATTCAAAAAAAATCCAAAAAATAATATTATTCACTCATTATTTTCACTCAAAAAAACAGTCACATTTCAAATGTGACTGTTTTCCTCTTTACGCCTCAAATTTTAACTTATATCGATCTTTCATCTGATTATATGCCTTTTCATGAAGCTCTAAAAGAACAATATGTTCTTCTGCGTTATGTGTTACAAAAAAAGCATACCACATACTCTTCTGCTTCACATTACGCGATGTGAAATCTTTGATAATAGGCTTACTTGTGCTTACCTGAATTTCATTGCGATATTTGTCGGAATCCACCGGAAGAATCCGCTTTACATCATCCTGAAGAAACGAATAAGCCATCTTACGGTTTGTCTGGTTCGTTATGCGTGATACATCACAATCTCCATTTGTAATCTCATACTCATATTCGTAGTGCTGTGAGTTAACCGCAACAACATCGACAACAATACCAAGCACCATAACGCTAAGACCAATGCTTCCATCAATAAACAAAAGTATAAACGCTCCGACTGCAATGATAAAACCGGCTCCGACTAACATCATTCGCTGTTTAAATGTCGGCTTTGCCTTTATAATTTGTTCTGTAAATGAATCCATAAGCGCCTCCTACTTCTATCTTACTGTTCCTGTAAAGAAGCATCAATTGCCTTTGCAGCTTTTTTACCGGCACCCATAGCAAGGATAACCGTTGCAGCACCTGTAACTACATCACCGCCGGCATATACATTTTTACGTGTACTCTCGTTCGTTTCCTCGTTCACGATGATGCCGCCCCATTTTTGTGTTTCAAGACCTTCTGTGGTCTGACGAATCAATGGATTTGGCGACTGACCGATTGCGATAACAACAGTCTCAACATCAATAATATTGTTAGAGCCCTCAATTGGTTCAGGTCTTCTACGTCCGGATGCATCCGGCTCACCAAGCTGCTGTTCAACAACTTCAATGCCTGTTACCCAACCGTCTTCTCCGTGAATCTTAACCGGATTATTGAGGAGCTTAAAGATTACGCCCTCTTCCTTTGCATGTTCTACTTCCTCAGCTCGTGCAGGAACTTCTTCTGCACCACGACGATATACAATATATACTTCTTCTGCACCGAGACGCTTTGCAGTTCTTGCTGCATCCATTGCGACGTTACCGGCACCAACGACTGCCACACGCTTACCAACCTTAACCGGTGTCGGCATCTCATCCTTCTTATACGCCTTCATGAGGTTTACACGTGTAAGGAACTCATTTGCAGAGTATACACCAAGTAAATTTTCACCCGGAATACGAAGGAAATTCGGAAGACCTGCTCCTGTGCCAAGGAAAACAGCCTCAAATCCACGCTCAAACAAATCATCTACTGTAAGAGAACGACCGATGACTACGTTTGTCTCAATCTTAACACCCATATTTGTAATGTTCTCTAATTCTTTCGCAACCAATGCTTTTGGAAGACGGAATTCAGGAATACCATAGCTAAGTACACCACCTGCTTTATGTAATGCCTCAAAAATTGTTACCTCATACCCCTTCTTAGCAAGCTCACCGGCACATGTAATACCTGCAGGACCGGAGCCAACAACTGCTACACGCTTGCCATTTTTCTCAATGTTTAGTTCCGTCTTTGCACCGTTCTTCATATGATAGTCTGCAACGAAACGTTCCAAACGTCCGATAGATACAGACTCACCCTTAATTCCTCGAACGCACTTTCCTTCACACTGATTCTCCTGCGGACAAACACGTCCGCAAATAGCAGGGAGCGCATTCTCGCTTGTGATTATCTCATATGCCTTTTCAAAATTGCCTGCTGCAACCTGCTCAATAAATCCCGGAATCGGTACATTTACAGGACAGCCTGTCATACATGGCTTATTCTTACAATTGATACATCTGGTTGCTTCCTCCATAGCCATCTCGGCCGTGTAACCTGTAGCAACCTCCTCAAAGTTTTTATTTCTTACATCCGGATCCTGCTGTGGCATAGGAACCTTAACTGGACTCATATTTGGCATTTTATTAATCTCCTATCTTTTACTTGGCTAATTTCATCATACATGCATGCTCTTCCTCTTTGTAGAACGTCTGACGCTTCATACACTCATCAAAATCTACAAGGAATCCGTCAAAGTCAGGACCGTCAACACATGCAAACTTTGTTTCTCCACCAACGGTCACACGACAACCGCCACACATACCGGTACCATCAATCATGATCGGATTTAAGGATACGGTAGTAGGAAGATCAAACTGCTTTGTTACCTGAACTACAAACTTCATCATGATTAGCGGTCCGATTGCGATCGCATGATCATATGCGTTACCTGCCTCAAT
Source organism: Eubacteriales bacterium (assembly GCA_030533235.1). Lineage (GTDB taxonomy): Bacteria > Bacillota > Clostridia > Lachnospirales > Lachnospiraceae > Coprococcus_C. Next base: position 14,017 of record JAUNJN010000033.1, on the reverse strand, counting down.
CAGCTCCTGAAGCTTCTTTGTTACAAGTCCCTGTTCTCCCAAAGTACCATCATCCGTCATAATATATACGTTCTTACAGAACTTTGCGAATTTCTCTGCAAGAATTACAAACTCTGCGGACCTGCCGCCGATAATAACGTCGCATTCTACCCCCTGCTCAGAAAGCTTCTTAAGCTGTGGATAAAGCGGTGCTGCACCAACACCACCTGCAATACCAATTATCTTATTCCATTTTTTAAACGGAGCCGGCTGCCCGAGCGGACCTACAAAATCCTCAAATGCATCACCCTCTTCAAGCTCTGCCATAAGCTTTGTAGAATATCCGACCGTTTGGAAAATAATCGTTACACTGTTTTTCTCTCTGTCAAAATCCGCAATTGTAAGAGGAATACGTTCTCCGTTTTCATCAATTCGTACAATAACAAACTGACCTGCCTCACAGCGGGCTGCTACGTAAGGAGCCTCTACTTCCATCATAATAACTGCCTGATTTAAGACTTCTTTTTTAAGTATCTTATACATGAGTTTGTCCCCCATTCAACTATATTACTTCGTCCAACGCCTACAAAAGCAGGTTACTTTGGCACAATATCCAAACAATTATATCATATTGATAATTTTTTTCAAACTATTTCGTTAAAAAAGCTCATATTTTTCATCTCATTAACCGAAAAATCATCTTGCAATGCGCATGCCATGATACCATAACCATCGTGCTCATGCATTATGTTGTCCGAATCTGTTAAACGCAGTTCTGTTTTTTGATGAATTTCTTCTTTTATCTTATCCGCATAGCGAGCAGCAACCGTAAGCTCCATTGTAATACAGCCTTCCTTTTGCGCAAGATCAAAAAAAGCATCCGTCATAACATTAAGTGCTTCCTCACAATATACTTCCATTCGCTCTACATAAAATATGCTGTCATAAACCGCATAGGCAAATGTACCTACTATAATTTCCCTATCACGGACAACTACTGCATTTCCATTCTGACAAGTATGTTCCTCCATCATTGCCATAAAATACTCCGATGTACGCTCCGAGAAAAAACGATACTGATTTGCAATAGCCGTGTTGCTATATTTTACCAAAGACTGCTTTGTTTTTTTATCTATCCTGTCAAATATCACTCCGCTATGCTTGAGACAATCCATATAATTTGTATTATCCATTAACCTGCAGATTATTACCTTTGTATCATATACTGTAATAAATCCCAAGGAGTGATAATACGACTTATTTTTCGGCATCAAAAATACGAACGGACAATCTTCTTCTTTTAGCGTATTCATCATCCTGCACATCATACTTCGCATATATCCTTGATTACGGTATTCCGGCCGAACAGCGACACCAACAATGTAATAGCAGTTATACACACAATTTTTCACACTGTCTTTTACGCGATACGGATTTGCATGTACCATGCCTATAAGTTTGCCATTATCATACGCACCAAGCAACCGATTTGTCGTACAGACATTTGCGAAGTAATAGTCCGAAAACGCTTTCGGATCCTCAAAAATCTCATCCCAAAGAGCCCTGTATTTTTTTAATTCCTCATCCGTATGATCCGGGAATTTATAAACTATTTGTTCCATTTACAGCCTTCACACCCCCCGCAGCGTTTTGGTATCTCGTCCGTTTCCATGTGATCACCTACAATCCCGGATACTCGATAATCAAAATTTGATACGGTCTCTAACAAACAAATTGCCTGTGCGCTAATACCCTCTCCGGTTCCGGTAAAACCTAACCCCTCTTCTGTCGTTGCCTTTATATTTATTTGTGATAAATCGATGGAAAGTCTATCTGCAATATTATGCCTCATCTGTTCAATGTATGGGGACATCTTCGGTCGTTGCGCAATGACAGTCGCATCAATATTACCTACCAGCATATTGTTTTCGTCAAGCAGCTTTGCTACCTGTCCCAATAAAACCAAGCTGTCCGCTCCATTATACCTCTCGTCTGTATCCGGGAAATGTTTTCCGATATCTCCGAGCGTTGCTGCCCCGAGTAATGCATCCATAATCGCATGTATCAAAACATCCGCATCCGAATGCCCGAGCAAGCCCTTTTCATAAGGGATGTCAACCCCTCCTATAATAAGCTTGCGTCCCTCTACCAATTTGTGTACATCATATCCCATTCCAACCCGCATAGATTAACCTCTTCCTATCTTGTTTTATTTCATAAAGTCTCGTATCGTTCTGAATACGAACGTTACATAATTTACATCCAATATTTTTCTCTTCGATCTCCAATCTAACATATTTTGAAAAGTGTTGCAATTATCAGAGATTTCCTTTTATGATATTTTGAATACAAATGACATTTTATAAAACAAAATGATTTTTTCTTTTTCCTTATTATTGGAATTTTTCTGTTTACTCTTCTCCTATTTCGTTGTAAAATGTGCATGAAAACAAATTTGATTTACATAACAAGGAGGATTATTATGGCACGTTCAGTTGGTGGCGGTGGTGGCAGCCGCGGTGGTGGCGGACGCTCAATGGGAGGCGGCAGTCGCAGTATGAGCCGTTCATTTTCAGGAAGCGGTAGATCCGGTATCGGAAGCAGCGGAAACCATAGAACTGTAGGTGGCGGAAGTTCCTACAGAAGCTCTTCAAACAATTCCTACCGTCGTTCTTATCACAGAAACTATGGTGGCGGATATTACGGTGGCGGATACAGTCGTCCTTATCGTAGTTCAGGTGCCGGTTGCGGTGGTGTTTTTGGTATTATCATTATTATAGCTGTTGTCTTTTTAGCGTTAGGCTTTACAGCATTAAAAGGCGGAAGCGGTAAAAAACTAAACCGCGATAAGTTCAACGGCTCTGTTGACAGCAGTCATGGTTATTATATGGATATGAGCGAAGGCAGTGAGAAGTTCATCGACATTTCCAACGAAGCTTCTCTTAATTCCGGCTTTAAATCATTCTACAACAAGACCGGCGTATTCCCATTCTTATACATTGTAGAAGCAAAGCCTTCTGATTCGCAATATATGGATAAGCTCTACGAAGAGCTTTTTGATGCTGAGGGTAACCTTCTTATTGTTTATTCAGCAGCTGATGATGATTACTATTTCGCAGCCGGTCACGACATTGGCAGCGTCATCGACGATGAGTCCTTAAATTTAATTTGTGACAAGGTAAACGCAGAGTGGAGTTCAGGTGACCTTGCAAAAATCTTTGGTAGAGGTTTGGAAAAAGCCGGAAAACAGATAATGGCAAAGAGTAATGCCCGCGTGATTATGATCACATTCCTGGTATTGTTTGCTGTTGTTATCATCGTATTCATTTTGTTCAAGTGGTGGAAAGCAAAAGTTGCGCAAAAGAACAAGGAGCAAGAAGATCTCGAGAAGATATTAAGTAAACCGCTTGAGTCATTTGGAGATTCCAAGATGAGTGAGCTTGAGAAAAAGTACGAGAATGCTCCGGGATACACTCCGCCATCAACACCTCCGGCACAAAATACACCAGATGTACCACCTGCAAACAATAACTCAAACGGTTCTTTGTGGGAAAACAATGCGGACAGTCCAAACACATATAACGGACAGAATGCATCATTTTGGGAAAATGCCGCTAACACGAACAACGATCAAAACAACAATATGTAAAATATAATAAAAACAAGAGGAAGTCACTAAACGATTCCCTCTTGTTTTTTATTGGCTCCTCTTATGTGCTTTCAAACCATTTTGTCAAAGTTTTTTCCAGTCTATTATTAAAAAATCTTACAACTACTCCCGTAAACACCGCTGCAATAAGTGTGCCTTCTCATAATAACGTTAGCAATAAATGATAAGGATACACCAAAACCTAAAACAATTGTTCCGAGTATAACCAATATAATCCGTACCGGATAAAAATCATTTGGAATGATTGATACTATCCAAAGACCTGCATCCGTAAAATATCCGAATAAAAAGGACAGCGGAACCTGCAGAAGTATCACCCATCGAAACTTTTTTCCAAGGTTAAACATGTAAACTTAATACTGATTACATTTGGTACGGAAGAAATCGGTGAGACACCAAGCAAAGCTCTTTTTGTATTTCTCTTTTCATATATCTCGTACTCTCTGTCATAATATATTGTCATCTAAAAGTTTCCGCCGTTCCATCCCCAGTTTGACACCGCTTCATATTTTACATAGACATGATCCGGTGCTATACCTAATACCTCCTGAAAGATTTCACAGATTTTTGCAGTTAATGCAGAAAATGCCTGACGATTTTCTCCACCAAACACACTCACCTCAACAAATGCTGTCGGCATACTGCAATCTCCACGGAAATAAAGCTTATAGTTTGGCTCAAACCCTAACATTAACCAGCTCTCACTCTTCCCCGGGATAATCGAAATTGCCTGTCCGAGCTTCTCCTTAATTGTTTTCTCCTGCTCCGGAGTAATATTTGTACTAATTTTTGAATTGATAAATGGCATATGAATACCTCCTGTCTGTTATTAAATTTAGCCTACTATATTTTTTTAAAAAAGTACAGTATAATTGTACACAGATATTCAAATTTACACAAACCAAAAAAAGTTTTCGATAACCTGTCGTGCACTTAAGCATTACAAAAGGGATGCCATTTTTTTCTGAATATCTTTATCCTCGATGTTGACAATACCAAAATCTTTTTCTTTGTAATTCCAGTACGCCCTTCCGATATTATGCTTATCAAATACGGAGCAAATATCTGCTGCCCATCTTACCTTTGATTCATCATCTGCCAAATCGATCACACCATACTCACCACAATAAAGCGGCATATTGTTTTTTTGCGCATACTCAATTGCCGGTTGTAACATTGTCTCAAAAAACTGAGGTCCCAGTTCTTTAAATTTGTCATTAAAAATACCACCTGCAAGCTGTGGAGCAAGCCGTTTACTGCTCTCGCGATATTCTTCAATCGTAACCGGATATTTAATACGAAAATCCGGAAGCATATCCTTTACCCAATATGCACCCTGATGTGTAAAAATAAGTGGTTCATAGCTGTGGAAGGTCCATACAACCTTTTTTTCCTCCGGAGCAACCAGCCCAGGTACGCTCGCAACGCTGTTATACATTGTACCTCCGTAAATAATCCATGTTTCCGGAGCAATTGTCCTAATTTCCCGAATCGCCTTTATGGCAATCTTGTTCCATGCATCCGCAACCTCAGGCTCCACAATCTCATTTAAGAGCTCAAATGCAAGCATATCATGATATTTGCCATATCGTTTTGCAAGTTCTCTCCACATTGCATAAAACCGTTCCTGCTTGGTTTCATCATAGAAAAAAATCTTCTTGTCTGTAATATCAAGCGGATCAAAGGAATATCCATACGTCTTATGAATATCCAAAATCATATGTAAATGATTGTCCATACACCATTTTATACAAGTTTCAATATAGGCATGTCCTTCCGGTTTTATCGTTCCGTCTTCGTCTTCAATCAACATATAATCAACCGGCACACGAACATGATCAAGTCCAAGTGACGCAATATACACGATATCCTTCTCCGTAATAAATGTGTCATAATGATTTTTTGATGTATCATCATTTTGTGACAGCCAGCCACCAAGATTTATTCCGTGTGTAAATCCTTCAAAGCGCTCCATAAATACGTACCTCCTAACAAATTATGCATACATTATAATTTGTATTTTCTTTTTCGTATGTCAAATTTGTTGTATTGATTTTATATATGTTGTATAATTCAAGCAAATCAATACAATTCACAGAAAGGTATCGCCCATGTTTACAAAGCCTGCAACTATCAATAAAGATTTACAGCAACGTCTTTTTTCCCAGCGAGAGGAACAGACCATGCATATTGAATACAATCAGGAATATAGTTTTTACCGAACTGTCGCTTCCGGAGATGTAGAAAAAGTAAAGTCCTTTATTCTGGATAATCGCAATGAGGATTTTTATAACCAGAATGGTTTTGGCAAGCTTTCTGATAATAAAATCCAAAATGCCCGCTACCACTTTGTCGTTGCCGCTGCCCTGATTACACGTCTTTGCGTCGATTATGGTATGGAACGCGAGGTCGCATATACATTAAGTGATCTGTTTATTCATCGTATGGACAAGCTGACCTCCATGCGAGAAATTCTATCTTTATATAATGATCTCATCTTAAGTTTTACAAAAAAAATGCAAGAACAAAAACAACGATCAAATTACTCCATTCATGTAAGCAAAGCCGTCTCTTATATTCTTGCAAATCTGCACAGCAAGCTTAACACACAGGATATTGCAAATGCCCTGTCTGTCAACCGAAGCTATTTATCCACGTTATTTCGTAAGGAACTTTGTATGACAATTCACTCCTTTATTCTATCTGAAAAAATAAAGGCCTGCGCCGAGATGCTTATCACAACCGATTTAAGTTATTCGGATATTTCCGAATACTACGGTTTCTCGACGCAAAGCCATTTTACAACCTGTTTTCGTAAATTGATGGGATGTACACCTGCCGCGTATCGTAAAAAGTATTACCAACAGGCGTATTCTACATCCGCAGGAAATCAGCCGTAATCGTATGAGCGTTTTCAATCATTTCCTTCGGGGTTCCGGCAAATACAACTTCACCGCCGGCACTACCGCCATCCGGTCCTACATCAATGATATAGTCTGCCATTTTCATTACATCGGTATTATGCTCAATTACAATAACTGTATTCCCACGTTCCACGATGCGCTCAAGCAACTGCATTACATTTCGTATATCTGACGCATGCAACCCGGTTGTCGGTTCATCCAGCACGTAAATATTACCTTTATTGTTGATTTCCTTGGCAAGCTTTACTCTCTGTCGCTCACCTCCGGAAAGTGTAGAAAGCGGCTGTCCAAGCGCGAGATACGGTATACCGGTTTCCATCAACGCCTGCAAATGCTTACGAATCTTCGGAACATTCTCAAAAAATGAAACTGCATCCTCCACACTCATATCAAGCACATCTACAATACTCTTTTCCTTGTATAAATATGACATCGCTTCCTCGCTATATCGCTTTCCGCCGCAATACTCACATGTCGTTGTCACCGGATCCATAAACACAAGCTCTGTCGTGATTGCACCTCGCCCCTTGCAATGCGGACACGCGCCCTTACTGTTAAATGAAAACAATGCAGGACTTACGTTATTTGCAGTCGCAAATGCCTTTCGAATATCATCAAAAAAACCAAGATAGGTAGCCGCCGTAGAGCGTCCGGTTGCTGTAATCGCACTCTGATCAACCAAGACCACACGATCCTCGTACTGCTTTGCAAATACATCACGAATCAACGATGACTTTCCGGAACCAGCAACACCTGTTACAACGGTAAGAATGCCGAGCGGAATATCAACATCCACATGCTTTAAGTTATGCAGATTTGCATCTCGGACCGGCAATGTCTCCGTATAGGTTCTCGGATGTTCCTTTACAGTCATCTTCTCCTTCATAGCCTCACCGGTTTTTGTACCGGATACAAGCAATTCGTCATATGTCCCCTGAAATAAAATCTGTCCACCGTTTTTACCTGCAAGCGGTCCGACATCAATGACCTCATCAGCAATACTAATTATATCCTTATCATGCTCAACAACAAGCACCGTATTTCCCTTATCACGGAGACTCTTCAAAAGATTTGCCATACGAAATACATCTCTTGGATGCATACCGACAGAAGGCTCATCAAAAATATAAGTCATCCCCGTCAGGGAGCTTCCCATGTATCGAACCATCTTAAGTCTTTGGGCTTCACCGCCGGACAAGGTAGTTGTCTCACGATTCATAAATAAGTACGGGAGTCCGATATCAATCATTCTCGTCAATGAATCCCGTAGCCCCTCCACAATGGATGCCGCTCTCGGATCGTCAATCTGCGATATCACCTCACGAAGCTTTGTAAACTCCATTTCACACATCTGATCAATCGAATATCCGAGGATCTTGCTCGACAGACACTCCGGATTCAGACGTCTGCCTCCACAGTCCGGACAGATTGCTTCATTCATAAACTGATTGATTCTCTTTAATGTGGTATCTGTCTGTTCTGCTTCGCCCTTCATAAGACACAATCTCTGAAACTGATTCTTGATTCCCTCAAATTTCTTATTTATCCTTAATCCATCCTTCGTTTGGCTACCATACAATAAAATATTCCGTTCCTCTTCCGTATAATCCTTATATTTTTTATCAAGATCAAATAATCCGGTCTTTGTATATTCTCTCCAGTAGTAATTACCGACACCAAATGCCGGAAGATTTATCATACTTTCATTCCATGATTTTTCCGGATCAATTGCTTTCTCAATATCAAGATCCATTACCTTTCCAATTCCAAAGCATGTTTTACACATTCCGTTTGGATTGTTAAATGAATAATAGGATGCCGGACCGATCGACGGTGTTCCGATTCTTGAATACAGAAGTCGCAGTGCAGAATACATATCACTGATTGTACCAACAGTCGATCTTGCATTTCCGCCAAGTCTTGACTGATCGACAATTACCGACGCTGTCAAATTATCAATATAATCAACGTTTGGCTTTTCATATTTCGGAAGCCGTCCTCGCACCAGGCAGAATATGTCTCATTCATCTGTCTCTGACTCTCCGCAGCAATCGTGTCAAAAACGATACTGGACTTTCCTGAACCGGATACACCGGTAAAAACAACCAATTTCCCCTTCGGTATCTCAAGCGATACATTTTTCAAGTTATTTTGTCTTAATCCCTTTATAATGATTTTTTTATGTTCCATATCGTATCACCGCCCCTCATTATCCTTTTATCATTCGAATCGGAGCCTGAAGTTCTGTCAACCATTCTGTTTCATCATCTTTATTCCATACACCATCAATATATACTTCTCTAATATTTCCACAAATCTCATATCCATTATCATCAATATAGGAAAGCAATCGCTGATAGGTTTTTGATAATGTCGCATAAGATCCCTTATGATAAATACAGGCTGCATTATCTTCCGCCTCAAACAGCTTAAACTTTAATTCATCTGTATCACCCTTCATCAAAGTAACGGACTCACAAACCTGCACGCGAATATTATCCTCCTGACATGCATCATCCAAATACTGTGTAAAACAATACTCCGGAAGTACACATACACATCCCTGTTCTTCCATCCTTTCTCCCATCCTCGGCATTACATGAAACAAATCATCATAAGAATGAAGAACAGCGCTCATCGTTGCGCAAATCACCTCCGGTAACGGTTTGACAATCACAGGTGTCGTAAAATCGACATTCTCATCCTGTAAGTAGCTTTCCACCTTTGCCAGCTTTGCGGTAAGTTGTGCCAACTCTTCCAAAATTTTATGTTTTTTCTTTAACAGAATTGATGTGTCGCTCTTTCCACATCGAATCTCACGAATCTCATCCAAGGAAAAACCCATGTCCTTCAGCGCCAGAATTTGCGATACATCTGCCATCTGCGATAATGAATAATATCGATATCCATTCTCATAATCAATGTATGCCGGTTTTAACAGTCCCTGCTCATCGTAATGGCGTAAGGTTTTGATTGTCACATGATTCATCCCTGCAAACATACCGATTTTATATAGCTTCACGTCATCGTTTTGTTTGCATCGCATATGCTTTTCGTACATTTCCATCTTCTTTTCTCCTCGTTTTCTTCTCTTCTTTGATGTTACAGGTAAAGCATATTGTCTCCCCTAAGGGACGAGTCAAGTACTTTCTGATATTTTATTTTTTCTTTTGATTACCGCATTTGCCGCCGCATTGCGAAGAATATGGGCAGCCGATACACTTGCTGCCCATTTTACGTTTCCTATATAAATAACAAACTACAACGGCAACAAGAATCATCAACACGATTAACACTATCACATTTCCCATCAGTTTCATCCTTTCGATGAATCATTTAATTTACCGTTTTACTCAAAAATAACAACATCAGCTAATAATACCGAACCATCATATCCACTCATACTAATTCCATATACATGCTTCACACCGCAGGCATCTACATATGAGATACCTACCGTCGGAGTATATTCCATAAATACCATTGTGAGCACGACCGATTTATCCGGCGTAAGTTCCGGATAACTTGTTATAGGGCTGGCTGTAAAGACCATTTGTCCATCTTCAGAAACCTCATACAAAGAAAGCTCCAAAATCGTAAAATCCTGTATAGGAGCATCCGTTTTGAGTGCAACCTGTGTCGAAAAATCATCTTCACAGACTTTATATTCATAGTAATCTCCGGCAAGTATATCATCTGATACATAACCAATTGTAATATTCGCTTCCGTGCTGTCTGATACTGCACTTCCCACATCACTGCCGTTTGATGAACCTAATTCGTCATCAAGCTCCTCCCAAGTAACCTCCGTCGTCGCATACATATCAAATGAACTCAGTTGATTTATCTCATCCTCCGACAGAAGCTTTACACCAAGCGATACAAACTCATCAATTACCGCTTCCTCTTTCTTACGTGTTGTCTCATCCTCACTCCACTCCAAAACTGCAATCGCAATCTGCGTGTCATCCCTATATTCACGTACAGAAAACATGGAGTCCTCTGAAAGTTCCATATATTTTTCCGAACCACCCCGGTAGGATGGATCGACTTCGTAGCGAAGCGACTCTATAAATGGACCATAATATTCATTGACCTGAAAAACCTCGCTTCCGACGCCACTTCCATCAAATCCTATCAACGAATTTGTATAACTGCCTGCTCCGGTAGATCCGCCGATTTTAAGATAACCGGATGTATACAGATTCGAATACACACGATATCCATCTTCATAATAATAGTTTAATTCGAGACCACTTCCTGTATAACGAATAATTCCAACCCAATTCATTAAATCCGGTGTATGGTTGTCAAATCGAAGCACAAGCTCCTCGATTCCATCATTTCCAAAATCCAGAAAAGTATAACGCGTCATTGAACCATCCATTTCCAGTTCAGCAACCGCCTTTTTTAATTCTTCATAAGAATATGTGCCGAGCGCAAGACCGTAATCGCGTCGGTAGTCATCTTCGGCATACAATTCATCCGATGTCGTAACCTTTGATTTTCCATTTAAGAAATCCATATATGCCTGTATGGCCTCTTCGCTTTGTACTGCATTTTGATCTTCTGTCGTTAGCTGCTCCGTTGTTTTCTCCGGAATGACTGCCTCTGTCGTTACTTTTTTCTTTGTATCTCCCCCATCATCCTTTTTTCCGCAACCGGAAATTAATGTCATAACCAAAGCTGCACATACTGCGACTGCACAAACTCGTTTTTTCATATTGCATTCCTCCATATTAATTACTATCAAACCAGACTACTCAAGCTATTCTGAAACCTCAGTTAACTCTATCTTAAAATTAAGTTCCTTTCCTGCCATCTCATGATTTGCATCTAATGTAATTGTAAGCGCATCCTTTTCAACTACCTTTACCGGAACCGGCTGTCCCTTCGGACCGGACAAAAGCACCTGCTGTCCTACCGACAAATCTTCTGAACCGGGCAGCTGCTCTATCTGAAGCTTCAATATATTTTGCGGATCCGGCATGCCATATGCTTCTTCAGGCATCAGATGAATATTGACAATATCTCCGACCTTCATATCTTTGACAGCATCATCAAATCCCTTAATCATCATTCCTGCACCACATACAAACTCAATCGGTTCCCCACGGTCGTAAGAGGAATCAAAAATCTCCCCGTTATTAAAAGTTCCTGTATAATGTACTTTACAAGTTTTTCCTACATTGCTCATTTATAATCCTCCTAAATAAAAACTGTTTCTTCGTAGTATAACACACCTACAACAGACACTCAACCAATACCACAGATTCTCCATCCTTTTTTTCTCAAACGTCTACCATTTGAGAATTAGATGTTATATAATATATTTATATTTTTACAGGATGATATCGGAGGTGTTTCTATGAATGAACAACTTATAAAAGCAATTGATGCTCTTCCTATTTTAAAGGAAATATCTGATTCACGTACGTATATTTCAATTATTGACAGCAACGGAATCATTCAAGGCTTCTCCATCCCAAAAGGCGAAACCCCAAAGATGCAAATCGGTAGTAGATTTTCTGACCCAAGTGGTGCCTTTGACGAAGTACTACGCACAGGGAAAAAGAAATACAATCGATTGCCAAAAGAAGTTATGGGATCAACCATCGAAGGAATACTTATCCCAATTAAAGACGAGCATCAGGTGGTCGGCGTATTAACCTACACACATGCCGTTGAAGAAAAAGAGCATATTCTTAATATGACTTCCGACTTTAAGGATTCCGTCGCAAAAATTGATGATACAATTTCCGAGGTAATCACCGGGTATCGGAATATTGTTTCCATGATTGATGAATTAAACAAGGATGTTTCGAACGTGCTTATTTCCATAGAGGAAGCAAGTGAAGTTGCGGAACGTATCAGCAAAAATGCAAGTCGTTCCAATATTCTTGCGTTAAATGCTTCCATCGAAGCAGCCCGTAGCGGAGAAGCAGGCCGTGGTTTTGCCGTTGTCGCAACCGAAATGGGTACATTATCCAAGGATAGCGGAAGCTCCGCCAAAGAAATCGACAATGTGCTAACAGAAGTCTCAAAGCTATTAGATGTGATTGCAAGCTCACTCAGTATTACAAGTAACGAAGCAAACAAAAACTTAAAAAACCTGATATCATTTGCTGCGAATAATTAAAAGGAAACACCACTTTGTGGTGTTTCATTTTCTATTCATATTAAATAAGCATATCCTTGTAATATTCTGCGTAATCTGTACGCTTATCCTTGGTAAACTGAATTGCAGTTCTCGGATGCTGGTTCAAAAGACCTGTGATAAGGTACTGTAAATCGTATCCCCAAACAATTCCGTCTTCTTTCAGCTTAACCATATTATCCTCAATAAATTTGAAAGCCGGATATACGTTGTATTTCGGATTCTTCAAAAATCCAAGAAGCAATTCCATAGAACAGTTTCCTGCTCCACGTCCCATACCATTATATGTTGCATCCAACCAGTTCACGCCATCACCACAAGCCTCTATCGTATTGGCAAAGGCAAGCTGCTGATTATTGTGAGCATGAATACCAAGCTGTTTGTTGTATTTTGCCGTGAACTCTGAATATAAATCTACAACTCTTGCCATTTCCTCCGGATAAATCGCACCAAAGCTATCTACGATGTAAATTACATCAACCGGACTCTTACCAAGCATATCAAGGGCTGCCTTCAAATCATTTTCCTGTGTATTTGAAATTGCCATAATGTTACAGGTTGTCTCATATCCCTTCTTTGCCGCATCCTCAATCATATCGATTGCTTCCGGCATCTGATGAATATATGCCGCAACACGGATCATATCAACCGGACTGTTTGCCTTTTGATCAAAATCACCCTTGTCGTGGCGCCCGATATCTGCCATAATAGCAATCTTTAAATCTGTATCATTATCTCCTACTATTTCGCGAATATGATCATCACTACAGAACTTCCACTTACCGAATTTGCTTTCGTCAAATACCTTCTTTGAGGCACGATAACCCATTTCCATATAATCTACGCCGCATTCAATATTTGCTTTATATATTTTTTTTACAAATTCATCTGTAAAATTAAAATCATTTACCAATCCTCCGTCGCGGAGTGTTGCATCCATAACCTTAATACTTTCTCTGTAACCAAGTAAACTACTTACCTCTTTCATCTTTGTCATCTCCATCTCTTTAATACTTTATCGCGCTAAAGTGCTAAAACACATTATAGAACCATTTAATTAATTGGTCAACCTTTATTTTTGTTTTTATTCATTTAATTTGTTTTGATAAGCGAAAAAAAAATAGAATGCAGTACTTTGCATTCTACCAAGAAAGTAGCGGGAGGGGGATTTGAACCCTCGACACTGCGGGTATGAACCGCATGCTCTAGCCAACTGAGCTATCCCGCCATAAAAATGGGACCTACAGGGCTCGAACCTGTGACCCTCTGCTTGTAAGGCAGATGCTC
>JAUNJN010000059.1 GCA_030533235.1 Eubacteriales bacterium | reverse complement strand
AGTGCATTTGCAGACAGTGCATCGGATTCTGCAGAAGCTGTTGCGGAGAGCGCGGCTATGACCGCTGCGACTGCGGCAATTACAGCTTCCGGAATGATGAGTGATGCCATTCAGGTGACGGTTAGTGATGCATCCCAGGTGATTGTCAGTCCAAAGAAAATGAAAAAAAATGGTAAAAAGGATTTTGAACAGGAATTTAAGCCAATGGCACCATCGGCACCGGTTGATCGTTTTTATTGGTATAATAAGACAGATGTAGCAGCAAAGCCATCTTATAAGACAGAAGAGATGTATTATCATTATTTCGAAACGCCAAAGGAATGTATCGAGGATTTACTTGTGGAAATGTACGATTGTGCACTCGTTCGTACGGAGGAAATTCGATATATCGCATACGGAATTGAGCCAAGAGCAATTTCTATGAAGGAAATCCTGTCAAGCAAAGAAGGCGCAAATATGCAGATTAAGAAAAAAGAACCTTCTACACAGGATTTGATTAAGATTTACGAAAATTGGTGCGGATATGTGGAAAAGCTGTTTGGGATCATAGAATTCCATGCAGACACATACACCATTGATGAGATTCATACTCTGCTTTGTGAATTTGGTAAGAGTGATGTGGATATACTTATTACAGGAATGTAAGTGTAGGAGGAACATCATGGAGCTATATAGACCATCCGTAGACCGGTTGCCTGTCCTTGAGCAGTATCTTGGACATAATCATTTTTATGGATGTGAGTTTTCGCCTGCCAATCTTGTTATGTGGTGGGAACGATATGACACGTATTATACGACGGTTGCTGATATGCTTGTGTTTTGTAAGGTTCAGGAGGGAAAACCGGTTGCGTTTACGTTTCCGGTTGGAACTGCAGATGAAAAACAGGCATTTGATGCAATCGTTCGATATTTTCATGACAATGATTTGCCGGTTTTCTTTTATTTGATTGAGCAGGCGATGTTTGACAAAATCGACCGGTGGTATCCGGGAATGTATCGACTTACATTTGAACGGGAGGATGCAGATTATTTGTATCAAACTCATATGTTGGCTGAACTTCCGGGAAAGAAGCTGCATGCGAAACGTAATCACATTCATCGTTTTTTGGAAAACTATCCGGATTATATATATGAGGAAATCAGTGATAATAATATAGAAGAATGTCTGGAACTTGCTGAAAACTGGGCAAATGAGAAGCTGTCCGATGTAAAAAAAACCGGAGAAACCAATGAAGCTGTTTTGAAGCAGATGGATGAGTTTTCTTATGAATTGCATGCGATTGAGCTGGCGTTTCAATATCGTGAGCAGTTGCATATGCGAGGGGCACTTATACGTGTTGGAGGTAAGGTGATAGCCTTTACGATTGGAAGTCCGCTTAATTTTGAAACATTTGACATTCATTTTGAAAAAGCATATGCACACATACAAGGCGCATATGCAATGATAAATCGGGAGTTTGCAAAAAGGAGTCTGGCAGAGTATCGTTTGATTAATCGAGAGGAGGATCTCGGTATTCCTGGGCTTCGTAAGGCAAAGCTTTCTTATCAGCCGGAATGCATATTGGAAAAGGGAAATGTAACTATGAGTTGTGCTTTTGAATGAGGTCTTCCTTGTCGGCACGACTCATTTTTTTGATTGCGTACTCGCGTTTCATGGCAGCTTGCTTTGTGTCATGAATTTCATAGTAAACCAAAGAAACGGGGCGTCTGTTTTTCGTATATTTTGCCCCGTTTCCGCTGTTGTGTGCGGCAATCCGTTTTTCAAGGTTGTTGGTCCAACCGGTATATAACGTATTGTCACTGCATTTCACAATGTATGTGTAGTTTTTCTTTGAAGCATAATCTTCGTTAGTTGGTTGTTTCTTCTTCATTGGTATTCTCCAGGTTTCCCATATAAAGTGTGAGGGCTGTACATAATGCAAATATGATGATACCGATGATAATCTGTATGATATTTGTGCCGGCCAGACCGTATTCTTCATTTACCTTATAAAAGATGGCAAGCGGAGAAACAACAATCAAACCGAGAATGCTGCTGAAGGTTGCAGAAGAATAATGTTCAAACAGCCATTTGATAAGCTTGGATATGAAGAAAATACCGATGATGCATCCGATTGCGAATGGTGCAAGGACAAGACAGCGATCAAAAAAAACGGCAAGGTCAAAATCCTTTAATGCGGTCAGACAATCCTTTACAGCAGTAATAACACCAAAATAGTAACCGAGAATCATGAGCACGAGCGAACCGCTGACACCCGGAATAACCATTGTTGCTGCCGCGATAATACCAATAAAAAACATGATTACGATTGTACCGGGATTAGCAGTAAGCAGGGAACCGCTTTCCTTATCACCGTTGATAAACGGAAGAATTGCTGCAATTGTTGTAAGAATGATAAAAAGAATTACATTTACGGGAAGGGATTTCTTTTCGTCCCTTTTCCAACCGGATTTTAATTCTTTAATAATCATTGGAACACCGCCTAAAATAAGTCCGGAAAAAGCGAAGGATGTGATAAGCGGTTGATTTTCAAGTAACCAAGGGATAATGAAGGTAAATCCCACAATTCCGAAAACCATGCCGATTGCAATTGGGAACAATGTGCGAAAGCTGTTTTTGAAATCCTTAAACAGATTGGAAATTGCGGATAACATCTTGTCGTAAATACCGAAGGATACTGCCATGGTTCCGCCGCTGACACCCGGAATGATGTTTGCTATCCCCACGAAAACACCTTTAATCAGAGATACTAAAAAATTCATGATATAACCTCACTTTACTAAATCTGCATATCATTATATATGGAATTAAATAAAATATCAATTATCTTGTGTGATTGGATGATTGGTGCTATACTATATTCTGAATTATTGTGGTTTAGAATATTTTTTATTCAAAAATGGAGCTTATACGATGAAAAAGATAACAGTATTTTTGCTAACGTTTATTATGATTTTTTGTTGCACGGCCTGTGGTGCCAAAACAAAAAAGGAGTCGAAGGAGGATGCCTTGGATACTCCGGTGCAAACACCGCAGGATGCGATAACCGAGGCACCATTGCCGGAGATGGATGAAGATGGATATTATTTGGAAGATATATATGTTGAGGTTTCGGCGCAGGTAGCAAATGTCCGGGTTTCTGCAGAGGAAGGCGCTCCGATTTTTCGAATGATTGATCAGGGTGAACTCATCGAAACAAACGGATATAATGACAAATGGTATCGTGTTGTCATTGAGGCAACCAATTTTTATGTCAGCAAAGATGAGGTAAAGCCTGTTACATCCGCGTTTGGGGATGCAGACAGTATTAATGGACTTCCAAAGAAAATTGTTATTGACCCGTGTAATCAGTTGATGGCAAATTCCAATCAGGATCCGGTCGGACCGAACAGCAACCAGACGAAGGACGGCGCATCGCCGGGTTCGGTAGGAGGACTGTACGGAACAAGAGAATCACAGATTAATTTGGATTATGCCGTAGCACTTCGGGATGAGTTAAAGGCGAGAGGCTATCAGGTGCTTCTTACGCGCGAGGATAACGAGTCAGCGGATATCACAAACAAACAGCGCGCTGAGTTTGCGAATGCATCCGGAGCAACTGTATGGATTCGAATCCAGACAAGTGAAAGTACAGACCCGGAAATGACCGGTGTTATGGCAATGTGTATTTCGGAGAAAAATCCGTATCACAGTGATTTGTATAGAGACAGTTATGCTCTTGCGGCACGTATGCTGCAGGGAGTAACGCAAAATATCGATGTTACCAATCACGGGATTTATGAAAATGATCAGATGGTTGCATTTAACTGGAGTGAAATACCGGTTGCATCGTTTGATATTGGCTTTATGAGTAATGCGACAGATGAGGCGAATATGATTACGGACTGGTATAAGGAAAGTATTGTTAAGGGACTAGCGGACGGGATAGATTACTATTTCCAGTAGGATTTGGAGGAAGGATATGAAGGATTATATTTTAGTGAGTGATTCAACGGCGGATTTACCGGCAGACATAGTCAAGCAGTTGGATGTATGTATTTTGCCTTTTTCATATAGTATTGAGAATGAAGTTTATTTGTACTATCTGGATGAGAGAGACGGAGATATCAGAGATTTCTATCAAAGATTAAAAGATGGTGCCATGCCGGTTACGTCACAGGTTAATCCGATGATATACAAAGACTTTTTTGAAAAGTACGTAAAAGAAGGAAAGGCAATTGTATATTTATCGTTTACGTCAGGCCTGAGTGGTTCGTATGCCAGCTCACTCACAGCGATTGATATGATTAAAGAGGATTATCCGGATGCGAAGATTTGTGCGATTGACTCTTATGCGGCGTCGGTCGGCGAAGGTGCGTTTTTGTACGAAGCTGCAAAGAAAAAACAGGCGGGAGCGGAATACGACGAGCTTGTCGCTTGGATTAGGTCAAGGTGTCGCAAAGTAAGCCATTGGTTTATGGTGGAGGATTTGTTCCACTTAAAACGTGGCGGACGTGTGAGTACTGTGGAAGCTGTGCTTGGTAGTGCACTCAAAATCAAACCGATTTTAAGTGTTGATGAAGAAGGTAAACTTGTTGTAAAGGCAAAAACGAGAGGACAGGCAAAGGCGTTAAACTATTTACGTGATAAAACAGTCGAAGAGGGCGGTGACTTATCAAAGCTTACAGCAGTTATCGGAAATGCTGATGCGATGGAGTCGGCGGAAAAGCTAAAAAGCATGATGATAGAGGTCGGTATGAAGGACGAAAATATATTGATAGCTCCGATTGGACCAATTATTGGGACACATGTGGGACCGGGGATGGTAGCAATTGCATTTGTTCGTCCGGATGCGGATTAGCAAGATGAAGTATGTCAAAAATCATAGGTTGACATGAATTGTTAAAAGTGTTAGAATCATTTTGTAACAATTATGTAACATATGAAAAGGTGACGATTATGAGCAGACGTATGAAGATAAAGCTTCACAACTTTAGAATTTATCTTCGAAAGTATGTATTCAATAGCAAATATATTGTGCGAAACACATTGGCAATGATTATTATGGCCACATTTGTTGTTTCCATTTATGGTTTGACAGAGGTTGTTCGTGAGGTACAAAAGAGCAAGCCGGTTACGGAACCGACAGCAACAGTCACGGACATGTATGCGGAAGCGGAGGATGACCTTCTTTCTCCGGTTGAAACGGTGAGCGTTGCGGCAGTAGATGC
Source organism: Eubacteriales bacterium (assembly GCA_030533235.1). GTDB lineage: Bacteria > Bacillota > Clostridia > Lachnospirales > Lachnospiraceae > Coprococcus_C. Next base: position 205 of record JAUNJN010000059.1, on the reverse strand, counting down.
ACCGCAGATGCGAGCGGATCTTACATATGCAGTAATGGACAGTATCAATGACAGTACAGAGATGGGTGTGGAGGCAAATGATCTCCAGCTCGTGGCTGAGGTGGCATCAACAGAGGAGACGACGGAAGAGCCGACTATGGTTGAGCAAGCATCCATTAACAAGAAGCCTGCTACAACAGAAGAACCTGCGACGACGGCTCCTACA
>JAUNJN010000032.1 GCA_030533235.1 Eubacteriales bacterium | reverse complement strand
CATACCGGTTCTTTTATTTTTAAGAATCAGGTATCACATCATTGACTAATATACAAAAAATATGTCATTGTGCCACAATTTCTTATCGTTTCGCATAGTATAATCAAAAAGGGGAAAAATATGGAACAAACATGTAACGGAACCGTGCATAAGATTGTAGCGGGAGATACATTATATAAGCTTTCAAAGCAATATGGTGTAAGGTTAATTGATATTCTAAAGGAAAATCCCTATGTGAATGTTTATAATCTTCAGATTGGGGACGAGGTTTGTATTCCGACTGAGGTTTACGAGGAGGAAGAACGAAGATATTATACTGCAAAGGTTGGGGAAACATTAAAAAGTGCGTCAGAGGCTATGGATACGAATGTATGTGATCTATTTGCTTATAACAGAGAGCTTTTGGATATGAGAATACCGCTTGGAACAATTCTTCGAATTCCTTCGAACGGAAAATAGTTTAAGCGGAGTATGCACATTTCTAACGAGACTTCCTTCTAGGTTGTGGTTGTATTTTACTAATGGATAAGGTATAATCAAAAAGAATGGGTTTGTGTTGTCTGCTGTAATTTTTCCACAATGAAAAACAACAGACAACACACCATATTTGGACTTACTTGCTTGCAAGAATTCATGAATAGGTAGGATGATTAAATTGAATTTTTTAACAAAAATGGAACGCAAATTCGGTAAATACGCGATTCGGAATCTGCCGATCGTGATTGTAATATGTTTTGCAATCGGATATTTATTGGTACAATTTTTTCCGAGCGTATATGCAAATCTGTATTTTTCGCCTTATGACATTATTGTCGGTCATGAGTATTGGAGATTATTTACGTGGGTGTTCTCACCACCGGAGGCATTTAGCTTTTTGTCTTTAATTATGTTGTTTTTTTACTATATGTTCGGACAGGCAATTGAGCGCGGGATCGGAACATTTATGTTCAATGTCTATATTTTGGGAGGTTGGTTGTTGACCACGCTTGCCTGCTTTGGTACAAGCCTGTATTTCTATTTTCATTTCGGCAACAATGAGATGTTTTGGATTTGGTCACAACTAAACGGTGGTTTTGAGATGATGACGTATATGATGTACAGTCTGTTCCTTGGCTTTGCATTGGTATATTCCGATTCGATGGTTTTATTTATGTTTATTATTCCGGTAAAGGCCAGTTGGATTGCCTATATCGATATGGTATTTCTTGCATATCGTTTTGTAAGTATCGATATTGCATTGTCACGCGCGTCGATTGTGGCTTATTTAGTTAATTTCTGTATTTTGTATTTATTGTTACAGTCGAGGATAAAGCGACGTCGCGCAACAAGGTCGCAGCACAAAAATCAACAAAACTACAGACAACAGGTGATTGATTTTGAAACAGCAAGAAGAGCGCAAAACGGAGACAATCGTACACAAAATGCTTCAAAACACTCCGGACAAAATCCGGTGACAATCACAAGACATAAATGTGCCGTGTGTGGTCGCAGTGAGCTTGATGATCCAAATTTAGAGTTTCGATTTTGCTCAAAATGTAACGGTAATTATGAGTATTGCAGTGAACATTTGTATACACATGAGCATGTTAAATAATACAAAGGTTATAGGAGAATCAAAATGAAAAATACATGTAAAAAAATCGTCACGGATCTAACGAGAGATAAAGATATTGATAAAAATTTACCATTGTATCTCAAGCTATTGGCAAGACGTTATAATGCATATGCGACAGTTAAGGTCAGTATGAATTTTTATGTGTTAAAGGAAATTATAACAGAACAGGCTGATCAAAACAGCGATATTCATATTTATTTTGAAAAACTGTCAGATATATTAAATAAATATATAATTAATCGTAAAGCAATTGATGAATCCGTAATAGAAGCTATCGATGCTCTTCGCAGTCAGGTTGAGAGAAAAATGAAGAATCTTACCGCTTATACGGATGGATATGAATTGTACGAATATGTTCTGAATCGAATGGAAGGAACAATAAAAAATGATACAGAGGATGTAGATACAGAACAATTATCTGCACAAATGTTTCAGTTTGTTTTTTCTGACAAGGATACGGTTGTAATAAACAGTAAATTACAGCTTTTGCTTGCTCAGCTCCCTGTTCGAATGACAAAAAATAAATTTTTCGATATCGTGACAAATACATTGTCGATTTATAAGGGTGGAGAGGTATCGGCAGTTGATGATTTCTGTGATATGCTACGTGCCACGGTATTAATTCAGAAGCCGGATGGTTTTGAAACGGAATATCCAAAGCTGTACAGTGTTTATGACGCTCTGTGCAAGGCTGATTATAAGGAAATGACTGAAAAAACATATGATGAATTAACGGATAAACTGTCAGATGCCGCTTTGTTTATCAATCAGGAGGCTTCTGCATATATGCTTATGCAGGAGGTTATCAATGATATTTATACATTACTCTTAACGGATGTTGATTCCTATGATGAAAATCAGTCGCAGACAGGTTACAAGCAGGCAGTGCAAATCCTTGAGGCATGTATCGAAAGTGACGATATGGAACAGTTACCGGAACAGCTTATGACACAGTTTATGAGTATTGAAGGTATTCAGGAAGATATTTATGAGAGTGTTGTCATTTTGGAGGCGGTGTTTGATGATATTAAAACAGGTAAAGAAGCACAGATTGTGTCAATGGAGCTTTCTTCCGTGGTTGATAAGCTTTCGCTTGTATCAAAGCTGTTGTCAACGAGCTTATTTATAAATCTGCATGAAGAACAAACGGTAGCGGCGGAGATTGCAGATAATACATATATCATGAAGCTTCGTGATAAAATGACGGAAGAATTAAATTCATTGTTTACCGGAAAAGATCGAAGGGTTGTTCGAAGTATGATGAGTAAGCTTTTATCAAGTATGCCGATTTTTATGAACAGTCAGCAGGAAATTAAAGATTATTTTGATTATGTTCTGCAAAGCTGTCAGGATGCCGGTGAATTAACTGCTTGCAGCAGATTGATCAAAGCAATTATGGAAGATGCGTAAAAAAAGGTAATGGGGTGATTTTTTGCGTGTAGCAGATGCGTTTTATACATATGCAATTCCCGAAAAAAAATGGAATTGTATCCGAAAGAAAATTGAAAAATGCAAGAATATAAAATCACTATTTGTTGTGTGTTTTCCGCTTGCTCCGGATGGCATATTGGAAATCTATCCGTATAAGATATTGCTTCAGCCGTATTATCAGAAGAATTACAAAGATATTACAATTATTGGCGTTGCCAAAAATATGGATGGGGCAAAAAGGATCGTTTTGGAAATTATCCAGGACATGTATGATGCAACGGATGGGACATGCTTTGATGCAAGAACATTTTTTGCCGATTAGATAGGTGAGGTTAGATGCTGGGAATCATACTTTCAATTCTGAAAATTATATTATGGATAATATTAGCGATTTTAGGTCTTCTTTTTGTGCTTGTCCTTTTGGTTTTGTTTTCGCCGATTCGATATAAGGTTGATTTGGATTACCATGAACAAGCTCATTTGAAGGCAAAAATTCATTTTTTGATTGTTTGTGTAACGATTGTTTTTGATCAGGCGACAGGGAAACTTGATCAGGTAATTCGAATAGCTGGTTTTCGCCTCGGGAAAAGAGAGGAAACGTTGAAATCGGGCGATGTCGAACAACAAGAGGACGATTCTCTGATTGATACTCCTGACGAAGGGGGGCAGACTGAAGCTGAATCAGATGGTATTTCGGATGGGAAAATTGAGGCGGATGACTTTGAATTTGTTGATCCGATGTATGATCTCTGGGATGAGGGGTTACAAGAACCGTTATCGCCAAATGAAAAGAAATTTTTGGGGAGATTAAAAGTATTAATAAACAAAATTGTTTCAATTATTAAGAAATTATCACCGTCAAATATTATTTGTACAATTCAATCGAAAATCGAGAAAGTACAAAAGTTTAAACTTCGAATAAAAAAATTCTTTAATTTGTCATGTACAATAAAAACAAGGGTATACTTAAAGAAGTATATTGTAAGTGTTTTCAAGCACATTTTACCAAGAAAAATAAGAGGATATGTGCGTTATGGCTTTGATGAACCATATAAAACAGGTCAGATTACCGGTTATCTTTCTTTGATGCCGTTTGTCTACCAAAAGCATTTGTCATTGCAACCTGATTTTTATAACAAGGTATTGGAAGCAAGACTTCAAATGAAAGGGAAAATACGAATAGGCTATTTGGTACGTATTGTCCTTAATGTAAATATATGGCGTACATTAAAGGCACTGAAACGATTGATGAATAAAACAGAACATAATAGGAGTGAATAAGGAGGGTAACAAAATGGCAAATGAGTTTAATGATGCACTCGGATCATTGTTTAAGGGTATGGAGTCTATGCTCACAACAAAAACAGTTGTAGGAGAGCCTACAAAGGTTGGGGATACGATTATTTTACCTTTGGTTGATGTTAATTTCGGTATTGCAGCCGGTGCATTTGCAAAAGGTGCAAACGGTAATTCCGCGGGTGGCGGTATGGGTGGTAAGATGTCCCCGTCTGCAGTTTTGGTAATTACCGACGGTCGTGCCAAAATGGTAAGTGTGAAGGGTGAAGACACAGTCAGCAAGATTATTGATATGGTTCCGGAGGTAGTTGATAAGATTGGAACCATGATTGGCAAAAACAAAAAAGACGAAGAAAAGGAAGAACAAGTGAAACAGGCAATTGATGATATCACAAAGGCGGATGAAATAATTTAGTTTCTGTTCTAAAATTGTTTTTCCTGCATATAATTTACTAAAGTGTGCTTGGCTTTTTGGCGGGGCTGTCATGAAGGCTTTGGTTGGATATGCAATGCTTTTTATAGCAATCGGAATATTGATTTCATATTTCCTTGAGGGATTTGTTGAATTTCTGATTGTGATATTGCTGTTACTTGGGGCATATGCTTTATTGTGTCGTTGTTAAGTAACATTTATTATTTGTATCATACGGGGTAATAGGAATGAATGACAATACAAAGGATAAAACACCGAATGAATTAATAACCTTGTTAAAGGGGCATCGTGTGTTTTTACAAACGCATAATTTTCCGGATCCGGACGCAATTTCAAGTGCATTTGGCTTACAACAGTATTTAAAATATTACGGTGTTGATTCGACAATTTGTTATGTAGGTAGTATTGATCGTTTCAATACGCGTAAGATGATGGATACCTTCGGAATTACATTATTCTCATATGATGAAATTGATGATATGCTTGCCGAGGATTATATTGTTCACGTAGATTGTCAAAAGCCGAATGCAAATACATCGGATTTGCCGGGAGATGAGATCGCTTGTGTTGATCACCATCCGATTTTTATTGAAACAGAGGATTATCGATACAAAGATATTCGTATCACGGGAGCTTGTGCAAGTATCGTTGCAAGCTATTATCAAACAACAGACACGCCGATTGACCGACAGGTTGCTACCTGTCTTGCATATGGCATAAAAATGGATACGGATGATTTGATTCGTGGAGTAACGCAGCTTGATCTTGATATGATGTCTTATCTGTTTCAGCATGCAGATTGGACACTCCTTTCATCCATGTATAATTCAACAATCGAATTTCAGGATTTATCTGCATATGGTGCGGCAATTGAAAACGTCGAGGTGTTTGGTGATGTAGGTTTCTCTTACATCCCGTTTGAATGTCCGAATTCGCTTGTGGCGATCATATCAGATTTTATTTTGTCCTTGGATGTTGTTGATTTAGCTGTTGTATTTTCGGTAAATGCATCCGGTATAAAATTTTCGGTTCGAAGCGAAAAGACAAATGTCGATGCAGGAAAATTGGTGCGAAATGCACTGGATGGATATGGTTCGGGTGGCGGACACGCTGCGATGGCAGGTGGTTTTATCAGTAATTCGGAGCTGCTTAAATTGGGAGCTGGGTATACAGGCAAAATAAAAGAGCTGTTTATGACGGCACTTAAGAGTTTTTCTTAATATGCATAACAAGAGGTGGTTACAATGAGTAAGGCTACAGATATGAGTCTGGAAGTGCTTGTGAATTCAGAAAATCCTGAGCAGGCATTGAAGGATATGCAACCATTTATCGACTTGATGATGAATTATGAATGTGCTTTGATGGAAATTGAAACAAAGCTTAAGATATTAAATACGGAGTTTGCATTGCGACATAATCGGAATCCTTTTGAATCCATTAAGTGTCGTTTGAAACAACCGATTAGCATTGTTCGCAAAATGCAAAAAAAAGGATTGGATATTACGATTGACAATATCGAAAATACGCTTACGGATATTGCCGGAATTCGTGTAGTTTGTTCGTTTCCGGAAGATATTTATACATTATCAGATTTGTTATCAAAGCAGGATGATATTGAGGTTGTTACGGTGAAGGATTATATTCGTAATCCAAAGAAAAACGGATACAGAAGCTTGCATTTGATTGTATCCGTACCGATTTTTCTTTCTGATGAGAAAAAGGAAATGAAGGTTGAGGTGCAGTTTCGTACAATTGCAATGGATTTTTGGGCAAGCTTGGACCATAAACTAAAATATAAAAAAGATAATTTGAAGCATCCTGAGATTATTGCACAGGAATTAAAAAAGTGTGCGGATACGATTACTTCTGTAGATTACAAGATGCAAGAAATTCGAAATATGTTGGAGGATTAATCAATGTCAAAAGAATTATGGAAGGCAGGAAATATGCTCTATCCGGTTCCTGCGGTTATGGTTACGGTCGGAGATGGGGCAGATATAAGCAATATTGTTACAATTGCATGGACAGGGACAATCAATTCGGATCCTGCAATGGTATCGATATCTGTTCGGAAGTCAAGATATTCGCATGAACTGCTTATGAAAAACGGTGAATTTGTTATTAACCTTGTGACAAGAGAGCTTACATATGCAATGGATTATTGTGGCGTAAAGTCCGGGCGTGATGTTGACAAATTTTTGGAAACCAAGCTTACACGCGGTGAGGGAAAAACAGTAAGCGTTCCGGTGATAGCGGAGAGTCCGGTTAATATTGAATGCAAGGTTACGCAAGTGATTGAGCTTGGTTCTCATGATATGTTCCTTGCCAATGTATCAGGGGTACAGGTGGATTCGAAATATCTTGATTCTACAGGAAAGTTTGATTTGCAGGCGGCGGATTTGATTGCATATTCACATGGACAATACTATACACTTGGAGAAAATATCGGTAAGTTTGGTTATAGTGTTCAAAAGAAATAACATACAGGATACATTCTCTGCACTCGGAGAGGTGAAGGGAGTTTTGTATGTATGGAAAAATACTTAGCTGCGCATTGGTTGGAATTGAAGGAATTCCAATCAATGTGGAAGCAGATGTAAACGATGGATTACCTACGTTTACAATGGTCGGTTATCTCTCCTCATCTGTAAAGGAGGCCGGCGAGCGGGTTCGAACAGCTCTTAAAAATTCTGGTTATCATTTACCACCCAAACGTATCACAATAAATTTATCCCCGGGAAATATAAGAAAAGACGGAACAAGTTATGATTTGCCGATTGCGATAGCAGTATTGAAAGCAATGGGGCTTTTTTGTGATGTGGATTTTTCGAAGCTTGTGATGATCGGGGAGGTTGGACTGGATGGTACCATAAAGCCGGTCCCGGGTGTTTTGCCTATGGTTCACAGTTTGTATGATAGAGGAATCAGGCAATGCATTGTTCCGCTGCAAAATAAGAAAGAAGCAATGCTTGTTTCGGGAATGCATGTGATAGGTGCATCAGATTTAGGACAAATTGTCGGGCTGCTGCAAAGTGAAAAATGCATGCAGATTGATAATGACGGTTCTATTGTAGATTATATGGATACAGAAGATGCATCTCAAATTGATTTTTCAGATATAAAAGGTCAAAATGTGTTAAAACGCGGAATGGAAATTGCGGCAGTGGGGTTTCATAATGTGTTAATGACAGGCGCATCCGGTGCCGGAAAAAGTATGTTGGCAAAAAGATTACCTACGATTTTGCCCGGGCTATCGTTGGAGGAGCAAATGGAGGTTACAAAAATATACAGCGTTGCGGGACTTCTTACGAATTCGTCGATGTTAATCAGAAAGAGACCGTTTCGGTCACCACATCATACAATTTCTGAACATGCTCTGGTTGGAGGCGGTCTGGTACCAAAACCCGGTGAAATAAGTCTGGCGCATAGAGGTGTTTTATTTTTGGATGAACTTCCTGAATTTCGTAAGAATGTTTTGGAAGTATTAAGACAGCCGATGGAGGAACACAGAGTATCTATAGCACGTGTGAACGCGACCTACGTTTTTCCTGCAGAATTTATGCTGATAGCAGCTATGAATCCGTGTCCGTGTGGTTTTTTTCCGGATCGCGAACGATGTGTTTGTACACCTTATCAGATAAAACGATATCAGTCAAAAATCAGTGGGCCGTTACTGGATCGTATTGATATTAATTTTGAAGTTCAACAGGTACAATATCAGGAATTGTTTCAAAATGACTGTCTAAATACTTCTAAGGAAATACGTGAGCGCGTGGAGGAAGCGAGAGAGATCCAGAAAATGCGGTATAAGGAGGATAAGGTTATGTTTAATGCACAGCTTACCGAGGCTCAAATTAAAAAATATATTAATCTTGGAATTGATGAACATAGACTTCTTGAAGATGCATTTGAAAAACAACGGTTAAGTGCAAGAGGAATGTACCGTGTGCTAAGGCTTGCAAGAACAATAGCGGATATGGATGCTTCGGATGAAATTCAAAAAAAACATCTTGTGGAAGCACTTTATTTTAAGAATTGTGAGGTGAAGAAGGATGTATTTTAATGAGCAGGAATCGTTGTATGCGTTGCGACTTCATCAAATTCACGGGATTGGTACAAGAACCAAAAACAAGCTGTTTCAAGCTTTCGGAACATATGAGGGGATTTTTCATGCGTCAAAAAAAGAGTTGGTGACAATATGTGCGGAAAAAACAGCAGAAATTATTTTGAATAATCAAGATATGGAATGTGCAAGGAGTTATCTTGACCAGCTATTATCAAGAAAAATTCATATCGTTTATCCCGGACATCCTTCCTATCCGATAAAACTGTTACATATTTATGATCCGCCGAATCTTTTATATGTAAGAGGTATATTACGCGAGAATCTTCGTATATATAATAGATGTATAGGCATTGTTGGTGCAAGATATCCAAGTGTCTATGGAAATGAGATTGCAGAGTATTTTGCAGGAGAATTGGCAAAGCGGGGGTATACAGTTATCAGCGGGCTTGCAAGAGGAATTGACGGTGCAGCACATAAAGGTGCACTTCGTGTAAACGGATATACCGTTGCAGTGCTCGGATGTGGCATCAATGTTACATATCCGAAGGAACACGTAAATTTGTTCCATGAAATCGAAGAGCGCGGAGCCGTTATTTCCGAATATGGTTTGGATGAAAAGCCGTTATCCGCATATTTTCCGCAACGTAATCGGATTATCAGTGGAATGTCGGATGGTGTGCTTGTTGTGGAAGCAAAGAAGAAAAGCGGCTCGCTTATTACATGCGACCGTGCATTAGAGCAGGGAAGACAGGTGTATGCTGTTCCCGGAAGAATTACAGATAAAACAAGTGAAGGATGTAATGATTTGATAAAGCAAGGTGCAATTTGTGTGACAGGCGTTATGGATATCGTGGATGATATGGAGGGAAAGGAGAATGCCGGGCAAATGATTATGATGTTGGATGAAGACGCGGGAGAAATGGTATGTAAGGATGATTTCTGTCGCGAGAATGAAAAAAAAGAAGAAATAACGATATCAGATTCATTAGAGTGTACAAAAAATGCCCTTGCACCTATGAATAAAATAGTGTATAGTTGTTTGAGTTTGGACCCGTTGTATATTGATGATATTATTCAGTTGGCCGGGATAGGGATTACAAAGGTTATCAGTATACTGTATGAGCTTGAAGAGCAGGGATTAATTAAGCAACCGCTAAAGGGGTATTATACGATTGCACTCTAAAGGATAGACAGAGGTGCAGGTGTGAGCAAAAGGAGCATTTTATGTCAAAGAATCTTGTAATTGTCGAGTCGCCGGCAAAGGCAAAGACAATAAAAAAGTTTTTAGGAAGCGGATATGATGTAATTGCATCAAACGGACATGTTCGTGATTTGCCGAAGAGTCAGATGGGGATTGATATCGAAAATGATTATGAACCAAAGTATATTACGATTCGAGGAAAGGGAGAGCTGCTTGCAGAACTTCGTAAGGCGGTAAAGAAGGCTGATAAAGTATATCTTGCAACTGACCCGGACCGTGAAGGGGAAGCAATTTCTTATCATTTATCCATTGCACTCAAATTAGAAAACAAAACTTATAAGAGAATTACATTTAACGAGATTACGAAAAATGCAGTAAAGAATTCTATCAAAGAAGCAAGAACAATTGATATGAATCTTGTCGATGCACAGCAGGCAAGGAGAGTTCTCGATCGAATGGTTGGTTATTCGATTAGTCCGCTGTTATGGCAAAAAATTAAACGCGGACTTAGTGCGGGGCGTGTGCAGTCCGCAGCACTTAAGTTGATTTGCGACAGAGAGGAAGAAATCGCTGCTTTCATTCCGGAGGAGTATTGGAGTATTGATGCAATGCTTGGAGGAAAGAAAGGCTTGAAGCAGACGACATTTCATTATTGTAAGGAACATTTATCCAAGGAAGAGGTCGATAAGATCGAGGAGGCGGTTGCAAAGCAGACCGGCTTTGTTGTATCAGATATAAAAAAATCCGAAAAAATCAGGAAACAACCGGCACCGTTTATTACAAGTACTTTACAACAGGAGGCCGGTAAAAAGCTTAATTTTGCAACCGGAAAAACGATGCGTATTGCGCAACAGCTGTACGAAGGTGTCGAGATTAAGGGACGTGGAAGTATTGGTCTTATTACCTATTTAAGAACAGATTCCGTGCGTATTTCCGAAGAAGCAAATGGAATTGCGAAAGCATATATCAAGGAACAGTATGGTGAAGCGTATGTAGGAGATGACACGTCAGTGAACTCTTCAAAAAAAATTCAGGATGCGCATGAGGCAATACGTCCAACAGATATTACGCTGACACCTGCCAAATTAAAGGATCAGTTGTCAAGAGATCAGTTCCGTTTGTATCAACTTATATACAATCGTTTTCTTGCAAGCAGAATGGCACCTGCGGTACAGGAAGTAAAGACGGTAACGGTAGAAGCCGCAGGATATGAATTTAAGTCTTCTTCTACAAAGGTTGTATTTGAGGGATTTTTAGCTGTATATGAATTGGACGATGAAAAGAAGGAAACAAATCGTTTGGGCGGAATTGAGGTTGGTGATGTGTTTTCTGAAGTCGAGCTCGATAAAAAGCAGCACTTCACCCAGCCACCGACACATTTTACAGAAGCATTGCTTGTAAAAACAATGGAGGAACTCGGAATCGGACGCCCGTCTACGTATGCGCCTACAATCAGTACAATTCTCAATCGAAGATACATTGTAAAAGAAAATAAGAATTTATATGTAACAGAGCTCGGTGAAGCAGTAAATCAAATGATGACGCAAGCATTTTCGGCAATTGTTGATACAAGCTTTACTGCAAATATCGAGTCGTTGCTTGATAAGATTGAAGAGGGTGAAATTAATTGGAAGGTGGTTGTCCGTAATTTCTATCCTGATTTGTTGTTATCTGTAAAAGAGGCAGAAAAACAGCTTGACAGCGTTGAGATTATGGATGAGCAATCAGATGAAATCTGTGAATTGTGCGGAAGACAGATGGTGATAAAATATGGTCCGCATGGAAAGTTTTTAGCATGTCCGGGATTTCCGGAATGTAAAAATACAAAGCCTCATTATGAAAAAATAGGTGTAAAATGTCCGAATTGCGGGGAGGAACTTGTGCTTCGTAAAACAAAGAAGGGGCGTAAGTATTATGGCTGTATTACTGCGCCAAACTGTGATTTTATGTCATGGGCGAAACCTTCAAATGAAAGGTGTACGGAGTGTGGTTCGTATATGGTTGAAAAAGGAAATAAATTACTTTGCGCAAACAGTAATTGCGGTTATTCCTGCGACAAGCGCTGTGTCGAAAATGAACAAAAATAAATATTTTGTGGTATTTTTAGATTTTTGTTGCCGATAGGTACAAAATATGGTATTATGATTATCGTATGGATAATGGATGTATTCTCATTATCTGTACGATAATTTTGTTTATGATAAAGTTTTGTTTGGCATGTTTCGATATATGAAATAAGGAGGTGCCATATGATTAATACAGATATTTACAATTATGTCAACATATTGGATAAAGCCGCTGATGCAGCAAATTTACGTAATCAGCTTATTACGAATAATATTGCAAATGCAAGTACGCCAAATTATAAGCGCAAGGATATTAATTTTGAATCGATTTTACAGGCTGAATTAGCCGGAGAGAAGACTTTGCAGGCGGCAGTTTCAAAAGCAAATTATGATTTGTCGGTTTTAGATCCGCAAGTGTTTACGGATAATTCATCATTGTCTTATCGGTTGGACGGCAACAATGTTGATATTGCAACCGAAGAGGCATATTTGGCTGAAAATACAATCAAGTATAATACCTTGGTTGATTTGATGAATCAGGAGTTTGGTCGATATGAAACGGTTCTTAAGAGCGGTTCATAAAAAGGAGGAAGCATAAATGGGTGTATTTAGTGCGATGAATGTAGCTGCAACCGGTATGACGGCACAGCAGTTTCGAATGGATATTATTTCGGAAAATATTGCAAATGCAAGCACAACGCGTACAAAGGATGGCGGTGCATATCGAAGAAAAACCGTCGTTTTTACGGAGAAGGATACAACATCGTTTGATCGCATTTTAAACGGTTACCTTGGTTATTACAAACCGAATGGCGTTAAGGTTACGCAAGTCGTTGAGGACCCTTCTGATTTGCGACTTGTATATGAACCGGATAATCCGGATGCAAACGAAGATGGGTATGTGGAGTATCCGAATGTCGATACTGTGACGGAGATGACAAACCTGATTGATTCTTCACGTGCCTATGAGGCAAATATTACCGCGTTTAATGCGGCAAAGAGTATGGCATCAAAGGGCCTTGAATTGTTTAGAAGTTAGGAGCGTAAAAGATGGCAATTACACCGGTTTCATTATTTAGTGATGAATATACTTCTTTAAATAGTATTCACAGTACATATGGTGTTACTGCTGCAAATGAGGCGGATAAGGCAACAAGAAAGTCGGATCCGACTTCTTTTGATGCAATATTCAGTGCGGCGGTTGATATGTATAAGGAGGCAGATTCTCTGCAGAAAGCAGCAGAGTCGGCAGAGATGAGCTTTGCTTTGGGATATACGGACAGTATTCATGATGTTGCAAATGCTCAGCGTAAGGCAAGTATTGCTTTGCAATATACAGTTCGAGTAACCAATGCGGTTGTGTCTGCATATAAAGAATTGATGAATATGCAGTTGTAACACAGTAACATTATTTATCGTTGGCAGATTAAGAGATAGCCGATGGAGGCACCTATGAGGGAATGGTTTAGACAACTTCCGTCCAGATTTATTGAATTCTGGAACAAGTACACAGCAAAACAAAAAACATTATTTTTATCCGTTGCGGTGGCGGTGATCATTACGCTGGTTGCTCTGTTTATGGTATTAAATCGTACAACCTATGTTCGACTTGCAACTTTTGAGGATACAGCAGCAGCATCACAAGCTGCCGATATATTGGATGAAAATGGTATTAAGCATCGTGTTTCAAAGGATGCACTCAGTATTGATGTTGCAGAAAATCAGGAATCAGATGCGCGATTGCTTTTGGGCGAAAACGGTATTAGCGCCAGCTATAATGATACGGATTATAAGTGGTTGTTTGACAATAGTTTTAATACAACTGATTCGGAAAAACGTTTAAAAGCTAAAATAAATCTTGAGTCTACCATGGAAGCAGATATCAGTCGGATTGAGGGAGTATCAAAGGCCTCTGTCACAATCAATCTTCCGACAAATACAAATACGATTTATTCCAATGAGCAGAGTACATCTGTCAGCATTATGCTGACTGTAACTAACAGTTATAGTAATGAGAGTACGCAGGCGATTGCGGAATATGCAAAGAGCTGTGTCGGAGATTCAAATACAGATGATATTACAATTATTGATAATCAAGGAAGATTACTGTTTTCAGGTGCCAATAACAGCTCCACTGTTTCAAACAATCTTCTTGTTCAACAGCAAATTGAAGAGTATTACAATAGTAAATTATGGAATTTGATGGTTAATTCCGGAGTATATGATGAAGTATCGGTTTCTTCGAATCTTGACATCAAATTATCGCAAGAAGAAATACATCAGATGGAATATTATTCTAACGATGATGACGAAACCGGACCGTTAGATAGCAGTTATTATTACGCAGCGACGAATGTGGACGGAACAGGAGGGGTTGTCGGAACCGACGCAAACGGTGAAGAAATCACCGATTATAATCTGCTTGATACCGCAAATGGTGAATCAACGCTTACAATAATGAAAAATATTTACTCTACAAGCTATATCGAGACAAGTACCGTAACACCTGTCGGAGAAGTTAATATGACCAATTCCAGCATGGGAATGGTGCTCACAAAATATCAGGTGTATATTGAGGATGAATTAAAGAAGAACGGTGAACTCGATGAGATGACGTTTGACGAGTTTAAGGCAGCACATCTGGAAGAAGAGGAAATCGTCAATTCACCGGAGCTTGTTACATTGCTTTCGAAGGCAACAGGTATGAAGGAGGCAAACATTCACGTTGTGGAACGTATTGTTCCTGTGTTCTATGCATCCGAATCGAAACCTGTTCCGATACAGAGTATTATTTCGATTGTTCTTGCAGTGATTATTGGTGTTCTGTTATTGTTTGTAGTTTTCAAGGGTATGAAGCCGGAGGAGGTTGTCGAGGTCGAACCGGAGCTTTCGGTTGAAGCTTTACTTGCAACTACTAAAGAAAATCAGACATTGGATGATATTGAATTCAGTGATAAATCTTCTACAAAGCTTATGCTTGAGAAGTTTGTTGACGAGAACCCAGAGGCAGTTGCGGCACTGCTTAGAAACTGGTTGAATGATGATTGGGAGTGACAGTAGATGGCTGTAATAAACAATACGGAAATAAATGGTGTTCAAAAAGCTGCAATCTTACTGATTGCACTCGGTCCGGAGCGCTCATCCCAGGTTTTTAAGCATCTTAAGGATGATGAAATCGAGCAGCTTACTCTGGAAATCGCGAATACAAAAAGTGTTCCTTCGGATGTAAAGGACGCTGTGTTGGATGAGTTTTATGAGGTGTGCCTTGCACAGCAGTATATCGCAGAAGGTGGTATTGGATACGCAAAAGAATTGCTGGATAAGGCACTTGGTGAAGAACGTGCAAAAGCGGTTATTGGAAAACTGACTGCATCATTGCAGGTGCGTCCGTTTGAGTTTGTCAGAAAAGCTGATCCGGGACAACTCCTTAACTTTATTCAGGATGAACATCCGCAGACGATTGCACTTATTTTATCATATCTGCCGGCTTCACAGGCTGCGGCGGTTGTAAGTGCTTTACCGCCGGAAAAACAGGCAGACGTTGCGACAAGAATTGCGACTATGGATCGTACAAGTCCGGATGTGATTAAGGAAGTTGAAAAGGTTTTAGAGAAGAAGCTTGCTTCTCTTGTAAATCAGGATTACACAATTATTGGTGGTGTTGACTCAATTGTATCAATTTTGAATTCTGTTGATCGAAGTACGCAAAAGAATATTATGGAACAATTAGAAGTCGAAGATCCCGGACTTGCAGATCAGATTCGTAAGAAGATGTTTGTATTTGAAGATATTTTGCTACTCGACAACCGCTCCATTCAAACTGTTTTACGTGAAGTGGATAATAACGAACTTGCAACAGCACTTAAAAATGCAAACGAAGAAGTTCAGAAGGCAATATTTGACAACTTATCTTCGCGTCTTGCTGCCATGATCAAGGATGACATGGAATTTATGGGACCTGTTCGATTGAAGGATGTTGAGGAAGCACAGCAAAAGATTGTTAATATTATTCGTAAACTGGAGGATTCAGGTGAAATTGTTATTTCACGTGGCGGAGGTGACGAAATAATTGTCTAATCTTATTAAATCAGGTTTTCAAAACCTGAATGTAACGCTTGGTGAGCCTTATATTATTGATATGAATTATCGTGAAATTAAGGAAGACAAAAGCACAAAAATCATCCGTTCCATTGATGAAAAGCTTGCAGAAAACGAATTAATGGATAATCAGGATAATAAAGAAATCATAAATGACGCATTGGAAAAGGCTGAAATGTTAATTGCAGATGCAAAAGAGCAAGCTGCAAAGCTGATTTCAGAGGCTGAGCTTGAGGCAGGAGCTATCAAGGAACAGGCACGCATCGATGGATATGAAAAAGGCTTGGAAGAGGGGATGGATGCTGCCAAACAACAGGTTGCAGATCATATGTATGCACTTGAAAAAAAGAGTACGGAAGAACTTGAGAAACAAAAAAATGATTTGTTCGAGGAATTCTTAATTGCAAAACAGGATATGGTGGATGTTTCCTGTGGTTTGATTGAAAAATTAACCGGTATTCTTGTTGATAGTTATAAACCGATTATGCTTCATATGATTAATAATGCATTGGATTCTACGGAAAGCAGTAAACAGTTTATTATTCGGGTTTCCAATGAAATATATCCATATGTTGCCGATAATCGAGATCGTATTATCGGAGCATCCAACCCGGGTGTTTCCATAGAAATTTTCGGTGATTCTAAGCTTTCGAGCGGTCAGTGCATGATTGAGTCTGATAATGGAATTGTAGATTTATCTATGGATGTTCAGGTGAAAAACCTGATAACAGCCATAAAGCTTTTATCGGAATGATAGTTTGGCTGCCGAACGTTGAGCAGGTTGCTCCGGGCGACAGCCTTCTTTCATTATAGTACCATGCACTCCTATGTGATATATATTTTGGAGAAAACCATATGAAAAAACTAATGGATGTACGGCAATACGAAAAGTTGCTGGAACGAGAGTATTTTGAATATTACGGAAAAGTCAGTAAGGTTGTCGGGCTTACGGTGGAATCTGTAGGTCCGCCATGCAAACTTACTGATTTGTGTGAAATTATATCAAAGGATTCTGATATGAAGGTTATGGCAGAGGTTGTCGGTTTTAAGGACAACAAGGTTTTGTTAATGCCATATGATTCTGTGGATGGAATCGGTCTTGGAGCGACTGTACATAACACCGGAACTACTCTTAAAGTACCGGTCGGTGAAAGTCTTCTCGGAAAGGTGTTAGATGGAATCGGTCGTCCGCTTGATGGAAGTGCTCTTGATACAAATAATGAATATCCGATTGAGGCACAGCCTCCGGACCCGTTAAAACGAAAGCTGATTGATTCGGTTTTGCCATTAGGAGTCAAAGCGGTTGACGGCCTTCTTACAATTGGAAAAGGACAACGTGTCGGCGTATTTGCAGGCAGTGGCGTAGGAAAAAGTACATTACTTGGTATGTTTGCGCGCAACACACGTGCAGATGTCAATGTTATTGCATTAATTGGCGAGCGTGGAAGAGAGGTTCGCGAGTTTATTGAACGTGACCTTGGTGAGGAAGGAATGAAACGATCGGTTGTTGTTGTATCCACGTCAGATAAGCCGGCTTTGATTCGTAATAAAGCAGCAAAAACCGCAACGGCAATTGCTGAATATTTCAGAGATCAGGGCAAAGATGTTCTGCTAATGATGGATTCGATGACAAGATTTTCACAGGCGCAGCGTGAAATCGGATTAGCTTCCGGAGAACCACCTGTAACGCGAGGTTATCCACCTTCGGTGTATTCGGAAATGCCAAAGGTTTTGGAACGTGCCGGAAATACATATTCCGGTTCGATAACCGGTCTTTATACAGTTCTTGTTGACGGCGATGATTTCAACGAGCCGATTACGGATACCGCCCGAGGTATTTTGGATGGACATATTGTTTTGTCAAGAAAACTTGGACAAAAAAATCATTATCCGGCCATCGATGTATTGGCAAGTATATCACGTTGTATGAGTGCGGTTGCCGATTCAGAACACATAAAGTATGCAGGTATGTTAAAAAATGTTATGGCGACCTATAATGATGCGGAAGATTTGATAAATATCGGTGCGTATCGTCCGGGTTCTAACAAGAATATTGATTATGCAATTTCAAAAATTGACAAAGTAAACGAATTTTTATTGCAGGAAGTAAACACAAAGTATTCTTTTTCTGACGAAGTGAAGATGTTGTCTGAAATATTTGAATGACAGTAAGGGATTTATATGGCGAAATTTCAGTATCGTATGCAAAACATTTTAAATATCAAATATAAGCTCGAGGATACGGCAAAGTCTGAATTTGCTGCCGCAATGCACAATTTGCGAATGGAAGAAGAGCAACTGTCCAAATTAGAGGAACGGAAGTATTCCTATGAAATGTCATATGAAAATGCAATTATGGGTGCACTTGATTTTCTCAAAATTGAAGAGTGTGCAAATGCTGTAGATATTATGAAAATTAAAATTTCCGAGCAGGAGGAACGAGTTCGTGCACGTAGTAAAGAACTGGAGCATGCAAGAAAAAAGTTGAATGAAGTTATTCAAGAGCGAAAGATGCACGAAATTTTGAGGGATAAACAGTTTGAAGTTTTCTTGCAGGAACTTAATTTACAGGAAGTAAAAGAGATTGATGAGGTTGTCAGTTATCAATATGGTCAGGGAAATACAAGTGTGGAGGAGTAATATATGGCAAAGGAAAAAAATAACAAAGAAGGATCAAAAGGAACTGCAATATTAATTATTGTTCTGATTGTGCTCACATGGCTATCAATTATGGCACTCCTCATCAAATGCGACGTAGGAGGATTTGGAAGTAGTGTGCTTCGGCCGATTTTTAAGGATGTTCCAATAATTAAAGAAATACTTCCGGATGCAACGGACGCAGAGGTCGCTAAAGAAAATGATTATCCGTATGACACGCTTGAAGAAGCACTTGCCGCTGTTGAGGAATTAGATAAATCAAATGCAAGTAAGGATGCGGAAATTGCATCTTTAATTGATAAAAATGAGGAATTGACTGCAGAAGTTGCAAGACTTTCTGCTCTCGAATCCGAAATAACTACGTTTGAAGAAGAAAAAAATAAATTTTATGACGAAATAGTCTATGGAGAAAAGGCTCCGGATACCGATACATATATTGAGTGGTATAATCAGTTGGATGCGGAACATGCAGAAGAAGTATACAAAGAGATTATTATGGCTCAACAGGCAGATGCTCAGATTGTAGAATTAGCCAAGACATATGAGAGTATGGATGGCAAGGATGCTGCAAAAATATTGGAAAATATGAAGAATGATATGGATACGGTTGCACTTATTATGAACAACATGAGTTCAGATGCACGTGGTAAAATTCTTGCAAATATGGATCCTACATTTGCCGCAGCAATTACAAAGAAGCTTTTGCCATAAGTCGCCTCAAAGGCACAAATGTATGGGAAAGGAGGAAAAATACATGTGGATGGGTATTACAACAGGTGGCATCGGAAAGATTCAGGTTCAGCAAACTTCTGTTTCAGGGACGAACAAGGATGAACAGCCGGCTGATTTATTTGCTACAATCATGGATATGTCAAGCAAAGCTTCTGCACCATATCAGGCGGAAATGAATACAACAAAACAAACATGTAAATCAAAAACAAATTTGTACGAAGAACAAAATACGATGGATTCCTATAAGATTGATTCCTATGACAAGTTCACTGATGTGCCCGAAGAAACGGAAGGAAGTACGGATGTTGATGTACTGTCAGACAAAATCAAAGAGGTTATTTCGGCAATCGAAAATATTTTAGCAGACAAGCTTGGAATTTCAGAGGAGGAACTTGAGGATGCTTTGGAAACCTTTGGCTTTGTAATTTCAGATTTTGCTGATACAGACAAACTGCAAAGCTTTATACTTCAATTTGAAGGTGCATCAGAGGTTGATCTTTTGATTCGGGGAGAGTTGTCAGAGATGGTTTCAGATTTGACAAAACAAATCCAAGTGGTTATTAACGAAGCTCATCTTATAAATGAGGATATTGCAAATGCAGAAATTCCTGTTTATTTCGAAGATGAAAAAGAGGATTTGGAAGCTAAAGCAGATAATCAAAACACTATTCCGGTTTCAGAGAATGATTTGATGAAAACGAAATTTGCCGATAAAAAAGAAATTTCAACAAATGTCGATGATTCCCTTATTAAAATTGATGTGGATGCCGATGTATTAAATGAGACACAAATTGGTAGTGAATCGACGCAAAAGGATTTTTCGGACACGAACAAGGATTCGATTGCAACAGCGTTGAATCAGTCCGTTGAACAGGCGTTTACGTCAGATTCTGTCGAAGCTGTGAATTTTTCGGCTGGAATACAACAGGCAGACATTTTAAGACAGGTTGTTGAGGCTGTTCGTGTAAATATAAGCAGAAATCAGACTTCAATGACACTTCAACTGAATCCGGAGAATCTTGGAAAAGTACAAATCAGTGTTGTACAAAGACATGGAATGATGCAGGCACAGATTGTAGCTGAAAATGAAGCTGCAAAACAGGCAATCGAAGGAAATCTGGCAATGCTTCATGAAGCGTTTCATCATCAGGAGCTTCGCGTAGAGTCGGTTGAGGTTACGGTTGCATCGTATGAGTTTTTCGATCAACAGGATGCGAAGTATGATGATAATTCGGACGGACAGACAAATAATCGTTCCGGCTCACAAAGAAACGTAACGATTTTGGATGATTCAAATGGAGACCGGGAAGAAATTGAAGAAGCGTTGATGCACACAGTGGGAAATCGCGTGAATTATCAAATCTAGATAAAGGAGGTAGTGTATGGCAGCAATTGATTCAGCCGTAAGTGAGATTGCAAACAAAGCAAATTCTTACATATCGGGAAAAAGTAAGGAAGAACCAAAAAATGATTTGGATAAAGATGCATTTTTACAGCTTTTGGTTGCGCAGATGCAATATCAGGATCCTCTTAATCCGGGAGACAGTACAGAATATATGTCGCAGCTTGCACAGTATTCTTCTTTGGAAGCAACGATGAATATTAGTTCCTCTTTGGAAAAAGGAAATGCGCTTAATTTGGTAGGACAGTATGTTATCATGCATACGACAGATTCCACAGGAAACGACTCTATGGTAAGTGGTCTTGTTGAATATGCGACTGTCAAGGATGGAGAGGTTTTGGTCTCAATCAATGATACGTATTATCCGGCTGCAGATTTAGATTCAGTTGTTGATTACGATTACTTTTTATACTTGCAGTCAATCGCAAATGGTGAAGCCGGTCAGAAGCCGGAAAATGCAAAACCGGAAGATGACAATACAGAAAATGTAGAAAACACAGAAGCTTAGTATTAGAATCAAAAAAGGAGGAATTGCAATGAACGGATCCCCCGTAGGTCTTATCTCGATTGAACAGGCGACGGGAATGTTTCTTACGCCGGGCAAAGAGACAGGCCATATAAACAAAGAAACAGATGAAAGTCCGATATCTTTTCAAAAAATTTTTGAGGATAAGACAAAGCATTCACAAGAAGTCAGGTTTTCCAAACACGCGAATGAACGTTTGGAAAGCAGGCATATTGAGTTATCTAATATGCAAATCACAAGGTTAAATGAAGGTGTGAACAGAGCCAGAGATAAGCGGATTAATGAATCGCTTGTAATGATGGATGATTTGGCATTTATTGTGAATGTCAAAAATAATACGGTTATCACGGCATTTGGATCCGGTGATGACAGTGTTTTCACCAATATTGACGGAGCAGTTATAGTATAATAGCCGGACCTGTTTAGGAGGCTATAATCCCGGAATGACAGAAGGGATTCACGTATAAGAGAATGGAGGTCGCTCATTATGATGAGATCACTTTATTCTGGTGTCGCAGGTCTTAAGACACACCAGACAAAAATGGACGTTATCGGTAACAATATTGCAAATGTTAATACAATCGGATTTAAGTCATCCTCGGTATTATTTCGAGATGTACTGTATCAAACGACATCCAGCGCAACCGGAGCTACAAGAGACACCGGTGGTACAAATGCAGCACAGATTGGTCTTGGTACAAAGATGTCATCCATTCAGACAAAAATGGAAAGCGGAGCAGCGCAAAGCACAAATAATCCGTATGATTTGATGCTGGACAGCTCAAGCTTTTTCGTAGTTGGCAGAGGCGGAACAAACTATTTTACAAAGGTCGGTAATTTCGAAATTGACGGAGCAGGATGTCTTGTTACAAGTAATGGTTATCAGGTTATGGGATGGCAGGTGGATCCGGAAAACCCTACGCAGATTAAGCGTGATACAGTAACAGCACTTTATCCGGAATCCGCAGAAAACAAAAAGTCGTCTCCGGAGCAGACAACTATGATGCACATGATTGGAAATATTGATATGACGGATCCGGATCTTACTTCTACAGACGGTTCTGTTATTTCTGTATCGATTTACGATTCGCTCGGATATAATTACACGGTAAAGTATAAGATTACAAAGGATCAAACTGTTGCAGATGATTCAATGTACAATCTTGAGCTTGTTTCCATTCGTGATGCAAACAATGTGGAGATTTTGGGTGCAGATGATCCTACAACCACTGATGTTGTAGAAGGTGGATATACAGCAACGATGAACGGAAGTACTAATCCGATTAAAATTAAATTCGATGCAGATAACGGAAAATTTGTTTATGCTGGAACAGCAGGACAGAAAGAAGCACTGCTTGAAATCAAACCGATGGATCCGACGAAAAAAGGAGATGTATTTACATCCGTTGTAAACGGAGAAACTGTAGATGGTATCACAGTTGATTTTTCCAATCTGACGATGTATGAAGCAGACGGAGAGTCTTCTGCAAAGATGATTCGAGGTTCTGTTGATAAGGTTGGCGGCGGACGTGCGATGGGTTCTCTCAAAAATGTAAACATCGATAATTCCGGTAAAATTTATGGTGTATACAGTAACGGTGAAACAAAACTGTTAGGCCAGATTGCTGTAGCAAACTTTACCAATCCGATGGCACTTGAAGCAATGGGAAACAGTATGTATCAGGCAACACAAAACTCCGGCGAATTTGATGGTATCGGTGTTGCGGTTGATGATGACGGCGGTAAAATAACACAGGGTGTACTTGAAATGTCAAATGTTGATTTGTCATCCGAGTTTACGGAGATGATTACAACACAAAGAGGTTTCCAGGCAAACTCACGTATCATAACAACTTCAGATACAATGCTCGAAGAACTTGTTAATCTGAAACGATAATTAAAAAAACGGCTTCCGAATTTAAAAATTCGGGGCCGTTTTTTTGTTTCATTTCCCTTTGCCAAGGCATGTTTTTTGTAGACATAAAAACAGAGTTGTGCTATAATCAAACTAATTGTAATGTCGATAATTCTGTTATATTCGGGGATGGTGATATATTTGATAGAAGTAACACGACTTAAGGGCTCAAAAATGACGATAAATGCCGAATTGATCGAGCTTGTGGAAGAAACTCCGGATACGGTCATTACATTGACGAATGGGAAAAAATATGTGGTCAATGAAACATGTTCTGAAATTATTGATTTAGTGATTTGTTATAAAAGAAAAATATTTGCAGACGGACCTACATATGTTGGAGGAGAATAGATATGGATATCGCATCGGTTATTGGTTTAGTAGTTGCATTTGTACTTATGGTTTTCGGTATTGTAAATGATAAAGGCTTTGTGGCGATTCAAAGCTTTATTCATGCACCTTCGGCGGCTATTGTTTTTGGTGGCGCACTTGGTGTAATGCTGGCGATGAATCCTCTTCGAGATTTCATTGCCGGTCTCAAATCGTTTTTGCTCATTTTTAAAACACCGAAGGCAAATGAAGTTGAGACTATCAAGTCTATTATTGAGTTATCGAATTTGGCTAGACGCGAGGGCTTGCTGGCACTTGAGGAATCGGCAAATAATTTAGATGATGAATTTATGAAAAAGGGTGTTATGCTTATTGTTGACGGTACAGATCCCGAACTTGTTAGAAGTATTCTTGAGGCGGATCTGGTTAATATTGACAGCAGACATCAGGGAAATATCAGCTTTTGGAAAAACTTAGGTGCTATGGGTCCGGCATGGGGTATGATTGGTACGTTGATTGGACTTATTAATATGTTAAAGGATTTGTCTGATCCTGATTCGATCGGACCGAACATGTCAGTTGCGTTGATTACGACATTGTATGGTTCTGTGCTTGCAAACTGGATATGTTCTCCGGTTGCCAATAAGCTTACCAAACAAAATGATATGGAAATCAAACTGAAGGAAGTTATGATAGAAGGTATTTTATCAATTCAGGCCGGTGAAAATCCTCGTGTAATTGAAGAAAAACTGAAGGCATTTTTGGCTCCTAAGGAACGCGCCGGATTTGGTGAAGAAGGCGGTGGTAACTAGTGGCTAAAAGAAAGCAACCGCCGGTGGAGGAAGGTTCTCCGGCATGGATGGCGACCTTTAGTGATTTAATGAATTTGTTGCTATGTTTCTTCGTCTTGTTGTTTGCAAGTTCTACAATGGACGAGGGAAAAATTCAAAAAATTGCAGCTTCCTTTGAACATACATCATTTAGTGTGCTGGATCAGGGTTCTGTTTCACTTATCGTAGGGGATATGATGAATGGTGGCGTGACACAATTATCGAATACCGATACGATGTTGGAAGCAGGAAAAAACATCGAAGGTGATTCAGGAGATGATGTTTCAAGCGCGTCTCCGACAGATGCACAATATTTATCTGACTATGAGTTGCAAAAAGAGTATGAAAAACGTGGTGAAGAACAATCTGAAGAAATGTATGAGGAGATTGTTCAGATGGCTGAATCATACAAGATAGATGATGATTTTGTGATTGATTACAACACGCAGTACGTTGAGCTTGATTTAAACGGATCCATTTTATTTGAGTCCGGTTCTGCTACTGTGCGTGAGGACTCCAAGCTGTTTTTACAAAAAATAGCGAGTATATTGGTAAAATATAAGAATTGCATTATTGAAATTGAAGGTCATACGGATAATGTGCCGATTTCTACTGCAAGGTATCCGGATAATCGCGCTTTGTCAGCGGAGAGAGCACGTAATGTTTACGAATACCTGATTACACAGGAGTATTTTATTGATTCCAATATTAAGATTGCAGGATATGGTGAGAGCCGTCCGATTGCATCAAATGCAACGGAGGAAGGCCGACTTCGTAATCGAAGAGTAACCATAAAGATTTATAACCAGCAGAATTCATCGTATTAAGGAGAAGGGTATATGAAGAAAAACCTAATAACAGTATTAATTTTAGCAATCAGTATTATTAACCTTGTGTTTAATATCTTGTTGGTATTTGTGTTTATGCCATCTGCAAATAAAACAAATAAATTGATTACGGATATTGCGAAGGTATTGGATATTGAGATTGCATCACAGTCAAATGGCGGAGATGGTTCGTTTGATGTAAGCAATCTGGCATATTTTAAGCTTGAGCAGGGCAACCCTATCAATCTTGCTTCAGACGGAACAAATGAAGCACATGTTTTACAGTATGGACTTACCATCAATTTGGATAAGACTGCATCCGATTATAATAAGGTTCAAGCAACCTTATCGGAGTCTACAGATATGATTTATGATATCACACGTAACATAGTTGCCAGATATACATTCCAGCAGGTGACAGATGTAACGGTAGAAAACCAGATTAAGGAAGAAGTCCTCCAATCACTTCGTGAAACATTTAACAGCGAATGTATTCACTCCGTGAGCTTTTATAACTGGGTAGCACAGTAAACTAGACATTAGGAGGTGAGAAGTGTGTCAGACGTACTCTCACAAAATGAAATAGATGCCCTTTTGAAGCAGCTGAGTGATGGTGAGCTCGATATGGTGGATATTGAAGAGAAGCCGGATGTCAGAATCAAAGAATATGACTTCTCAAGACCTTCCAAGTTTTCAAAGGAGCACCTGCGTACACTTGAAATCATTTTTGAACATTTCGGAAGATTGCTTTCAAGCAATTTACCGGCATATTTACGAAAAAATATTCAGGTAAATGTCATTAATGCGGAAGCGGTCATGTATTCAGAGTTTTCTAATGCACTTTCCAATCCGGTTTTACTTGGAATTGGCAGTATGGCACCCTTGCCCGGTAATTTTATTATCGAGATGGCTACCAATATCGGATATACGATTATCGACCGATTGCTTGGTGGTGTAGGAGAACCGCTCATGAAATCGCGTGATTTTTCAGAAATTGAAATTTCAATTTTGGAGCGTATTTTCAGTATTATGATTGAGTTGTTTCGTGAGCCGTGGTCCAATGTAGTGGAAATCAGACCAAGACTTGAACGTATTGAAACAAATTCGCAGTTTGCACAGATAATTTCACCAAATGAGATGATTGCAATTATCACGATTAATCTCAATATCGGTGGTGTTGAGGGGCTTATTAATATTTGCCTTCCGTACATTACTTTGGAAAAGGTTATGGATAAGCTTAATACAAAGTATTGGTTTTCGACAATGCAGACGATGGATGAACAGAGCTATTCCGATGCAATTGAAGCGATTATTACGAAAGCTCAGATACCGATATCTGCAGAACTCGGTCGAAGCAGAATTACAGTCTATGATTTTATGAATCTTCAGGTTGGGGATATACTTAAGCTTCATCAAAAGGTTGAAGATGAATTAAATATTTATGTTGGAAATATTGTGAAATTTAAGGCATTACCGGGTTCATTTAGTGAACAATATGCGGTAAAAATCACTGAAATAATAAGAGAGGAGGAATAAAGATAATGGATGGAATGTTATCTCAGGAAGAGATAAATGCATTACTAGGCGGAATGACCGCAGATGCTTCCGAGTCGGATGCTCCTGCGCTTACGCCGGAGGAAAAGGATGCAATTGGTGAAATATCCAATATCTGTATGGGAACGGCAGCAACAACGCTTTATTCCTTAGTAAATCAACAGGTGCTGATAACGACACCTGTTGTAGAGGTGACGGATTGGAAACACCTTGTTGCAGAGTATACAGAACCTTGTGTATTAATTGACATTCTATATAAGGAAGGCATTAAGGGAAATAATGTTTTACTTATGAAGGAAAATGATGTTCGTATTATTACGGATTTGATGATGGGCGGAGATGGACTTAATCCAGAGGAAGAGCTTACGGATTTGCATTTTTCGGCAATTGGGGAGGCGATGAACCAGATGATGGGTTCTTCAGCCACTTCTCTTTCAACATTGTTAAAATGTAAGATTGACATTAGCCCTCCTGATGCGAAGCTTGTTAATCTATCCGAGGAAATGGCACCGTCAGACAGCTCTGATTTCATGGCAAATAATTTTGTCCGTGTAACATTTCGAATGACAATTGGTGAGCTTGTCGATAGTACAATTATGCAGTTGTATCCAATCGAATTTGCAAAAACGATTTACGCCCGTTTTACTGATGAAGAGGATGGAAAACAGGATACACCGACAAATCAGACTTCACAAGATACTCCGGTACAAACAACACAACAAGCTGCACCGGTGACCGGACAGCCAATGATGGGGCAGCCAATGATGG
>JAUNJN010000031.1 GCA_030533235.1 Eubacteriales bacterium | reverse complement strand
GGTTGTCTTCTACTTATTTGTTTCAAACTTTATTTCTTGGTTGTCTTCTACTTATTTGTTTCAAACTTTATTCCTCCTCATGCGGTTTATAAACAGTAGACTTTATTTTTCAAATTCAAAAATTGTATCTACTTTATTTACATACTGTTCTTCAATTAAAAGGTCACCAATTTCTCCGACATGAATTCTTCCCCGCAACGGATTTTTAATGCCATCAATTCTGCCGATAATCGTAGCATCCACTTCACTTCGCTCAAACGAAAGATCCGTCTGTTCCATTGTACAATCCTCCAAAACAAGTCCCTTGCAATAACAAAGAGGCTGTGTTCCGATAATTTTACAACGAACAAATTTGAGGTTTTCCGAATACCAGCCAAGATACTCGCCTTTTACAATGCTGTCAACAACGGTTATATTTTTACCATGCCAAAAAGCGTCCTTTGTGTCAAGCTTTGAATTTGAAATTGTCATATTTTCTACATATTGAAAGGAATACTTTCCCTTCATCTCCATGTCATCAATCGTAACATTTTTGCTTTCAAATAACAAGTATTCAGACTCAATCCTTGAATGATCAATCTTCACTTGATTGCATTTCCAAAATAACTCAGGGGATACAATATCACAGTTACTTACACGAATATCAAAACATTCCCGAAATGCTTTGATACCCTTCATTTCGCAATCATCAACAAATATATGACTATCATACCAAAGAGCTGCTCTGCAGCCGTCTGTCATCCTGCTGTTTGTAATCGTTGCATTATCCACGTGCCAAAATGGATATCTTAGGTTAAAGTAGCAATCCAAAACTTCTATATTGCTACATTCCTTAAACGCTGACTCCCCATCCTTCGGTCCGTCAAATATACATTTTTCTATCTTGGTATCCGTGATTCCATAAAGTGCTCGTTCTTCATCAAATTGCTTGTCACTTACTATTTTTTTCATCTTATGTCTCCTCATATAGCAAATATAAATTTAGCATCTCGGTCTGAAAATATATAACAGCACCGATTTGCATATGTTATCTGCAATCATACAAAACCAAACAGCGGTCAAACCAAGCCCCAATATTTTTACACAGACAAACGTTGACAGAATCCTTACACCCCACATGCTTACGGATTCACATATGAAAACATGCTTGGTCATCCCCATTCCATAAGATATTCCTTCCATAACAATCATAAGTCCAAAAAACGGCTCCGAGAACGCAACCAGCTTTAACATCTTACTGCCAAGCATTGCTGCACCCATTGAGTTTGTAAATATTTTCATAAACGGATATGCAAATACAAACAATGCAATTCCATTCACAAGCATAATTGACATTGTAATCAATATCGATATGCGCTCTGTTGCCTTTCGTTTTGCAGTATTTCCTTCTCCTAAAGCATTTCCTATAAGCGTACTTGTAGCTGCGCGAAGACCATATCCCGGAATGTACACAATCTGCTCAGCCGTAATTGCAATTGAGTGCGCAGCAAATATCGTTGTCCCCATACCTGATACCATACTTGCAAAAACTATATATCCCAAGCAACTAATAACAGTTGTTCCAAGAGCAGGCAATCCAATTGAAAATACTTCTTTTAAGATTGACAAATCCGGCTTAAGCTCCACAAGCCTCGGACGAAGTTTTTTCTTACTTAACATCAAAATAAACATTGCCAGACCACCTGCACCGAAACTGATACAGGATGCGATTGCGGCACCGATAACACCGAAATCTAATATGTAAATAAAAACAATATTCAACAACACATTTAAGACATTTTCCGCAACACTAATATACATTGGTGTTTTCGTGTCTTTTGTTGAGCGTATCATCGCCGCAAATACTCTGGCTGATGTTCGAAAAACAAGTGTAATACTTGTTATAGAAAAATAAGCTGCGGCAGGCTTTACAATATCTTCTTCAACTCCCATCCATACCGGTATATATGGAGATATCAGGAGGGCAATTATCTCTAACAGAAATCCAAAGAAAAAAGAATAAATAATAGCCTGTCCTGCAAGTTTTCGAAGCTTTTTGTCCTCACCCGCTCCATTTGCTTTTGAAGCAGCTGCAAGCATCGCGACCGCTATGGCAGACGGAACGGAATGTATCAACCAACCAATCGTTGTCGTCGTGCTGACTGCCGCTGTTGCTTTTTCCCCAAGTCTTCCAACCATTGCGGTGTCAACATATTGAAGCAATGTCGAAAAAATTTCTTCTAAAATCGTCGGTATTGATAATCCGATTAAGGATATAAGCGCCGCTTTATACTGTTTTTTTGTTATCGATATTTCATTGAACATAACATTTTTTCTTATTGCATCAAGCAGCCTCCCCAAATTAATTTTTTTTAACAAGTGAAAGTACTTTGCAATAGCTCAATATCGAAAGAAACAAATAAATGACTGTCAGTACTGCCACGATCAAATTTGCATTCATAAATGTTCCAAGAAACACAGTCAAAAAAACAAGTCCCATTGTTACAAACATGTTCGGCAACAAATATATTGTAACAGCAGCACTCTGCTTTACAATTTCAATTTCATTTTCCCAATCAAGACGCAAATGCTTTACACCGCAAACACATCCCCATGTAGTTGAAAACGCACACAAAACAATACCAAGTATGATAAATAATATAATACTTAATACCGACGCATGTGCAGATATGCCTATGCACAGTATTGCAAATATTGTAGGCGGCACAGTCAGACACATGTTAAACAACATTTTTCCTTGATAAAGCACCTTTTTCTCGATCGGAAGCGACTGCACAATCCAGTAGTTTTTGCCTTCCAGCGAAGGAGATATTGCTGTAGTTGCAACCATTCCTATCAGGAAATATACAATCAATGGTATAGCAGGATACAACATATTTGTAGTCACCGGAGCACCTTTCATAATCGTTGACATGATATTGTCAAAACCAAATATAAGGGTTACGATTCCGAGTATGATCGACAAGATTTCGCCCAGCCCGGCATTTACCATATAAATTGACGATCCAAGAAATCTTTTATACTCTTTAAACACAATTGCTCTGTATATACTATTCTTTTTCAAGGATGTCATTTCGTATTTCTTTGAAGTTGCATGGGCTTGCAAAGCAGAGTTAATCTTTCTGTAGGATGCTCCAACCATTAACATTACAAACTCAAATACTGAAATTGTTACACTGAACAATAATATAATATCAAGGATACGAATACTTACAATGGCATTTGAGAACCATTTTGCCGGCATATACATATCACCGATTTGCTGCGTTTTCTCAACGATATTTTCGAGAAGAATATCAACATTCTCCGGATTTATCATATTTTGAGACATAATCTGTAAAGCGAATGCACCAATCACCAATACAAACAATAAAACAGTCTGAATGATATTTTTCTTACGAAATCCCGAACTAATCTTCGCAATAATAAAACCGAGAAATGCTGCAACCACCATAGGAATTACAGGAACAATAACAGACAGCAATATCCAAATCGGATAGATAATAAATGACGGTTGTTTGTATACACCGTACACAACCATAATAGAAAAAGAGATTTCCGCATACATTGGCAAACTGTGACAATACATATATAAAAACTTTGCAGCTGCAATCTCTTTCGGCTGGTACGGAAGTGACATCAACATATCATATTCCTTGAAATTAAACAGATATCCATTGGTCTTAAAAAGCGTGAAAATAAAAGAAAGCAACGACAAAACAAGTGCACACAAAATAGGAGCAGCGTCAATGACCCCCATCCTTCCGTATCCTATCGTCGTTGCCACGCAAAAACAAATCAGAAGCAAATGCAGTATGCCAAATCCAATGGCATTGCCAACAACCCGTCCTCTTTTTTTCTTATCCTTGCTGTATTTGTATATATTCCACTGACTCGTTGAACGAAGCAATGTCTTAAGTAACGTCGTATTTTTATCCTTCATTTACAACCTCCATAAATACGGATTCCAAGGAATTTCCATTGGTCAATTCCTCGGTTGTTCCTGAAGCAATAATTTTTCCTTTTTTGATAATCGCAATCTTGTTACATAATTTTTCTGCAACATCAAGAACATGTGTTGAGAAAAATACCGCTGTGCCATTTGCGCAAAGCTCATGCATAATCTCCTTTAATGTAAAGGTTGCCTTTGGGTCAAGTCCTACGAACGGCTCATCCAACACGAGCAGCTTCGGTGCATGAATGAGGGCAGAAATAATGGCAACCTTTTGTTTCATTCCGTGTGAATACGAACCGATCAGGTCACCCAAATCCTTTGTAATTTCAAACATATCTGCGTATTTTTTGATACGTTCTTCCCTCTCCTTTTCACTGATACCGAAAACATCCGCAATAAAATTCAGATACTGAATACCGGTCAGATTATCATATATATCCGGATTATCCGGAATATACGCAGTCATCTTTTTACACGCTACCGCCTCATCCTTTACGGAATGTCCGTCAATGTAGATTTCTCCCTCCGAAAAATCGAGAACTCCGACAATCGCACGAATCGTTGTAGACTTACCTGCACCATTATGTCCGATAAATCCAAATATATCTCCGGCCTCCACCGAAAGCGAAACATGATCTGCCGCTATTTTCCCATCCCCATAACTCTTTGTATAATCTCGAATTTCCAAAACACTCATCATTTTACCTCATTTGACCCATCATACGACATCTCGAATTTATTCTGACCAATCAAGCTGTTTTTCATCAACTCCAAGCTCGCGACATCGGCAAATCACAGCCGCCTTTTCTGCTGCATTTCCTATCGTATATTTTAGCACATTATTCTTTAAAATAATATACTTAATTCCATTTTTCGACAAATCGACATACCAAGGCATTTCTTTGTTTTCCTTCATAGCTTTTGATAGTTTTTCCGGAAACATATCGTCATCACTTTCAAATGTAATTGCCGTCCAATACCTTGGCTTATTTTCGGTTTTCCATATTTCAACATTTAAAATATGCACGTAATCAAGTATGCTTTCATCTGACAAACTTTCTTTGATAATTAATCCCTTATACATATTGCCCCCCATTTTTTACGATTGTCTTTACAGACGGTTCATTAGTTTGCTCAACGGATAACTGTAGGGATGATAATCCCGCATCCTTATGTGAGATGTTTGGTTTTACAAGTGTAATATTCATATTATTTTCCTCCTGTTAACATTGATATAATGATACTTTTATAATTATTTGCTGTATTTTCTCCGATATTTGCAATTCTCGACCACATTCGAAGTCCCTGATAATAATATAAAATCATCTCTGCTGCCGCTTCCGAATTTACCGATTGAAATTTTCCGGTTACGATCCCATATTCAATCAGCTGCATCCACCGTTTTTTTGCCTTTGTTTCCATCTCCAAAAACATCTCGCGATTATCTCCGATATTCGCGTATTCATAAATCGCAAGAGACAGGGAGCTTTCGTTTTGAATAATCTCCTTTTCAAGAAAATCAAGTTCATCCTCCAAAATCTTGATGGCCGATTCGTTCCGTTCAATTTGTTCCTCAAATGAGTAATCCGTTCCGATTAACGACTGAAAAATCTCGGATGTCGATGAATAATGTCGATACAAGCCCCCTCTGCTAAGCCCGGTACTTTTGCATATATCAGACATGGAAACATCCTTAAATCCTTTTCGTGCAAATAAACACTTCGCCTCCTCCAATATCATTTTCTTTGTTTCTTCACCCTTTTTAGACATTACAACTCTCCTAATTCATGTAATTCTATCTAATCTTAATACGCACGCATAAAAAGAGACACCATTGTCGCTTTTTGTTGTTATGCGACATATGTGTCTCTTTTGTCAAGTATTATTTTCATTTCTCGTGGTAGCATGCTTACGCAATAACATCCCGAGACAGAGGGACACTCCTCGTGACAGAAGAAACGTCCCTAATTTCATTCCTTAACTTTCGTCTGTTTTTCGCCTGTTCATTTTCTTCGATTTCCTCCGGTGTTTCCAAAATTAGATCCGGTATCTTGGCAGGTTTTCCATCCTCATCCAATCCAACCATCGTAATATATGCCCGGTTGACTAATTCCCGTTCCCCATTGATATGTTCGACAAACGATTCTACCTTTATTTCCATAGAGGTTGTACCAACATAGGTTATTTTTCCGATAATTACGACAACATCCCGCATGCGTGCGGCACTCAAAAAACTAAGATGATCAACCGATGCTGTTGTAACATTCATCATTGCATGACGTTTTGCAACAATGACAGCCGTCTCATCAATCCATGACATCAACGTACCGCCAAACAACCGTTTTGCATTGTTTAAATCTGTTGGACGAACAATATGAGCAATCTCTACCATGGAATCCTTTACTCTTTTTTTCATATCAACCACTCCTACGAATCAAGCTCTGCCAACATCTTTTCCGGATCTTCTGCAGCCTTAACCTTATCGTTTGCCTTTACTATGATTCCGTTTTCATCAATCAGGTATGTTGTTCTTACAACTCCCATCGAAACCTTTCCATAGTTTTTCTTCTCTTTCCAAACATCATATGTCTCAATCACCTTGCGCTCCGGATCTGCAAGAAGTGTAAAAGCCAGTCCATATTTTTCTTCAAACTTCTTATGTGAGGCAACCGAATCCTTACTAACGCCGAGTACGACTGCTCCCTTTTCCATAAACTGTGGATACCGTTCCGAAAAACCGCATGCCTGCTTTGTACAGCCCGGAGTGTTGTCCTTCGGATAAAAATATAAGATTACCTTTTTTCCTAAATAGTCACTTAATTTATGCAAATTCCCATTCTGATCCGCCAGCTCAAACTCCGGTGCTTTTGTTCCGATTTCTAACATAACATGTCCTCCAAAAAAACAATTCTCTCATTTGATTATTAATCCATTATGTATTATATCATAAACCACCTTCAATCAACATACTTCCTGATTATTATATATTTGCAGTATGTATTTACTCAAATTTATGTTTCACCTTATGCGCTGTAATAATCGTGTAACTATAAGCATTTACGGTTATGACATTCTCATCAATCTCACAATACCAGTTTTTCCCCTGACGGTAAATATTACAGTTTGGGTCAAGAATCTTCGCCTTGCAATACGCAACCACATCACACGTATCAAGCGCAAGATTACGCATAATTCTACCGACTCCCATTTCTGTTGTATGTAGCTTTTCAATATGAGCGAGTAAAATATTCTTATCTTCCATCTTATCTTCCTTTCAAAGCTTCCATTTATCCAACTTATTTTGCTTTATATCATCTCCGCCCTGTTTTTACAAGGACCTCTGTATCACAATACTTTTTCAAATTTTCCATCAATCCAAACAATTTACTTAATCGCATAAATACCCATCTGCATGTAACTGTACCAAAATACGTGGACATGCGAGAATCCGCATTCCTTAAGTAATGCAATATGCCCGGCTACCGTAATTGGGAAATAATTCACTCCGCACCTTGCATTATGTGCCTTCGCTTCCGCCTCCGTCTTCCCATGCTTTTGCTGGTATTTTCCCCAACGTAACAATTCCTTTGCTTTGACAACGTCATCCTCCGGAATAACATTTTCAAAGCTGATATAGATTCCACCTTTTTTGAGAGCTTTATATACCTTTTCGGTTGCTTTCCTTCGCTCTTCCTGTTGCATATAATGATGTGACTGAATTGCAGTTACTATATGAAAGCAGGAATCAAAATCGATGGATGCCGAATCACCACATATATACTGAATATCGGAATCCTTTAACTTTCCCTTTGCAACGTCAAGCATCTTTTCAGAAGGATCCACCAAAACAAATTTTGTGTTGCCAAACCGTTTCATTGCCATCTTTTCGAGTGTCCCTGTACCACACCCCAAATCCAGCCAACACATTTCTGAAAATCCACATTGCTCAATCACATCGAATGTCTGATCATAAAACTCCCCATAATATGGAATCGTCTTTTCTATTTCTGCGTCATACGCCCCGGCTGACACCGGGGTTGTATTATCATTTTTCATAGGCACCTCTTTATTATTTCGCGGGATTCACATGCACCATAATGTGTTTTACCTTCGGAAAATTGTGTTCAATATCGTCATGGATACATTCTGCAATACTATGTGCATCCGTGAGTGCAATTTGACCATCTATCGCAATTTCAACATCAACATATATTTTATTGCCAAAAATACGCGTTTGTAGCAAGTCAACGCCTAAAACATTTTCGTTTTGCAGTACGCACTCACGAAGCTTTGTTTCCGTTTCTTCATCACAGGAATGATCCACCATTTTTTCAATTGCATCTTTAAAAATGTCGTAAGCGGCTTTTACAATAAACAAGAAAATCACCAGACTCGCTACAGAATCTAAAATCGGGAATCCAAGTCTTGCTCCCCCAATTCCGATTAGCGCACCAACGGAAGAAAATGCATCGGAACGATGATGCCATGCGTCCGCCATCAATGCACCGGAGTCAATTTTCCTGGCATAAAATCTCGTATACCAATACATTGCTTCTTTACTTACAATCGATGTGACTGCCGCAACAAGTGCCAAAACGCCCGGTACCTGTAAATTGCCATACTCACCATGCAAAATGTTTTCCAAAGCATCCACACCGATACCAAGCCCTGTAATAAAAAGTACTACTGCCAAAACAATTGCCGCTACACATTCCAAACGTTCATGCCCATAAGGATGTTCTTTATCCGGCTTCTTTGACGCAAGCCTGATACCAATCATTACAACAAATGTACTAAATACATCCGATGCAGAATGAACGGCGTCACTAATCATTGCACTCGAATGTGCAACAATTCCCGCCAAAAGCTTAAATACCGAAAGCACAATATTCCCGATAATACTAACAATCGATACCTTATTGGCAGTCTGCCTGAACAAATCCCCACTTTCATTTTTTTCCTCTGTAATTATTTTGTTTTCATCCATATCAGTTACCTCCATTCATAAGATAGCTCTATGGCACTTTACATGTGGGGTTAATTAACGAAATGTTATCGGAAAGTAAAAAAAAACCACGAATCAGTATTAGCAACTACTGTCCCGTGGATGAAAGCTTCCACTGTCACGGAAGTGACCCGACTCCATGACGAACCGTCACGGTCTGCTCAGTTTGTACTGTAGATTTATATGCAGTGCAAAGAGTTTTATGTATGCTATCATACATAGACCGAGTATGTCAAGTTTCTCGGCAGCAATTTCTTCCGGCAGTTCTTTTCTGATTACTAATTTCTCTAACATATTTCTCCTAACTATTCTTAATTTCCTTTCACTGTTCCGCACCTTACTCACAAAACTGTTTAATTTCTTTCTCTAACAAACGAAATACATTTGCTACCAAATACCCATCTGCAATTGCATGATTTAATCGTACACTGACCGGCATAACATATCGACCCTGCTCCATACGATATTTTCCCCAATTTATTATCGGTAGATAGTACAAATATCCATCCGGCAATTCGATATTAAGTGAATCATATGAAATCCATGAAATATAGGATGCATCAAACCAATTCGGATGATTTGCCGCATCCAAGCCATAGTCTCTCGTCTGTTTTGCACGTTCAATATCTTCTACCGCATTCTTATAGAACGTATCATAATCCTCACAATAGGTTGTATATACCGGCGTACATGTTTCCGTGTCTTCATGAAAAATATACTGCGTCGGGTGAATCACGTCATAACAAACAAGTTCGTTTGTCTGCCAAAAATAGGACATTTTATAATCATCTCTGGAATTGAGTACCTTTGATAGAATATATAAGAAATTCAAATAAAACTTTGTCCCCTTTTTCTTTGATTCGTTCACAAGCTCTGTGACATCAATTCTTGCTGTCATCGATGTCGAACATTTGCAATCCTCCGTAAAATGGCGATATACGCCTTTTCGATAATATGTATCCATATCAATCACTTTATAATTCATAGTTCGTCTCCTTATTTCTGTAACTCTTTCTTCAAATCTGTCACATATTGTGCCTGCTGCTTTTTTAAGAATGCC
The DNA here is from genome assembly GCA_030533235.1 of Eubacteriales bacterium. Lineage (GTDB taxonomy): Bacteria > Bacillota > Clostridia > Lachnospirales > Lachnospiraceae > Coprococcus_C. The sequence goes on along the minus strand of JAUNJN010000031.1, from coordinate 17,968 downwards.
TTTACAAATGGCTTCATAATAAGCTTCTTTGCATAAACTTCTTCAGTGAAATCAATTTCTGTATGACTGTCTTTCTTGGAAAATACACCTACCCAGTGTCCTTTCATGTTCTCATTTTTTACTTCGATTCTGTCAAAATCAATTCAAATGTGACATCTGCTTCCGTTTACGGAACAAAACTATTTAACACATTATAACATATTTCAGTAAAATATTTCCAAACAAATAAATCACTTTATCTCACTTGACAAAGCACTTCATGTGTATTATAAAATTGGTAGTACCAATCTAGGAGGATAGAACATGCGTTACTTAAAACAATTTGGAATTATTCTTATCATTTCCTTTATCAGTGAAATCCTACACGAGTTAATACCTCTTCCGATTCCGGCAAGTATATACGGAATTGTAATTATGTTTCTATGCCTGGAAACCAAGCTGCTCAAGGTTTCCTCAATAAAGGAAACAAGCTCATTTTTGATTGAAATCATGCCGCTTTTGTTCATTCCTGCTGCGGTTGAACTGATAGAGTCCTGGAGCATTCTTCGTCCGGCACTTTTTGCATATGCAACCATCACAATCATTTCAACAATCGCAGTTATGGTTATTTCCGGTAGAATAACACAGTTCCTCATCAAACGAAAAAAGAACAAGGAGAAATCGTATGAATAACTTTTTTCAAGATTCATTATTTTTTGGAGTATTTATCAGTTTGATTTCTTATGGCATCGGTACTTTGTTAAAAAAGAAATTCAAGCTGGCCATTTTTAATCCAATCCTAATTGCAATTGCATTAACTATGGTAACCCTCTTTCTTTTCCGCATCGATTACGAGGTCTACTATGAAGGAGCAAAATATATCAGCTATCTTCTGACTCCGGCAACCATATGTCTTGCCGTACCTTTGTATGAGCAGTTTGAGTTGCTAAAGAAAAACGTATATGCTGTCCTTGTCGGAATTGTCACAGGTGTATTAACAAGTCTTTGCAGCGTGTTACTTTTAGCATATTTATTCCGATTAGATCACAAGACATACGTTACACTTCTGCCGAAATCCATCACAACCGCCATCGGAATCGGTGTCAGTGAAGAACTTGGTGGATATATTTCCCTTACGGTCGCCGTAATCATTATCACAGGCATACTTGGTAACGTTTTTGCAGAGGGCATTTGCAAACTGTTTCACATTACAGATTCGATTGCAAAGGGTGTCGCAATCGGTAGCTCCTCTCACGCACTCGGAACCGCAAAAGCAATGGAGATTGGTGAAATTGAGGGAGCCATGAGCAGTCTGTCCATCATTGTATCCGGAATACTCACGGTCATCGGTGCAAGTATTTTCCGGTATTTTATCTAGGAGGTGCGACGTGCAGGAACCTAAAAAAGAATATCAAAAGGTAATCAATTATTTGCGAAAAATGATATCAGAAGGCAATCTTAAAATTGGTTCAAGACTTCCGACGGAACGTGAGCTTTCGGAAAAGCTTTGTATCAGCCGAAATTCAACCAGAGAAGCACTTCGAACACTGGAAATAATGGGGGTCATAGAAAGCAAAAGAGGCTCCGGTAATTATATTACCGGGGACGTTGCAAAACCTGTATCAAGTATGATCGACATGATGCTTCTTTTAGAACAAATCGGTCAAGATGAGATATGCTCGTTTCGTCGAAGCCTTGACAAAGCAATCTGTCTTTCGCTCCTTGAACAAGATATTGATATCGCAACGTTAAAAAGTATAAAAGCAAGCTATGAAGCATCCGATTACACACAACCCATAAATGAACAAATAGAAGCTGATCACGCATTCCATTATGCTCTCATTCATGCAACCAATAATCAACTATGGATTCATATTGCGGAGGCGATTATGCATATTTACGGCAATATCATCCGCATCATAATGCAAAAAGCAGACCCATTAACACTGAAAACAATTTCCGAAACACATATACAAATTATTCATGCATTAATCAAAAGAAATCGTAAGGAATGTGAGAAATGGATTGATTGTCACTATGACATTGTAGATAATGAATTGAAAAGAGGATAACAACATGAAATACAAGCTTATTATATTTGATATGGACGGAACCACCCTTTATACAATCGAAGACCTTACCAACAGCCTAAACTTTGCACTTAATAAGTCTAAGCTTCCGACAAGAAGTCTTCCGGAAGTACTTCGTTTTGTAGGAAACGGCATCCGAAAACTAATCGAGCGTGCCGTACCGGATGGTTCTTCCGAAGAAACAATTGAAACCGTACATGCCAATTTTACGGAACACTATACCATCCATTGTGCTGATACAACAAGACCATATGACGGAATTATCAAATTATTAAAGACGCTGAAAGAAAAAGGCATTTTAACTGCGATTGTATCAAACAAAGCAGATTATGCAGTACAAGCCTTGTGCAAGGATTATTTTCCGAACCTGTTTGATGCTGTAGCAGGCGAAAAACAAGATGTACGCAAAAAACCCGCTCCGGACATGGTAAATAATATTTTGAAATCACTGAACCTCACAGCGCACGATGCAGTCTATATCGGGGATTCCGAGGTCGACATCCAAACAGCCAAAAACTCCAACATGGATTGTATCGCAGTTGACTGGGGATTTCGAACACGCGAGGATCTAATCCAAGCCGGGGCAAATGTAATCGTTTCAACGCCGGATGAAATTTTAGGGAAAATTGAATAATCAATTTTCCCTTGAAAGTGCTACAACTTTGGTTGCTATTTTTTCTTTAAAGGTTACATCATGTTCGACCAAAAGCATCGTCGGCTTATACGCAAGCAAAAGCCTTTCAATCTGCATTCTCGAAAACACATCAATATAATTAAGCGGTTCATCCCAAATATAAATATGTGCCGGTGTAATAAGACTCGATGCAATCAACACCTTTTTCTTTTGTCCCTCCGAAAATTCCTGCAAATCTTTCGAAAACTGTTCTCTCGGAAAATCAAGCTGTCGAAGAAGGGATAATAATAACGTATAATCCAAGCCCTGTTTTTCTGCATATACCTTCAGTGTCCCTTTTAGATAAGTAGTATCCTGATTGATATACGAAATCTGAAGGCCGCTTGCCACCGATAACTCACCGGTTATGGTCAGTTCATCGTTTTTATGAATCAAAGCATTTGTCATATCATTTACCCCGGTAAATATCGCCTTAATCAGGCTCGTCTTTCCGCATCCGTTTTCACCATCAATGACAACCCGCTCGCCTTGCGCGATTTCAAATGACAAATTCTCAATAATTGGCTTAGAAGCCGACTTGTACTGAAGGGTTATATTCTTTGCTTCAATCAATCGTTCCTTGTGATGAGCCAATGTCACAAGCTTTAAATCCGTAACATTTTCAATTTCCTGAAGCAAGCCCTCCTTTTCCTCAATCTCATGCATAATGCGTTTTTCAAACGATTTGACTCTGCTTTGCATCTTCTTTGTCTTTGCACCAATGATTGCACGCGTATCCAAGCATCTGTCATGCTCCTTAATCGGATCAAACCCGATTTTGGTATTCTCATTTTTATCGGCCCATCGCTTCGCTCTGTCTGCCGACTCTCTAAGCTTTGCTATCTCCTTTTGATGCTTCTCATTTTCGGCAATTGCATTTTTATCTGCACGTTCTTTATTCTCCCACCATGCGGAGAAATCACCTGCCTGTACTTCAATTTCCACACGGTTAAATACAAGTACATGATCTATGCACGCATCCAAAAAATCTCTGTCATGCGACACAAGAATAAAACCTTTTTTTCCTGCCAAATAGTTCTTTATGATTTCCCTTGCCTCTTTGTCCAAATGATTCGTCGGTTCGTCAATCAAAAGAAAATCGTTTTCACCCGAGAAAAGAACCGCAAGCATAACCTTTGTCCGTTCTCCGAAGCTTAACGTTGCAAACGGACGATATAAGATTTCGACATCCAAACCAAGACTTGGAAGCTCGCACATAACACGCCAGCTTTCTATGTTTGGTTTCCACTGCTCCATCAGCTCATATGCACATTTTGTCATATCCTCTTTTGAATAGGTATATGGAAAATAATCATATACAATTCCTTTACTGATGCTGCCACTATATTCATATTTTCCAAGTAATAAATTTAGAAATGTCGTTTTTCCTTTTCCGTTTCTTCCTATTAATCCAAGCTTCCAATTCGAATCAATCGAAAAAGACACATTATCGAATACCATATCGATACTGCCCTCATAGGCAAACGATAAATTACTTACATTAATTTGTGCCATATAAACCTCCTTTTACCTGCAGGAACAAAAAAACGGTTCTACCATGCGTACGCATAATAGAACCGCAAATAAACCTATATCATTAGCTGCCGTAGGTGGGAACTATAATTCGAGGCGTGAAAGCCTGATGATAAAAGTTATATGAATAAAAGATTGGACTTCCATCCAGTGCATTTATCGCAAATACAGTATAATTTAATCCTCCAAAGCTGTTTCGGTAGTATACCCAGCCCGGAACCATCACTGTTTCCTTGTCATATTTCACAACAACATACTCAAGTCTAATATCCGAGACCTGAAAATTCCCCTCAAAATTATCGATAAATTCTTTCTGCGCATTTGCGTCTGCCTGAGAAAACGCAACAACATTCACATTGTTTGCTATACTATCCGTCACTTCCGCAAGGCCCTCCGCATACACATCAATAATACCGGTATCATCGACATCCACAATAACAGACGGCTGTGTGATAAGTTCATCCTTTAACTCCGGAGTTCCTCTCATCAAATCAAAATACTGTGTCGTAGTATTTGATGTGTCATGGTAATACCCAACCCCCATACCATCCATATGCGGTGTAAATGCAAAGCGATAACCATTTGGTATCTCTTTCCCACCCATTCCGGGAGTAGAAATCGATGATTGATTCACAACACCTTTTACATCCTCAAACTCACACATTGTATAAACACATGCAAGCTCGTAGTTAATAAATCCAAGATTTTGGATCAAATCCTGTGCACTTACTAATGCCTCTTGATAATTACAGCCATTATCCGTAATCGCGCTATCATCCATTGAAGCAATTTCCACATATCCGGCCTTAAAAGGCTTCCCTTCAACAGGATAAATCGATAGACTATTCGAATTCATATATCCCAAGATCGGTTGTTCACTCTCTCCTTTGTAATAACGCATTTCATAAAGCTTTCCATTGATTTTTCCCTGAAGCAAACCTATTTCAATATCGTATTCACTTGTAGCACCTTGCATATCCTGTATCCCGATTTTCGTCTGCACGATAACCTGTCCTTCCTCAAGGTCATAATTTATATTAGACATGTCTGATTCCAAACAAGAAGCAATTTGGTTATACTTTTCAGAAGCTATGTATCCTTTTCCGCTTTCTTCTGCTATCCGCTCAAGCTCACCGTCCATCTCATCAAGCATCGCCTTTTGTTCTGCCGGTGAATAGGAATCTTCCGGTAAAACAATTTCATATTTACCTTGGTCAAACACATTGGATGCCATCGATAACAGATATTCGTCTGTTACGTTGATTTCTTCGACATTATAAACCTGTATTCCATCCGGGATTCTTGTATCAACCTCCGCATCAACAGCAAGAGAGCTCCCCGAGGCCTTTCCGTCTATGGAATAATTTACTTTTTCAATTACCGCTTCCCCTTCGGATGCTTGATCAACGGTTGTCGTGCTCACCTGGACATTCGCAAAATCATCCGATACATCCTTCTTATTGCCACAGCCACTTAAAATTATGCAAATGATACTGACTACAATTATGCCTTTTTTCATATTTTTTTTCCTCCTAAAAAAATCTTACTCTGTATGGTCCTATAATAAAAAACAAATGCATACTTTTTGTATCTGACTTTGCACTTTTACGCAATAGATTTTTTGACAAAGCATCGTGTGATTATTTCTTATTCCTCTGCTTGTAAAAAAGCAAGAACCTTATCTTTCGCATATTGGTTATCCAAGTACACAATCGAAAAATCATGCTGCATATCCTCATTTTGAAGAAAAAACGTTGCAAGCTTACTGTTATTTTCTGCAATCGAGCGATATGCAAATGTAATCCCACAATTTTTCTCAAGCAATCCGACAATCAATCCGATGTCATCGATACAGCTTTTATCTTGAAAGTTCTCGAGCGAAAAATTATGTTCCGACAACACATGCTCAAAAATCTGTCTTGTTCCTGATCCTTCCTCCCGAACAATCAGTCTTTCCTTTATACAATCCGTTAGTTCAACTGTTTTGCCGGCAAACGGATGCATATTACCACATATTCCGACAAATTTTTCTTTTTTAAACCATTGATTTGCATACTTTGTATTATCATAATATCCCTCTATCAATGCTAAATCGAGCAATCCGGCATCCAATTTTTTTAATAACACTGCCGTATTATCTACAACAACCGATATATCAAACTCCTGTTTTTTTATCAGACGACATATATCATCTGCGATTACATACTCTCCGATTGTTTTTGTTGCCCCAATTTTCATGGATATTTTTTCAGGTGCGGCAAGACGCTTCAAAAGTGCCTGCTCCTGATATTCAAGATTTTGCGCGTGACGTTGTAATATCTGTGCTTCCTTCGTCATTGAAAGCTTCTTTTTGTCATAAATAAACAGCTTACATCCGTAATATGTTTCCAAGTACTGTATATGCTGTGTGATTGCAGGCTGTGTTAAATTGAGTACCTCCGCAGTTTTTCGATAATTCATTTGCTGACACAGAGTCAGAAATGTGTTCATATGATAATCTAACATAATTTCTCCTTTTTATCTGTAATTCATCTTAACCTATTTTAGTGATAAGTTTTTCTTATAAAATGATTAAATTCGATAATTTTACTTTATCATGATTTTGTATTATTATACAAGTAAGAAATAAGAAAAAGAGGAGAGACTATGAAAACAATAAAAAAAATTATTCCCGGATTTCTCGTATCATTAATTATTGCATTATGTGCCTGGTTTATTGCCAAAATACCGGTTGGTGTTGTTAACACGGACGGAAGTGTAAACAGCATAGGAAGTTATATCGGTGCATCGGTAATCGCTCTGTTTATCGGTATGGTAATCAACCATTTTGTAGGTAAAAACGAGATACTTGCACCCGGACTTAAGTTCACTGCGAAAAAGGTCTTGAAGTTTGCCATCATTTTACTTGGTTCTTCCATGACAATCTCAACAGTACTTAAGGTTGGCGGTATCTCACTTGAGGTTATGTTCTTTACATTACTCACATGCTTTGGTGGCGGATATTTTATCGGTCGTGCACTTGGCCTTGACTGGAAACTAAGCAACTTAATCAGTGCCGGTACAGGTATTTGCGGCGGATCTGCAATAGCCGCAATAGCACCGGTTATCGATGCAGAAGACACTGATATCGCATATTCAATCAGTGCAACATTTTTGTTTGATATGGCAATGATCGTTCTTTTCCCTTTAATGGGTAAATGGATGGGACTTTCCGATCAGGTATACGGTTTGTGGGCCGGTACAGCAGTCAACGACACATCAAGTGTGGTTGCAGCCGGTTACGCATTCTCAGAAACAGCAGGCGACTTTGCAACTATGGTAAAGCTTACCCGAACACTTTCCATTATTCCAACCGTTATTGTGTTTGCATTAATTTCCGTACACCTTAAGAAAAAGGCTGCTGCAAAATCCGGTGCAACATCAGACTCCAAAGCGAAAATTAGTATTCTTACAATCTTCCCTTGGTTTATCCTTGGATTTGTTGCACTTGCAATCGTAAACTCTACAGGAATTATTCCCGGTAATATCTCTGCTGCCGCAAAGCAGGCCAGCAAGTTCCTTATGGTTGCTGCCCTTGCAGCCATCGGTCTAAATACCTCCTTCAAGGATATGTCAAGGAGTGGCATTAGACCGATGATTCACGGATTTATCATTTCCTTGCTCGTTGTAATCGTCGCTGTCGCTGTTGAATACTTTATCGGATTTGACGTAATTACAGAAGTGGGATCAAATGTAATGTAACATAAACACTTTCATTTCAGATGTACGACAGGAAGATTCCATTTATACTTCGCTGCAAATATGCGCAGAAGCAGAACCGTTAGAAGTCCTACGGCAGCTGCAAAATCAATATATCCGGTCTTTTCAAGGCACAGATATATCACTGCTTCTGCAATTGCGGCTGTCGCATAAACATGCTTCCGGAATATAAACGGTATGTTACCGGCAAACACATCTCTCATCACACCACCACCGACACCGGTTACCACTCCCACGAACACAAGGAGTATCGGATTTTTGTATCCAAGCTCCTGCACATATCGGATTCCGATGACAGTAAAGGTTCCAAGACCGACGGCATCCGATATCAGCATTGTGTGATTCCATATCCTGCTGTGAAGCTCTTTCTCTTTCTTTGACAGCAATATCCCAACTATAAATGCAGAGAGGGCGGCACCTACGGCAATAAATGCGTTACGCAGATTTTGGAAGGCGACAGGAGGAAGTTCTCCCATCAGTATATCTTTCAGGATGCCTCCTCCTACTGCTGTCACCAGGCCAAGCACCAAAACTCCGAGCATATCCATTTCCTTTTTCATTGCTTCGATTGCTCCCGATATCGAAAATGCAATTGTACCCAGAATCTCAAAAACAATCATGAATATGCTCATCTTATTTATGTTCCTCTAACCAGCGAAGTGCCGTGTACGCATAAACAGCACTACCTTTGTCGAGTGCGTCCTCATCAAACTTCACCATAGGATGGTGCTGCGGATATTGGTATCCCTTTTCCGGTTGCCCCGCAGCAAGAGCCAGCATAATCGAAGGCACCTTTTGGCTGACATAAGCAAAATCTTCTGAACCGGCAGACTTTGAAGAACTGCTCCCGCCGCCTAATGCATTAAGCTCAGCAACGGAAAATGCACAGCCTTCTCCAAGCAGCTCTTTTACATAACCATCCACACATTCAGAAAGCTCCCTGTCGTTTACAAGCGTCGGACAACCGCTTCCAAAGCATACCTCTGCTTCTGCCCTGAAGGCTTTCGCGATTGCACAGGCGATATCGGTCATGCGTTGTTTTATATATTCTCTCGTAGCCTCGTCAAAGGTACGGATACTTCCGCCCATTGTAACCGTATCCGGTATCACATTCGCTGCAGTTCCTGCATTCATTGTTCCGATGGTGAGCACTGCTTGATCATGCATGGAGAGTTCTCTGGCATGAAGCTCCTGTAATGCAATCAGAATATGAGCAGCAGCAGTCAGCGGATCAATGCCTGTATTTGGCATAGAGCCATGACATCCCTTGCCCTTCACCTTGATTTCAAAGTAATCTGCCGCAGGAGCACTGACTCCCGGTGCTGATACGACAACCGTACCTGCCGGGAAAGGCATCCCTGCCATAACATGTATCATTAATGCCCCGTCAACCTTAGGATTTTCAAGTAATCCGTCATTTATCATATCCTGTGAGCCTTCAAATATTTCTTCTGCAGGCTGAAACATCAGTTTTATCGTTCCTTCTATATCATCCTCATGCTTTTTTAATATACGAGCCGCACCAAGCAGCATGGCGGTATGCATATCATGCCCACAGGCATGCATGCATCCGTTTGACGATGCAAAGGAAACATCTGCTTCTTCCTCCATTGGCAACGCATCCATATCTCCCCGGATAAGAAATACCTTCCCCTGCTTCTTACCACCCGCCAGTGCAACAAGTCCCGACTTGCCGCATGTTTCCGGTTGATATCCCATATTTTCCAGTTCTGATTTTACATAAGCAAAGGTATCTTTGATGTCAAATCCTGTTCCCGGATGGGAATGCAGATATCTTCGATTTGCAATGATCTGTTCCTTTTGCTTGGCTGCTTCTTTTAATATTTGTTCCCGGTTCACAATACTACCTCCATATTTCATTTTTCTGATGTCACTCCACTGATTTACATTATAACATTCTCTATCCAAATAACAACTCACATGCAGATATGAAAATTTCCTAATAAACAAATCGGATATTTACATTACATTGATAATTACTTCCCCAACAGCAACCTCTCCGGTACGAACAAGCGCAACACGGGCATATTCATCCTTGTTACACACAATAACGGGAGTTGTTGTTTTGTATCCGGCAGCCTTAATTTTTTCCATATCAAAGGTTATCAGCAAATCTCCTCTATGAATCTCCTGTCCGCCTGCGACATGCGTCTCATAATATTTTCCTTCAAGCTTCACAGTGTCAATCCCAATATGAAGCAGCAGCTCACAGCCTTCTTCTGAAATCATGGTTATCGCATGTCCTGTGTCAAATACCGTGTCAATCCTTCCGTCGCAAGGGGCATACAGCCTGCCCTCTGAAGGTTCTATCGCAGCACCTTCCCCGAGCATACCCGAAGAAAATGCCTCATCGCTTACCTCTTCCAGCGGAATAACCGTTCCCTTCATACACGCATAAATGCGGATTGTCTCACTTTTTTCATTGTCACTTTCCTGATGACTCTCCATATAATCCTCAAGCTTGGATTTTATGACAGAAACCTGTGGACCATATATGATTTGAACGCCATTTCCCTTATGAATGACACCTGACGCACCGCTGTCCTTAAGAACACTGTCGGAAACCAAATCCGAATCAAAAACGGTTACCCTAAGTCTCGTCGCACAACAGTCGATGTCGGACAGATTATCGATTCCTCCCAAACCGCTCACGATCATTGCACTAAGATTGTCTTCTTGATTTTTCCCGTTTGCATTATCTATATTGCCCGGACGCTTCATATCATTTCGTGTGTACAACCTGGTTTCCTCATGGTCCGTTTCTCTGCCCGGAGTCTTCAGATTAAGTTTCTTAATCATATAATAGAACACAAAATAATATATAATTGCATATATCAGTCCTACTATCACAATCCATATCCAACCTGTCTTTGCATTTCCCTGAAGCACTCCAAATAATACCAGATCAATGATGCCTCCCGAAAATGTCATCCCGACTCCCACATTCAGGATATGCATAAGCATATAAGAGAGTCCTGCAAGCACACAATGAACTGCATACATAATCGGAGCTACGAATAAAAAAGTAAATTCCAAAGGTTCCGTAATACCTGTCAGCATAGAAGTTAATGCCGCAGAAAGAAGAAGTCCGTAGGCAACTTTTTTCTTTTCAGGGCGTGCCGTTTTATACATGGCATATGCAGCCGCCGGAAGACCAAAAATCATAAACGGAAACTTTCCGGACATAAATCTTGTTGCCGAAACCGAGAACTGTTCGGTTGTCTTTGATGCAAGCTCAGCAAAGAAAATATTCTGTGCACCCTGCACCATAACGCCGTCAATCAGCACCGCACCTCCAAGCTCTGTCTGCCAGAAAGGCATGTAAAATACATGATGCAATCCAAATGGAATCAGTGCTCTTTCAATAATTCCGTATATCCATGTTCCAACATAGCCCGAGTCAAGAACCAACTGTCCAAGCCCGGCAATACCGCTTTGTACCACGGGCCAAATATAGAACATGATAATTCCTACTATCAGATAAACAACACTCACAATAATAGGTACAAACCTTGTTCCCCCAAAGAAAGATAATACCTGAGGCAGCTTTATTTTATAAAATCTGTTATGAAGAGCTGCAACACCAAGTCCGACGATTATGCCTCCGAATACACCCATCTGAAGTGTGGTGATTCCCATTGTTGTTGTAGTTGAATTTGCTGCCATGGCTTCTACGCCGCCCCTGGCCGAAATCAATGTACTTATGGCTGTATTCATTATCAGATATCCTATGACACCTGACAATGCCGCGACCTCCTTCTCCTTCTTTGCCATACCTATGGCAACTCCCATAGCAAACAACAGAGCAAGATTGTCAAATACAACACCGCCCGTCTTACTCATGATGTCAAGAAGCGTATACGCAATGCCGCCCTCTTTTATGACTTCTGTCAGTCTGTAGGCTTCCAGCGTCGTTGGATTTGTAAATGAGCTACCAATTCCAAGCATCAATCCCGCAATCGGCAAAAGCGCAATAGGAAGCATAAAGGAACGTCCTACTCTCTGTAATACTCCAAATATTTTCTCTTTCACGTGCGATACCTCCGTAATATGATTTAAGCTGTAACCTCTTTTCGGTTACAGCTTTGCGTCTATTTTCAGATAGTATCTGCTATTATATGAAAAATATGATTATTTTTTAGTGTTTACACCTTGAGATTATCCATTTTTGCATAAAAATCTTCGACATCAACAACTTTAATTCCATTTTCTTTTAGTAGTTTTGCAAATACACCTTCTCCGGAAATAATTGTACCGGAAAATGTTCCATCATAAATTGTATTAACTCCACAAGAAGGACTTCTGGATTGAAGAATCACAAGTTGAACCCCATTATTAATGACCATATTTAAGGCTAATTCGGCACCTTTTCGAAATGCATCGTCAACCGAAGTACCATCTTTCAATTTAACTTTTCCGTCAACAATTTCGGCAGACTGTCTGGGAGTAGGTAACCCTCCTAATACTTCCGGACAGATACGAATCACTTCATGTCCGTCTAGATATTTTTCAACCCTTTAACTATAATTATTTCCTCCGTTATATTTACAATTCTCACCCAGCAGACAAGAACTCACAGCTATTTTCATGTTAGCCTCCATTTTTCATTTTATCATTCCCGAATATACTTTTTATCTTGCACCGGAATTTCCTCATCGGAGATGTATCGTTCCACCTTCATATGAAGATTATATTTTTCTCTTAATTCATGAGTTTTTTCTTATGTTATGCTATCATTACATTTAAAAATATCCGCAACTTCACTAATCGTCACAAACGCATTCGGGTCAATACGTTGTATCGTATTTCGCATTCGATAAATCTGAAATCGATTGACAACAAAATAAATCACTGTTTTTTCTGCATTGGAATATCCTCCGATTGCCGACATCATCGTTGTCCCGCACTTAAATTCTTCTGTCAGCGCTGCATTAATTTCCTTTGCTTTATCTGTCACAATCATAACCGATTTCGAACGGTCAATACCTTCTACAACAAAATCAATGGTTTTCAATCCCGCTGCATAGGTTACAATCGAGTAAAGCGGCAATATCCAGCTGTTTATTACAATACCACAAATGACATACAGTATCACATTGTAAATCATAACAAAGGTTCCTACGGTAATATTTAGTTTTTTTGAAAAAATAACCGCCATAACCTCAATACCGTCAATCGCCCCGCCGTTGCGTATCGTAAGACCGCTCCCGACCCCTGAGATAACACCGCCAAATAATGCACATAGTAACAAATCCTGACCTGCAAGTGGTGATGCAACGCTCACATCAACCGGTAACACATCCGTTATCAGCCATGATGCCATCGAATATATCAAGACAGCAAACAGAGAATAGATTGTAAACGTTATCCCTTGCTTTTTAAAACCAAACAAAAACAACGGAACATTAAATAATAAAAGAAAGACGGACAAGGTCCATTGTTCCGGCGTGATTTGCGAAAGCAAAATAGATGTACCCGAAATTCCGCTGTCGTATAATTTTACCGGAGCCAAAAACACAGTGACACCAATGGCATTGATACATCCTGCAAGAAGCAGGATAACAAAGTTTCGGATTCTTAATGATCGTATGATATTACTCATTTGATTCCCCCTCAATACTATTTATTTCCTTCCTGTTAAATAATAGACCGCAAGCTGTGTACGGTGAGAAAGTCCCTCTTTGTCCAAAATCGCGCTAATATAGTTTTTTACCGTTCCCTCGCTAATAAATAGCTTTGCTGCGATTTCCTTATTGGAAAGTCCCTCTGCCACGGCCTCGACGATTTCCATTTCCCTGGCTGTATATTGTGTGCTGTCAAAATTGTCATTTGGTCGAATACCGACGTCAACAAACTTGTCATAGACCTGATCATCAATTATATTCACACCATTTTGGATCGAGATAATCATTTGCTTTAATTGATCCGGTGTGTGATTCTTAATGAGGTATCCCTTTGCCCCACACTTCATCGCCTTATGTACCAAATCATAATCATCAAAGGTTGTGAGAATGAGCACCTTTCCAAGGTTTTCCCTGCTAAATATCTCGGTAGCTGCGATTCCGTCCATCACCGGCATCTGAATGTCCATTACAACAACGTCACACGGCTCTTTTCTTGCAAGCTCCACTGCCTCTTTTCCGTTCTCTGCCGTACCGATCACCTCAAATTGTTCATCAAGCTCCAATATTACTTTCATTCCTTCTCTTACAAAGGCACTGTCATCCGCAACAATCACTCTTATTTTACCCATAACATTCTCCTTTTAAAGCGGCAGTATCATATTGATTGTAAATCCGGCTTCAGATTCGATATCGATATATCCCTTAACCGATCTGACACGATTTTTCATACCGGCGATTCCCATACCTTCCTCGATATTCATTGCACCTTTTCCGTCATCCCGAATCGTACAACGAACGACCTTGTTCATAACAATAATATCAATGTAAATACAGTGACAGTTTGCATATTTTAATGCGTTTGTAACCGCTTCGTATGTATTATCCAAAATGATTTCCCATATTGATTCCGGAATGTTCTCCTCAGCATCACTGATATTTAACTCGGTGTGTATATTGTACTGACTTTCACATTCCTCACACAAAGACTGTAATGCAAGCGACGCAATTCTTTGTTTGTCCGGACGCTCACTTCGAAGAATTGCCCGTATTTCATCCATAGACAACCGAAGCTGATCAATCACAATCTGCAGTATCTTCTCACACTCTCCCGGTTTTTTTTGCACTAAAAGCTTCGCCGCCTCCAACTGATAAATCGACCCGTTAATACTATGGCCAAGCTTATCGTGAAGAGCTTGTGAAATACGATTACGATCCTCCAACATCTGATTTTCAAACTTTAATCTGGACTTTTTCAGTTCCTGTCTATGGAAATCCTTTTGCTTCTCTATATCTGTTTTTAGTTCGAGCTGTACCTCCTCTTCCATACCGATATCCGAACGATATTGATCAATAATTACCCGTTCCTGAAAGTATACAGTAATTACAAATATCGCAAACAAAATACCATTCAACGGATTTTCCACTACACGACAATACGGAATCAGCATGATTAAACACAGAAAATATCCGCTCCCCTTCATCTTACGAAGCGTACATACATCTGCAATCCATAGAACTCCAACCATACATCCGGAAACGGGAAACAGGAATACCCCGATTCCCGTGAGTATTCCCTCTATGATAATCTCTATGATTTGAATTTTCTTATTCTCTGTTATTTCAAACAGTACCGCGGCTAAGACAAAGAACGAAAACCACATTCCAAGGTATGCCCTTATCATAAAATCACCTTTAATTTTTATGATTTCATATCCAAGCAACAATACAAGACCGATGAACTTTCCTACAACAAAATAGTGATTTCTCACTGTTTCCCTCATATCCGATACCTCTATTCCTTACTGGTAAGCTTTAGTCCAAGTACTCCTATTAATAATACCACAGATACATAGGTTATCGAAACAATTATTATTAACGGATATCCTAAATTATTTCCGTTCATAAAAAGTGATGCTGCCTTAAGTCCCCATCGCTGTGGCATAAAAGATGCCACACGCTTAAAAGCAACCGATGAATTATTGATATCAAAGTACAAACCACCAAGAAGTGCTGTCATGACCCAGATTGAAAATCCGGCAATACTTGCCGTCAATGTATTTCCACAGCAAATACCGATTGCTACACTTAAGGAATTGAAAATAAGTCCCATTCCAAACAGAATCACTCCAAACTGTAGTGTATTTAGCCCGACATCCGCTTTTACAAAGAGATTATATCCAAACAATGCAATGACGGTTTCCAGAAATGCCGTCACAACAATTACAACAAACTTTGACAGGATATAGCTATATGAGGATGCCTTCGAAAGCAGGATTCTAGTGTACACAAGATTATCCTTCTCGCTTATGATTGTACCCAATATAATAATTCCGCTAAATAAGAATGCTACCGTATACAAAGCAAGCGCGTTACCATAAATTACAGTCTTGTGACTATCAACCTCCATATCCCATACAGGTGCCTGACTTGTATTCTCCAACGTCTCAACTACAACCTCTTTAGCAACTTTATTTTCCGAACTGTTTATTCCTCTTACTTTTGATTCCAGAAATGTTTCAAAAAAATCATATCGCTCATCTGAACCGGATTGATATAGTGTGATACTCTGTTCAATCTCACCACCACCGATTATCACAACCGCATCAACCTTATCGTGCATGGATGTATACTCTGCAGATGCCATAATTTCTTCCCTTGACATCTCCTTGCATTTCACTTCGAATATCTGAAACATGCCCCCGGAAGCAAGCTCCTTCAAAAGCGCATCGGCATTGTCATTTTGATTGTAAATCTTTACCTGAAATTTCTCGTAATCCTGAAGGTATGCAATCTGTGCATCATGCTCTTCCATAACAGTTATTTCTTCTTTTTTCTCCGTCTTACCAACCGATATGTTTAGAAGGAATGTCGCTCCTAACATCATTGCAATGCCAAAGAAAATAAACATTTTATTTCGAATCAAAACACGAAACGTCATTTTTGTCATTTCTCTTATATGGTTAAACATTTATTCTACCTCCATTCTATGCTTCATAAGGAGGCTTCCAAACAATGAACAAACTGCAAATATCACAGCAAGACATCCTACACATCGCACTGCATAATCACTATGTCCCATTGTAGAATACTCCACTAAGGTTCTGTTTAAATAATACATTGGAGAAAGACACTTTGTACTCTCCGGTATTTTCGAAAACATGTATGTTTCAAAACTACCACCAATAAATCCCATAATCCATACAACCACAAATATGATGATTGCTGAAACAGCCAGATTATTTACAAGATACAGACACATAATTCCAAATGCTACAAACGCCATAACTCCAAGTACAAGGACTCCAACCGTTGCCGGGAAATTCCCCCATTTTACATCAAACAAAAGTGTAGCCGCAATCATACTAATAACTGTATTAAGAATCGTCATCAGTACACATGGAATAAATTTTGAGAGATAGATTGTAAATGAACTACACGGCGAGCTGATAAAACGCTGTGAAATCCTATTCTTTCTCTCACTCTGTACAACAGCTGTCAGGAACAATACACCGCATGATAAAAAGTAAATTACCTCAATGATTCCGTAATAATTGCCGGCAGAAGGAAGTTCCATACTTGGAAGTGATCCTTTTTCCATATCAACCAACATTGTATTTCCCATATTTTGGCAATCCGTATAAAATTGTTCAACAATATACTGACACATTTCGGTCGGAATACTGTTCTCCTTCAATGTATATATTTTTACCTGTGCATCCTCTTCATACAAAAAAGCCTCAAGCTCTCCGTCAGAAACCATGTTCTTTCCGTTTTCAAGATTACATTTTTCCAATTTGATTTCCTTTTCCGCAAACATGTCCGCACTTTGTGCAAGAAACACATCAAGGGCACTTTGATCTTCCGTTGCATAGCCAATCCGTATATCCTCAAACCGGTAATTACTTTGAAGCAGGTCATCAAACGCACTTGAAAGTGCTGCCATGACAATGATTGGCGAAATTATCAATAAGACAATAATAAACTTACTTCGCGAAGCAAGCTTCAAATTATTTTTAATCATTACCCAAAGCATATTAGTTATCCCCTTCTCCGTAATCTCTAAGCTTTTTACCTGTCAGTGACAAAAATACCTCTTCGAGCGAAATATCTCCTTCGCCTTCCTTGCGAACCATATCCTTCAACTCTTCCTTTGTTCCGCATGCAATGATTTTTCCGTTATCCATAATTGCAATCCTTGTACATAGCGTCTCAACCTCTTCCATATAATGACTCGTATATATTACTTTGGCTATTAAATATCGCAACTTATACTATGATTTTTTGATTGT
>JAUNJN010000030.1 GCA_030533235.1 Eubacteriales bacterium | reverse complement strand
TTTGCTATGCCCTTTATTTCTTGGTTGTCTTCTACTTATTTGTTTCAAACTTTACTCTCCAAAAGTCATATATATCATTATATTATTTTTCTTGCACATATGGCAACAGTAAATATCGTATGCTTCCATTTTTCTTTCTATCACTTTGGTATACTGTTTGATACGCACAACGCTCCATAACCAAGTTTTTCATTTGGCCAAACATAAACACCGTATAATCTTCTTGCTCCCTTAATTAAATATGCTTTGATTTTTTCTCCGTATAGATATGTATCGTTTCCCATTATGATTCCCCATTCCATAAGCATTGCGACACCGGCAGAAACAAACGGAGCTGCAAATGATGTTCCGGACATATATTGATATCCTCCGCCTGCCGAAGCAACCGGTATCATAACTCCGGGGGCAACCAGTTCCGGTTTCACACTACCTGAAGTGGTATATCCTCTACCCGAAAAATTCGCATAAGTATCTGTTCTTTGATCATACGCTCCGACACTGATAACACTTTTGGCTGATGCAGGAATCGTAAGACTTGTAAATGCATCCGGCTGTAAAAATGTTACTGTTGCACTCGTACCTGCTGCAACAGGCAACCACATATCGATTCTGCCATCCCTTATGTTTTGGGTTGAAATTACAATTGTATATATACCTGCCTGAATATAGGTATCAATTGGAATAAACGAAAAGTATATTTCCTGATTTTGATTAATTGGTGATGGATAACCAAATATAACCATAATTTTCATATCAGGAAGCCGGTATTCCGCTATCGGCTGATAACTTGAAAAAGGTCCAAGAATTTGTCCGTTTGGTGTAACCACAGTAATTTGCAAATCATCCTTATAGCTATGCCATATTTGTAAATTGATACCGGATTCATAAGATGCAACTTGAAAATTCACCTGATATACGCTATCGTTCTGTGCAAAAATTGTTTGATGTCTGCTTGTATTTCCATCATTTCCGGTTGCAACAACGATTGATATTTTTGTCATATTACTGATTGAATCAATATAATCTTCTAATATCGAATTCCCATCATGGTCTCCGTAGTTATTTCCATAGCTTAAATTAATAACAAGCGGCCTAAATGATTCCATAGCAACCTGTACTACATAATCAATTGCAAGCATAATAGATGTTGTTTTTGTATAACCCATGGTGTCAGAATCTCTTAATTTTACTATTAACAAATCTGCATCCGGTACACACGATGAAACAATGCTTGCAACAGCAGTTCCATGACCACTTCTATCATTATTTAGAAGATTTTGTTCCGTTTCCCCCCGAATGAATTCATCTCCGTATGGATATTGATAGGGCGGATTTCCCTCTGCTTCCTGATCCCAAAATCGTTCGATTCGTGTTTCTCCTCCCTCCTTAATAAAATCCGGATGAAGAAAATCTATTCCGGAATCAAGGATTGCAACATATACACCATTTCCGGTTAGTTGTCCGTATGTACTTCCGGGAAATTCCATACAGGATTCCACAAATCCATCAACCTTTGTCTCTCTTTCAAAATAAATATTCTTCGGTTTATCAATAAAAATAATTTCCATTGCTTCCGTTAGTTGATCAATATCTGCCTCATTGATTTGTATAATTGCATATCCGTTATAAAGTCCGGTATAAGTAAATCCTATTTCCTCTGATACACGTTCTAAATCACCATTATACCGTATGATAAGCTCCCAAGTATTTTGAAATGCATTATATCCGACATTTAATTCCTGTGATTTCATACGCGTTTCATAATCAGTATCAAGTGCAAGACGAAATTCTGTTCCAAGCTTAAAATCATTCATTATATAATCAACTTTCTCTATTTAATAATTTTGTTTCACTGCCTGTGTGTCGAAAAATTTTGAAATTCTTTGAAATTCTAATCCATTATACGACGTTTTTTTTATTTCCTACCATCTATAATTACGTGAAAGAAGCAAGGAGGTGAGCATGCCCAATCATCATATATTGTATGCCGGTATTTACATCATTATGATGACGTTGCATTTGGGTACAAAAAAGAAAAGCAAAAAAACAAGTCAAAATATTTCACGCGAACAAAGAATCATTTTGACATACGGAACACATACGGTTGAATCTCTCGGTTATCACGATACGGGAAATTTACTCAGGGATCCGTATAATCATAATCCGGTTGTCATATTAGATTCTGAAATACTAAAAAATTGGATGACGCAAGATGCCTATCATATATTTGAAACATATAGAAAAACCGGTGAATTTAATTATCTTGCATTTGCCCATGTAAGCAGCATAAAAATGTATCCGATTCCATATCAGACAATTGGATCAGATGCTCTGTTAATGCCTGCATTTTGTCTTTCTTCGTTACAATATGCAGATACAGGAACAATCTATCATCATGTAACCGCGGGAATAAGCAGATATTCCTTTATCCATGGAGCAAATCATCATATTTTACTACATGAAAGTCTAAAACCAATTCGAGAGGAGAATTCAAATGATTAGTGTTGTTAGTAATAACATATTAAGCTTTAACATCAAAAGCTTAGCTGGCTACTTTATTTATCCACGAAATGAGATTCACTATATCGGAGGTGCTGAAGTTTTGCCTCCGCCACTTACCGCAGAGGAAGAAGTCGATATGCTTAATAAATTAGGAACCGACGACCCTTCCATACGTCGTGTATTGATCGAACACAATCTACGACTTGTTGTTTACATAGCAAAAAAATTTGATAATACCGGTGTCGGGGTTGAA
Organism: Eubacteriales bacterium; assembly: GCA_030533235.1. Classification (GTDB taxonomy): domain Bacteria; phylum Bacillota; class Clostridia; order Lachnospirales; family Lachnospiraceae; genus Coprococcus_C. The sequence goes on along the minus strand of JAUNJN010000030.1, from coordinate 26,230 downwards.
GATTTAATTTCGATCGGAACTATCGGTCTCATCAAGGCAATAAATACATTTAAAAAGGACAAAAACATAAAGCTTGCCACCTATGCAAGCCGTTGTATTGAAAATGAAATTTTAATGCATCTTCGAAGAAGCTCCCGCACACGTGTTGAAGTATCCATTGACGAACCGCTAAATGTTGACTGGGATGGGAACGAGCTTTTATTATCCGATATTCTCGGAACAGATGATGATATCATATATAAAGATATTGAGGATGAAATAGATAAAAATTTGTTAGAACAGGCATTGGAAATATTATCAGAACGCGAACGTACCATTATTGAGCTACGTTTTGGCATCGGACATGACGATGAAGAGATGACGCAAAAAGAAGTTGCAGATTTACTTGGTATATCCCAATCCTATATTTCACGTCTTGAGAAAAAAATTATCAAACGATTAAAACGAGAAATGATAAGGCTTGGGTAAAATTATAAGCGGTAACTAGAAGTTTTCTAATTGCCGCTTTTTTCTATAAAATGAAAAAAACGTCCGAAATATTCTGGACGTTTTATATGCCGGTGATGGGACTTGAACCCATACGATGTTGCCATCAACAGATTTTGAGTCTGCCTCGTCTGCCAATTCCGACACACCGGCTAACAGATGAAAATATATCATAATTTTATATACGTGTCAAGTTATTTTATTTTCTTGGCTACAACAACAAATCTTCCATCTGATGTATGATAATTACATGTAGATAAGGTAAGCAATTCATCCCCATAGACTGCTGTTGATGGTATATTATATGTCATAAGAGCTTTACAATTTGAAATATATGTATTAAATTCATTTGCATCTTTTGCATTAAAAAATTGATAGTATTTAAAGCCTGTATAAGAAGAATCATATATTTGTGTTTTAAATGCAGCAATCACTTCATAGGTTCCGTCTTTACATATCGTATCAAATGAAATATATCGGTGTTCCAAATAAAATGTCTCGCTTTCATATTTTGTAAGGTTTTGAAACATCTTACCCGATTGCATATGATGACCATATATCATAATATTATCACTTGGAGCCCATATATCCGAATCTGTATCCGCAAACAGGCTACCTGCCAGACTGTATTTTTTTTCAAAATCCTTATGAAGATAATATTCTTCATTATCCGGAGTCTGCATAACCGGATAATCAATCGCAGTATCATCAATATTAATCCAACCGATAAAATCATGATTCAATTTATATAATTCTACAAACTTTTCCTGCACCATAGTACCATCAATTTCTACATAGGAAGGCAATATTTCCTCCTCACTTATCCATGAATTCGTTGAATCAGGCGATTCATCTTGGCTATGCTCCTGCTGTTCTGTCGTAATAATCTTTTCCTTAAGATTATCTACCTTGCGTTCACTTTTCCAACTATTAAAATAATAGATACCAAGATATAAAGCTGAACAAACAAAAACGCAAGCAAAAAAAATCATACTCACTACATATATGACCTGCTTGCGTTTTATCTTTTTACCTTTATTTTTCATATAATCCTCAAAAATATTTCTTGCTTCCCCACAAATTATTTTGCTTAAGCATCATATAATCTGCATATGCCTGCTCTAAAATCTGTTTTTCATTCGGAAACTTAAGAAGATGATACGCCTCATGGTACTTGTAGTAACCCGAGTCCAAAAAATACTCTTCTCTCTGTGGCTTACTATAATAGCTGTCCGCCATCATCAGATACCAGTGAACATCCTTGTTCACAACATCATATGAAGTATTAAACGTATAATTGCTTTTTCCTACGTACTTAATAATCTGTGCACTTACGCCTGTTTCTTCCTTCACCTCGCGAAGAGCTGTTTCATTATGCTGTTCGTCTTTTTCGACAGTTCCCTTCGGAAGTACCCAGCCTTCATACTTGTTTTTGTAATTTTTGTAAAGCAATAAAATCTTTCCTCTAAAGATTACCACACCACCACAGCTGGTTGCTTCAATCATTGCAATTCCTCCTGCCTTATATAAAGATCGGTGTGTCCTAATATCAAATTATATTATAGCAAATTAATACAAGCTTTACAACCATATGATTGTACACAAGTTCTTTGATATATGCATTCATTATTGATAATACGCATCAAATATCGCCTTTGCAACACTTGCACCGGTAATACCATACGTAGAATAATCCTCCATAATTACACTTACAACCAAATCCGGATTATCGGGATTTGAAAATCCGACAAACCAAGAATTACAATGTCCCTGATTATCATACTCTGCAGTTCCTGTTTTTCCCGCAACCTCATACGGAGTGCCTGAGAAATATCCGGAAGCCGTTCCATAGCTGCATACACCCTTCATATAATCCGTAAGTATTTGTGCTTCTTTATTAGTCATAAGATTGCCATATGTCTTACTACCAAATTTCTTAACCTTAGCGCCATCATCATTCTCGATGCGATCGATCAAATAAGGCTTCATAAGTACACCGCCATTTGCAATTGCCGAAACAATCATTGCATTATGAAGAGGTGTAATCTGGGTATTTCCTTGTCCGATTGCGGTTTGCGGAATCTCATCCGAACGACTGTTTTTACTTATTTCGAAATAGGATTTGTTATAAATACCATCATACGGAAACTCACAGTTAAACAACAGTTCTTCCGCAGTATCGCGATATTTCCCATAATCCAAAGAAGTTCCCATAGTTGCAAAAGAACCATTGCATGAATATGCCAGAGAATCTCCAATTGACACAGTTCCATGCACACGATCATTACTGCAATGAATATCAACGCCATTGAAAATCTCGCTTCCATTACAAGTGTAGGTATAATCAGTATAATCCGGATTTTCACGAATATAGGAAAGCAAAGTAACGATCTTAAATGTAGAACCGGGGGCATACATACCCTGCGTAGCACGATTTAACAATATACTGCTTTCCCTGCCTTCTTCACTGTCAAGGTATGCCCATACGTTATCCATGTTATTTGGATTATAATCCGGCTTCGAAATCATAACGAGTATTTTACCGGTTGAAGGCTCTATTGCAACAACCGCACCATTACAACCACCCATTGCATTATATGCCGCACTCTGCAACTTATAGCTTACCGTTGTAATCACATTATCCCCACGATTTTTTTCTTCACTCAACTGCATATAAACTCGTTCAAATATGTTGATATGTGAGCGAAGCATATAAAAATTACCGGAAAGTTCAAGTCCTGCTTTTCCGCGACCTTCATAACCAACGACATGCGCAAACATATTATTGTAAGGATATGAACGATACGTATTACCTTCTTCATCGGTAGTACTTGTTGCTATCACTTCACCATCACTCGTAATAATATCACCACGTTCAACAACATCTGCAAAGGAATCCTGACGTAGATTTCTTGAATTTGCGATTACCTGTTCCGCACGAAAAGACATAAAATAAATAATATATCCTATCATACACATAAATATCGTAACAATAGAATATGTCATGACAAGAATCGGTCTGTTTTTAATTCGGTTGTTTCGGGAGCGTTCTTTCTCTTTTTGGAGAAACTCTTCCTCCGGGGTAAGTTCCCTGCATGACTGATTGGATTCGCTCTTTTTCTTTTTCATGTTTTATCGCCTCTTTATTACTAATTACATAGACCCCTTGCACAACACCAAAAATAATGAGTGTACTTAACACTGAACTTAATCCGTTTGAAATCAGCGGCAACGTTACACCGGTTGATGGAATAAATTTTGTAACACCACCAATGTTTAACAATGCCTGAATAATGTAAATCATTCCAAATCCAAAGGAAACATACTTATAAAATGGTGATTTGCATTTCATAGCTACATTTACAAAGGATATAAATACACTAACAAGTACAAGTATAAGTGCAAGACCAAATATTACTCCCAGTTCCTCACAGATTGCCGAAAAAATGAAATCGCTTTCACTTACCGGAATTGTATTTGCCTTACCGGTCGTAAGTCCGGAACCCATATATCCTCCGGTTCCCATCGCAAACAAAGACTGTGATAACTGATATCCGCTATCATCAATATGTGCAAACGGATCCTGCCATGCCGCAACACGTACCATAACATGTCTAAATAATGTATCCTTAAAAAGCTGATAGCCAATAAAAATTGCCCCTGCCCCGAGTGAGATACCTCCGAAAAAGAAAATCGCACGTGAGGTTGCAAGATATACCATACATACATACGTAATATAGAAAATTACCGCAGCTCCAAGATCCTTTTCAAGTACAAGCACACCCATAAATGCAGCAGAAATAATTGCATTGAGCATCAGATCACCAAATGTGTTGGCCTTAACAAGCATGCTTGCGACAAAAAATACAAATAATATTTTTACAAACTCCATCGGTTGCATGGAAACCGGTCCAATCTTAATCCAGTTACGTGAACCGTAAATTTCCACACCGACACGTGGAATAAACACCGTAAGTAACATAAACAGACCAATAATTCCGTATGCAATACCATGTTCCTTTAGTCGTTTCCATTTCAACATAATCCAAGGAATAAACGCTGAAATAAACAGACCGACTGTAGCCAAAATAAATTGTTTTACTGCCAGATTAAAATTCAGCCTTGTCAAGATTGTATAACCGATTAATAACATAAACGCACAGTTATTTGTTAACAATCGGGAAGATTCCTTATATATGGAATGATAAATCAGCATGTAAAATACCGCGACAAAAATCTGAACACCGTAAAATACAAGAATTTTCATTGTTCCGAGTCGTAAATACATCGTAAGATAACAAAGAAAATGTATAACAAATACATAAACAATTTGTTTATTCAATTTTTTACGTTTTATCTCCTCATCCCCCGATGACATAACGGAAAAACATTTCACGGTATATAATATCATAAAAAGGATGATAAGATATTTCGAAATCTCACATATAATATTAATCATCTATTCGACTCCTCTGTAAAAGTGTCCCCTTGTATAGAACCTATGGCTGTTTTCATGCTGACCGTCTATAGAAAGCATTGAAAGAACCTCCTCTGTCTCTTGTCTATTTTCTGTCGTAAATGATAAAAGCAGACTTTTCGAGTGATTAACCTCAAGCAATTCCTTCTGTTTATCAAATAAGCATAACGGATGTCCGTTGTATATAACATTATAACATCCTTCACACATACATTTAGCATAAAATGTATTTCGTTTATCATCGGTAATTTGAATTGTTTCATTTGCATGATTACAACCATATTTTGTTTTACGAATACATTGTGCCGATAGCATCACACGCTGATATCCATATATCAGACTCATATCCGGATGATATGCCAATTTGTTTATTTCATTTTGATTTAACTCGTAGGAAGTTTCGATTTGCAGCATTGGTAACAAACGTCTTAAGTACGTACTTGCAACGTCATTAAACGCATAGAGCGAATGTGCTGCATATATTTCAAAATTATCCGGCAAACAATGCTTCCTATATGCCTGGTATACACATGCCAATCCATCAATGTTTCTAATATATATACCATGAATATATGATTTTTGCAAACAAGACAAAAAATCAAATTTACTGTCAATAATATATGGTAAACAAATGAATATATGCTTATTCGCAGCTTTCAATCGGTCAACGATTCCTTCTGCTTCCGCCCGATCATACACCGACAAATCCATAAACACACCATTTATGTAATCGGATTGTACAATTGCAATTAGCTGCTCCAGCGTGCTTATTTTTGCATAATATAAGGATTCACTGAATTGTTTTGTAACTGCTTTCTTCATTTCCGGCACGAAATGTTCCGTCGTTACACAAACTTTGTGATGTGTACGTCGATATTTCATCAAAAGCTTTTCCTCATAAGCAGCAATCGCTTCTCTACGAATTTGTTTCAGTTTTCCTGCCGGAATGAATGCATCATCATCAATTTCTAACGATAAATCAACAATCGAATATTCTGTATCTCCCGTCTGTAAGAGTTTGTTTTTCACTTGCGCGATATCCGTTTTTACCTTCTCGGATTTATCAATCACATCATAATATACAACCACTTCATTTCCAACCGTATCCCAAAGCATCATTGACATATTTTGACCAACTTTTGCAGAAAACATTGCCGAAACACAAATCTTTTTATCTTTCGATAATATATTTTCATTGATTTCCTGTAGTAATTTATTACATCTTGTACGATATACAAAAGCATTTTTTTTGATTAAACGTGTCTTTGGTGCAGGAAGTAATGCAAGCTTATTAGATGCGTATGCTTTTGAAGTAGTTATTTCTATCGGTTTGTTATCACGCACAGCAAGCTCTAATACATCTCCTTTATACAAAGGTTTTGATAAAGCGATCTGTACTTTACCGTCAATCACGTTTTTAACGGTCCCGACAAGAGTTCCCTGATTGTTCGGTCGTTCCTTGGATATCATACTTTCATGATTATGCATAAAGAAATAACCATCGGTAAATCCCCCTCTGTTAAATACATCTGCAAGTCGATCTTTATAGTATTTTACCTTTTGAGAATCAAACAAACCTTTTACTGCATCTTGTGCAAGTTCTTTGTATGCTTCTACCGCAGATACTACATAATATGCATTTTTCATACGTCCTTCAATTTTTAACGAATCAATCCCTGCTTCTATTAGCTTTGGCAAATTTGAAAGTGTACACAAATCCTTCATAGAGAGACTATAGTCACCATCATAACATTTTCTGCACGGTTGCGCACACCGTCCACGGTTACCGCTACGCCCACCTGCTAAAGAACTCATAAGACATTGACCACTGTAAGAATAACACATCGCTCCGTGGACAAAGGTTTCCACCTCAATATCAAGCTGCTCTTTTATGATACGTATTTCATGAAGTGGCATTTCTCTTGCAGTTACAACACGAGATGCTCCCTGCTTTTTCATAAGCGTCGCACCGTAAACGGAATTAATATTCATCTGCGTACTGCAATGAATCGGTAAATCGGGGAATGTATCATGAATCAAAGAAAATGCACCCAAATCTTGCACAATAACTGCATCTATCCCTGCTTCATAATATGGAAGCAGATACTCAAACAGCATTTTTATTTCATCATTTTTTATCAACGTATTAACTGTAAGATACAATTTTGTATCATGCAAATGTGCATAATCAATGGCTTTAATAATCTGATCTTCCTGCAAATTTTCGGCATATGCCCTTGCACTAAAACGATTGCCGCCAATATAGCAGGCATCAGCACCTGCTTTTATAGCGGCAACTAAAATATCATATGACCCACAAGGTGCGAGTATTTCCGGTTTCTTTACAGAATTAATCATTTCTACCCTTTTCAGCCTCTAACTGAATAATTTTTCTTTGTAACGCATTAATCTGTTCTTTATATTCCTCAACCATACGCATAGCTGATTCCTGTTTAATCTGAGACTCAATCACCTCATGGCGAAGATCATAAAGCTGCTGTTCCTTTGTGGAATCCTCACTTACCATGCTGTCCGCCTTCGACTTTGCCTTAAAATAGTCATCTGCAATATTTAGTGCAAGTAATATACCCTGATATTCTGTATTCATTCGACGATACTGGTCCGATGTTTTACACTCAGAAATCTTGTTGTTGATATATGTTGCAACATTCTGAAGGTAATCTTCTCCTTCATATCCGCTTAATGTATAAACTTTTCCGTTGATTACTACCGGTATATCTACTTTATTTGCCATAGGATTCTCCTTTGTTTTTATTCATGTGAAATTAAATGTTCTAATCCGAAATGCTTATAACAATGCTCTGTCACAATTCTACCACGTGGTGTGCGATTAATAAAGCCATTTTTAATCAAATATGGCTCATACACATCCTCAAGCGTCCCGGCATCCTCACCGATAGCCGCTGCCAATGTATCAAGTCCAACCGGTCCACCACCAAACTTATTAATCATAACTTCTAATAGATTGCGATCTGTCTGATCAAGCCCCTGACTGTCAACCTCCAAACGATCCAGTGCTGTTTTCGCAACCTCATAATCAATACTACCATTATGCAGTACCTGTGCAAAATCTCGAACTCTCTTCAATAAACGGTTTGCAAGGCGCGGCGTACCTCTCGAACGCTTGGCAATCTCAAGTGCACCCTCATCATCAATTGAAACACCTAAAACATTTGCTGAACGAATAATAATTTGCATCAGTTCAGAAACCTGATAGAATTCCAGACGATTTACAACCCCAAAACGATCACGGAGCGGAGCAGTCAGCATACCGGCTCTTGTAGTCGCCCCAACCAATGTAAACTTTGGTAAATCAAGACGAATGGATCTTGCTCCTGCCCCCTTTCCAAGGACAATATCAATCGCAAAATCTTCCATTGCCGGATATAATACTTCTTCTACCTGCTTATTGAGTCGATGAATTTCATCAATAAAAAGAACATCATTTTCAGCAAGATTATTAAGTATCGCCGCAAGTTCGCCCGGTTTTTCGATTGCAGGTCCTGAAGTAATCTTGAGATTTACTCCCATCTCCGCCGCAACTATGCCGGCAAGTGTTGTTTTACCAAGTCCCGGCGGACCATACAACAAAACATGATCCAGTGGTTCATTACGCTTTTTTGCAGCCTCGATAAACACCTGTAAATTTTTTTTTGCTTTTTCCTGTCCGATATATTCTGCCAATGATTTCGGACGCAATCCCTGTTCAATTTTATCATCTTCCGGCGTAAGATCCACACTTATTATTCGTTCCATTTAGCTCATCCTCTTGAGTGCTTCCTTTAAAAGTTGCTCCACTGAAAGCGTCTCATAGTCTTCTACCTTTTTGATAGCACGAAGAGCCTCGACATTTGAATATCCAAGGCTTGTAAGTGCCATTGCAGCTTCTGTTATCATATCATGATTGTCACCTTCTGACAAGTCAGACGGTGCAGATATATCACCGAACACATCGTCAAGCTTAAACTTATCCTTAAGCTCCATAATGACTCTCTGAGCAGTCTTTGTTCCGATGCCATTTGCCTTCGCAATTGCTTTTGCATCCTCTGATAACACAGCCATCCGAAGCTCCTCCATAGAGAGCACAGATAGAACCGATAATGCTCCTTTCGGACCAATCCCATTAATTTTAATCAATAATTCAAATGCATTTAATTCATCTCTTGTAGCAAAACCGAATAAACTAATATCATCCTCACGTACATGCAAATGTGTAAAGATACTCGCTGTATCCTTTATCCGAAGTTTTCCTATCGTGTTGGACGATGTGAAAATACAATATCCTATCCCTTGATTTTCCAAAATCACCCGATCCTGTTCTATATATGTAACAACACCATGAATATACTCTATCATATAATCTCCTTTAAAAAAGAGTGTTGCCAAAGCAACACTCCCTTATATATCCTTTTATAAGAACTCGAAGTCCATATCTTCCTCTTCTTCACCATCACCGATCATCATACGATCACGCTTTCTTGCATCTTCAATTTCTCCAACGAAAATTTCATCATCGTCATCGCTTGCAACAGGTGCATTCTCATCTTTTTTAAAAAATTTTGCTGTTGCGGATTCCTTTGCCTTATCCGGTGTTGCCTTTTTAGAAGAAGATTCAAATTTTTTTCCTTGTTCGGTAGCCTTACCTACAATCTGTGCCGCTTCAGACTCAGCATTACGAATAATATCATCCGCTTTCTTCTTCGCTGTAACATCATCACCGGAAACAGCCTCAAGTTCACGAACCTTGTTTTCCATATCGAACAGCTTTAACCGATTCTCCTGGAGAGATGCATTCAGCTTCTCAATTGTATCTGTCATCTGCGCATGTTCCTTAAAAAGCTCATCATAAGCCCTATATACAGAATTAACAAAATCATCTACTTCAATTGTCTTATAACCAAATAATCCTTTTTTGAATTTTTGTGTCTTAATATCAAGTGGTTGTACCATAGCAGCATCCTCCGTACCTAGTATTTCTCTTAAAAATTATACCATAATCGATAAAAAAAACAAGTAGATATTTGTTTTTTGTGGTATAATACAAATACAAATAATAAGGGAGATAAAATATGATAACAAAAAAACTTCATGCCGGTCAAAGTATCCATCGAAATCTTGAAACATATTTTGATCCATCCCAAATTCTTCTGTTTGATATTGAAACAACCGGCTTTTCTCCGGAACATTCAACACTCTATTTAATTGGCTGTGGTTTTTACAAGGATGATACCTGGAATATTATTCAGTGGTTCAATGACGACGGAGCATCTGAACAGGAAATACTATTCAATTTTCTAAATTTTGCAAAAAAATATTCAAAACTATTGCACTACAACGGTGATGGTTTTGATCTCCCATACATAGCAAAGAAATGCAAACATTTTCATATTTCCAATTATCTGGAGGATATAAACAGCGTTGATCTTTACAAAATATTAAAACCATACCGCAACATATTTCATATAGATAATTTGAAATTAAAAAGCTTGGAGCAGTTTCTTGGAATTACAAGAGAAGATAAATTTTCGGGCAAAGATTTGATTCAAATCTACGAAAAGTACATAAATCATCCGACTAAGGAGCAAGCTTCCCTTCTTCTTTTGCATAATTATGAAGATATCGAAGGACTTATGGATTGCTTTTGTATGCTTGGATATTCTTACTTAAAAGATGGGAATATACATATAACAGACATTTCTGTTCAAAACAATAAGCTTGTATTTTCCCTTGTTTTGGATTATTCGTTACCAAAGCGTATTACATGCAGCAAACATAATATCATTCTGACAGCAAACAAGACAGACGCAACCCTGCAAGTCCCGATTATTGAATCTACACTTAAATTTTACTTTGAAAACTACAAGGACTATTATTATCTTCCTGCTGAAGATATGGCTGTTCATAAGAGTGTTGCGTCCTATGTAGACAAACACTATCGTCTTACTGCCACGAAAGAAAATTGCTATGTTAAGCATACCGGCTGTTTTATCACGCAATTAAATCAAAATCTCATACAAGGATACAAATATGAATATCATAATAAGGATTCCTATATTGAACTTGCTGACAGCTTTTTTGAAAATGAAGCGCTACTTACAAGCTATGTTCAAGTCATAATAAAAGAGTTGCTCTAACGATTTGTCAGAGCAACTCTTTTCACTTACAACGAAGTGGACTTGATTCAGAAGTGGTCGAACACCTTACTGAAAAAAATCAGTGGTTTCACCCCCACTTCCTCTAATACTATCCACCATTGAAAAAAGTCCCTTGCTCCAAACTGTGTGACCTTCCGGGTCGTTTACACAGTCCATCAAATATGAGTGATTATCAATCATTTCTATAGTATCTTCATAAGACATCTCCTGCTTATCATCCAAGAAATGAAATGTTATAATCATCTTGTCCTCGTAAATATATATCTTATCTACAAAGATGTCAAGAACACGCTTTTTAACCTCTTCATTTTTCAAATCGCCAACAAAGGATTCAAAATATTTAACGATTGTTTCTAGCTTTATATCATACTTTTCTCGTTGCTCTTCTGCCGATATTTGCTCCTTCAATAATTGCTTCTGATTTTCTAAATCTTTCATTGCCTGCTGTGTGGTTTCGTTAAATATTCCTTCGCCTATTGCTTTCACAAAATTATTTAATTTCTTTTCAACCAAACTATAATTCTGCTTTAGTGACGCAAGATAAGCACCATTATCACTACCTTTACTTTCTTCATAATAATCGAAACACATCTTTGCAATAAAAGCTCTTAGTGCGCTATCTTCCAACATACGCTCAAGAGTATACTGCACAATCGTTTCAAGTTTACCTTTTTCTTGATTTTTCATATTACATTGACGTTTCTTATGATTTAAACACGTATAATAATAATAGACTTTTCCGGTTTTACTTGTTCCAGAAATCCCATGAAGCGGAGCACCGCATTCACCACAATATATATGACTTGTAAGCCAAAAATCAACATCCGCTTTTTCTAACTTTCTAGCCGACGCAGTTCCACCGCGCCTATTTTTAATCAACACCTTTTCTGCTTCAATAAATAATTCATCACTAATAATTCTTGGCATTCCACCTTTGATAATATGCTTTCCCCACTTATATTCGCCTATATAGGCTCTGTTATGTAGTATATTCGCCAAAGAATTAACAACAAATTTATTACCATTAACGGTCTTAAATCCGCTTTCATTTAACTCATTTGCTATTACTTGAAGTGGTTTTCCCGTAACATAATCTTCAAATATTTTCTTCACTATCGGAGCAGTTTTGGGGTCAATCTCATACTTTTGTTCCGGTTTCCCGATATATCCCAATACTTTTCTTCCGTTATAGAGAGCATTCTCTGCATTGTAATTTAATCCACGCAGGACATTACTGCTATGATTCACAATGAAATTGTGTGCCATAGAAGCATATAAACCTTGTATAGCATAACGCAATCCTTCGTCTTCCGGAAGAACTTCGCCCACAGTGATAATCTGCACTCCAATTTCTCTCAATTGTGCATCTATAAAAAAGGAATCATGTACCTCTCTTGAAAGTCTATCAAGTTTCCATATAATCAGAAAAGCTGGTCTTTTATGCTTTGCTTCAAACAGCATCCTCTGCAATCCCGGTCTATCAATTGTAGTTCCGGTAATAGCACGGTCTTCAAATTCCCCTTCCGCAGGAATAACAATACCATTTTTTTCTGCATATTCTCGTATCGCTTGCTTTTGTTGGTCTATAGATACGTCTCTTTGTGCATCCGAGCTATATCTGTAATATGTAAATGCTATATTCCCCGGATTGCGCACAAATTGCTTCATTTTATTTGCCATATTGTATCGCTCTCTTTTTCTCTATTATTGGTTATTGTCTGTGTTTTTAAGCTCCCTTTTATATTTGTAATAGGTGTTTCTGCTTATCCCTATCAGCGTCATACATTCCAAATCAGAATTAGTACCATTAAAATCTTTGGAATATTTAAGGATTTTTTCTTTTGCCGGGGCTTCCTTCTTAATATGTAGCTTGCTTCCGGGCAACTGCCCTATCTGCTTTCCGTTCAGTCTAGCTGTTTCAATACCTTCTCTAGTTCTCTGTTGCAAATCCTTCACTTCTTTTTCAGATTGCTCAAAAGCTATTCTGATTTGCCTTTCTGCCAATTTTCTAAAATAATTGTTCAAGCCCTTAAATATCTCATCTTCATCCGTTCCTTGAAGTTCTATTTTATCTCGCATATTCTCTGCATAAATCGCAGTATCTATATAATGTTCCTTCAAAAAAACAAGATTTACACCTCTTTCATACAACTTGAAGTATGTATGCACTCCTTCATCTGCTGACCTACTCATTCTCGAAACAGAATCGAAAACAATCGTATCTCCCGGATTAACTTTTTTATATAGCTTTATCCATTCCGGTCTACTCATTTTCGTTCCGGTATATGCTTCTTGTAAAATATGAGCATCCGGATATTCTGATTGTATATTGCGAATCTGACGGTCTATAGATTGCTGTGGTTTACTTATTCTTGCATATCCGTAAATCATACAATATTCCTTTCTAGTATTAAATATAAGGTTCGTCTTTTATAATACACTCATTATATCAACAAAGCATCTTCAAATCAAGTATTTTTAATACTATTTTTATATACCTCAAATTTAATATTACTTTCTTTTTATTCATAGTGAAAATGCGTTACATCAAAGTTATTGATTCCGTAGCATTTTTTTCAATCGTAACAAAAACGAGTTACAGCGAGTTACACCAATGGAAACACACTTTTCATTGATTCCGTAGCACTTTTTTCAATTTATTGTGTCTGTAACTCGTGTAACTCGTTTTTTCCAAACCTCTATCAATAGGTTCAACATTAAATTTGTTTTAATTATCCCCAAAATGTGCTACCCATTCTAGTAAATATTTAAACATATTAACGCACGCACACCAAACCAAGAAGGGCTTGTCAATCTGATGTGAAGCCAGCTTTGCGTCCATCACTACAAATTCGGTAATATTGGGGATAATTAAACAATTATCTTTTTTATCCCTAACTCTCTATCTATGCACGACTTAATCCAATCATAGTTTTCATAAGCCAAACGATATTTTTCATCTGATAGAACTTCCTCTAATGTGGTTATCTCTTTTTTCTCAATTTTCTTTACCACATTACGACAATCCTGCTTAGCCAACTCATCCACACCATCCTGCAAATCTTTCAATTTCTTACGACAACGCTTATCAAGTATCAGTCTGCGGTACTTTTCTACTGTCGCCAATTCATCATATTTGATTTCATAGTTTTCGATTCTTTTCATTGCTTCTTTAAGTACCTTATTGATTGGCTCTGCTTTCTTTTTCTTCTCTCTTCCTTCCAACCACTTTTCATAGCGTTCTGTGTAATATTCGGAATAGCTCTTACCTACTAATGTTATTACATCATCCGGTGAATACTGAATTTTATCTGCATCTTTAATATGAATAAGATATGCCAACATATTTTCATAGGTATAACGCCCCGGCTTTGGCTTCTCAATCATTTCCGGCATCATACCAAGATAGCGTGCTATATCCTCTAATGTCGCTCCTTCACCTTCTAATTTTGCAAGAATATGATAATGATTCCATCCGTTTTCACTCTTATGTTCAATTACATACATTTCTTGTATTTTTAATTCATGTGATTCCAAGCGTTTCTTGATTACTTCTGCTGTCGCTCTACAATCAGCCAAAGAAGTACACTCTTCTTCGCTCCAATCATAATGCAATTTATCATAGTCATTGGTTATATTTAATATTTTCAAATTTGCTTTTGTTCTTGCCATATTTTTACTCTCCTCATTATCGGCACAGAGACCATGCATCTCTGCTCATACTATTTTGCAACATTTTTTCTCGTTCAGATGCATCTATGGAATCTCTCATTCGTAGCATCTTTTCATATGCCGGATTTTTGGAAGCCTTTGCAACTTCCTGCATTTTATCTTCTTTCGTGTCTGATTTTACAGAAACACTCTCTTCTTTTACGGAATATTTAGCCGGAGCTTCCACAGCATTTTCAGATAGATTTCTCATAGCTTGTGCGCTACCTTTAACACGCATACCACTCAAGCTCATCTTGATACGTTCTTCGGTAACTCTGCCAGGCTGAATTGCAGGAGTTTCTCTTTCCAGTACTGAAATCATTTTAAGCACTTTTTCCTGCTCTAAATCATCCAAAGGCTTATGGTTGGTCTTTTCCTGCAATATGCTTCTCAAAGCATCAACACCATAATCATCCCCCAAGGAATAGGAACGTGCCTTTAATTTCTTTCCTGCATCCATGCTCTCCGGAACATCTACAAGCTCATAGGAAAGATATTCACCATTTTTCTTTGATTTTCCATATCGAGCTTCAACACCTTGATTCTTTAACTCATCCAAAAAATCTTCTTCGGACTTTGCCATTCTCATAGCAATACGAATTCTCTCTCTCAAATCGTCCTTCCAAATATAATTCTTTGGTTCTTCACCATTATCAACAGCCTCTTCATTTTCCTCACGCATATTCCGCTCTGTCTGACTTAACTTCTCCTTGTTCTTTTGTCCGAAATCCAAATCAATATATCTGCCTGCAATCCGGTCAAATTCTTGCTCTACATAATCATATCTTGTCTGCTCCGGTCTACAACCCTTATATTCCAGACTATCAACATTTGAAACAAGAATGTGTAAGTGGAGCTTCTCGCCCACACCGTCATTCTGTACGAAGATACACGCTTTTCTATCCGGATATGCTTCCTTCACAAACTCTTGTGCAATCTCCAAAGCGGTAAATGCACAATCTTCATTTTGAGCATCCAGTTCTTGTGGACTAAATGAAGCCACTATACGCCGGATTTGATTTTTATTTTTAGAAGATGCTCTCTTTATCCAGTCCTGCTCCATTTGCGTCTCAAAGCTTTCTATCTCGTCCGGAAGCATCCTAACCGACCCAATCAATAAATTTCTTTGCCTATGCCCATTGTGACCGCATCCACACCCTCTGGCGTAGGCTATGGCTGCTTTGCCATTACATGTGTGTGTAATTCTTGTATAGCACATACTTTTCTTACCTCCTCACTAATTCTTTCGTATCTGTCCATGATACGATTCATGTCTTCAAGCGAAAAATCCTTGCACTCTTTTCGGATAGCATCCTGCCCTCTGATTAGCTCCGGCATACTGATTTGATGCTCTGCGTATTGGTTCGTAAGATGCCTCAATTTAATCTCTTGATTGTAATTTGTTCCAATCCTTCGAAGCTCTATCCGAATACTGGCAATTTCTTCATAAACACCACTTAAAAGCCGGATAATTTGCTTCCCTTGTTCAGCATCCACATATTGTATATTATCCAAGAAACTATCTAACTTATCATCTACAGCAAGCCTAACCACTTCCGCTACAGAACAGCTATTCTTTTTTGCCAAGTTTTCGATTCTTTCTCTTGTGGTGTGTGGAATCCTTACAGTTAATTGTGTAAGTTCCATAAATCCAATCCTCCTTTCTTTTTTCTGTACGCAAATAAAACTTCCATACTCGTCGGAAGTCACTAAAAGGGGGATATGAAATTTTAATTTGTTTGTTGGAAAATTTATAAGAAATTATATGATTTATTCATCAGACTATATTTTTGTTTGATTCACCGGATATATTTTTTTAATTCATCAGCATAAAACATATCCCCATTTTGCGACTAATTCATATGTCAAATTATGCGCATCTTTATTCTACCACACCACAATTGAAAAGGCAAGTAACTAGATGCGATTCGCATCTATACTTGCCATAGGGGACAGATTCCCCTTTTTGGATTTACCCTTTCTTTCATGCTCCGGCTTTTATCTTCCATTTCATTTTAAAATAGCATCAAAACAACCATGTTATGATTGTTTTGATGCTATTAAACATATTATGCAAGTTTTATTTCTCAAAAGGGTTAATCAAGGTTTCCAAATCATCTGTAGAAACCAAATAGTAACCAATTCCATATTCCGGATGTTCACCTTCAACAACAAACATATCTTCTTGCGCAATGTAACTCTTAACTACATATGGCATCTCTGTATTTACAAGCTCTTGAGTAGCAATATTATATACGAATACAGCACCTTCCCAATCCCATGCAACAAGTTTTTCTTCCGTTAAATCTATATACTCTCTATCTGCACCACCTGGAAAACTTTCCTCATTTATTGGTTCAAATGCCATACTGCCATCTGTATTAAAAAGACACACGAACCATACTCCTTGTTCGTTTTGGACACGTGAAAGAAGATTATTCTTTGTTATTTCTATCCTATCGACTTGGTCATAGGCGGATAAATCATATCTCGCAATCAATCCATCTTGATTAAATAAAATCGGATCTGCGGGAGAATCCGTATCAAATCCAACCAAAGCATCACCATCTACTACATAATCTCCTCTATAATCACTTTCACGCTTCTCCTCAGTCTTTAAATTAACAAAGTATGTATCATAACCTGCTGAATTATATGCTACCCATTCATTCTCAAAAATAGATACATAACAGTCTACAGAAACAGGTACTTCAAAAGATGTGACCTCTCCACTACCAAAGTCACAAATATAAAAACATATGGACTCACCAGCCTTACTATATTCATCATAAAATACATACTTTCCTTCATATGTACGTGTGCAAGATGATATAATACTATCTGCATGTTCACCCGATATGAAATCAGCAGAAATACTGAACCATTCGCCTTTATGATTTACCATTCCGAGTGAATATGTATTTCCTTCAAAGTTTTCTTGTGTTTCCAATACAAGAACATTTCCCCAATTAAAATCAGTTATAAATCTTTGATTTTCGTTTAATACAAATATTTCTTCGCCGGTACAGACATCTATTATTTTCCCTTCATTGCCATAATCTGTCACAAGCGCTGTATTCTCATATATGTAATTAAGAAATCGCATTTCCGGATCCATCTCCGATAAATCCATATCACTTTCACCAATAATTTCATGTGCGACAAGGTCATATACATACCACTTTTCCTCGCCATTTCCGGTAGCATCTGCCATAAAGTACCAATAATTGCCTACAGTATAACCTTCATCCGTAGGATGTGAAATAAATGCAGACTCTTCATTTTCCTCCTCTACACTTTCCGTAGATTCCTCTGTTATTTCCTTGGTCTCTGTTGTTTCTTCTACTTCCTCAACTGTGCTCTCAACTACTTCCTTGCTTTCTTCTCTTTCTGCATCTTCGGAATCAGCTGAACCGCCACACGCTACCAACGAAAATACCATTCCCACTGATAACAAAATCGCTAAAAACTTTTTCATCATTCGCACTCCTTTTCATTAAAATAAAATCTAAAAAAGTCCAAAAACATTATATATATATATATGCCATGTCAATAAAATTAACGAAATTTTTTAATTATTTTCGCTAATTATCCCTATCTCAAACCGCCTATTTTCAAGCAAAAAAACATCGGTAACACTCCGTAGAATGTCACCGATTTAATCGCATTATAAAATATTAAATTTAATATTTTATACCACTCCGAATACTCTAAATGCCTCTAAAACAAGTTTTTCGCTTTCGCTCTTAATAATATCGGTGTCCGGCTCTTTCCCTGCCTTAAAATCGATTGTAGAGACATTACACTTTGCTTTTACCATGCTTATACTTGATTTGCTTACCTTGAAATGGTATTTGTCCTCAATCCATTGTTGGATTGTTGAAAACGTAAGCGGATATTTAATCGAATCATTTTGTTCGATACCATACTTGCTTGTGTCAAGCACGATACCGAACGCACTCCCAAACACCGCTATTTTACTGATTGGAACGGTGTTCGACCGTTTTGATTCAAGTGGAGCTGGCGGGAATTGAACCCGCGTCCGAAAACTCTTCCATTACGGCATCTCCCATCACAGTCTGTATTTTATCATTCCCTCATGCAAGCGCCTACAGACAGGCTATTGCATTTGGTAGCTTCATCAATTTTCCGAAACGTCAAAGCTTTCGCCTCGGAGTTTCCCGCCAAAATGGTGCCAGAGTCCTAAGCTGCGGGGAGCCTAGGTCTGACAGCTGCCATTAGGCAGCGAACGCGTAATTTTCGTCTGCGTTTATATTTAATTCCATGTTTTATAGTGGTCTGGTCCACTAATGGCTTCCGTAATTTCTAAATCCCCGTCGAAACCAGTACAACCCCTGGTTTATTAATGAATGCCTAACGGCAGTTCAAACTACATGGATATTGCATCCGTATCCGATGCAATATCCTCGTCCGGATACTGAAGCTCGGATGAAATATTGGCATCCCAATACTTCTGGAACCAATAATCATACTGTATAGCTGTAACTCTTGCAGATTCTTGTCTGCGAGAATAATTCTGTCTGTAAATAAATCTTCCCATTGGATATCCAATGGCACCACCTAACAATGCAAATCCCAATAAGACAAGAATATAATTTTTTGCACGTTTTTTACGCAGTTTTTTTGCCCGGTTCTTTTTTTCTTTTTTGTATTTATCTACTTTTTCCTGACTCATGTTACAAATCTCCCTAATATGTTGCAATAAAACACATGTTACCCGAGATTTCTGATTTTGAAATCCCGTTCCGCCTCGCGCTTCATATCTCTCTTTGCGATATCTTCACGTTTGTCATATAGTTTTTTGCCGCGTGCGAGACCAAGCTCAACCTTTACAAGACTATCTTTAAAATAGACCTGCAATGGTACAAGAGTATATCCTTTTGCTTTCTGTGCTCCGATTAATTTGTTGATTTCATGCTTATGAAGTAACAGCTTTCTCGTACGTAACGGATCACGATTGAATATATTACCTTTTTCATATGGTGAAATATGCATTTGATAAATATATGCTTCCTCATTCTCTATACGAATAAATGATTCCTTAATACTGCATTTTCCCATTCGAAGAGATTTTACTTCTGTCCCGACAAGCGAAATCCCGGCTTCGTATTTTTCTTCAATAAAAAAATCATGATATGCTTTTTTATTGTTAGCAATCAAACGAGTGCCTCTTTCCTTTGCCAATTTATTCAGCCTCCTCTATATTATCATCTACAAATGAAAAATCAATTGTTTTTTTAATTTTATCACAACGAAGCACCTTTATCGACACTTTATCGCCCAACTGATATTTTTTCCCCGATTGCTCACCAATCACAGCATACAATTCTTCATGGAAATAATAACAATCATCATACATATATGCAATCGAAACAGCACCTTCTACTGTATTTTCCAACTCGACAAATACATAATTAGAAGTAACTCCGGACACAACACCTGCAAAATTTTCTCCAATGTGCTCCGACATATATTCGATTTCTTTCAATTTAATGACCTCTCGTTCTGCCTCTTCGGCACGACGCTCCTTCGCTGAATTATCATTTGCAACACCCGGTAAAATCCGCTCATAATGACGGATTCTTTTTTCGTCCAACTGTCCATGTATATTTTCTTTGATAATCCTATGAATTTGCAAATCCGGATATCTACGGATCGGAGATGTAAAATGACAATAATATTTGCAGGATAAACCAAAATGTCCGGAACATTCCGTTGAATATCTTGCCTGTTTCATTGAACGAAGCATCATTTTACTAATTAATGCTTCATATGGCTCACCTTCAATTTTCTTTAAAATCTTTTGCAGTTCCTTCGGATGAACCTCATCCTGCGAAGGACGAATAAATAACCCAAAATTATTTAAAAAAACAGTTAAATTATCAATTTTTTCCGGATCCGGGCTTTCATGTATTCGATATTCAAACGGAATTTGTTGCCAGAAATAATCCTCTGCAATCGTTTCATTTGCCATAAGCATAAAATCTTCGATGATTCTTGTTGCAGGATTGCGATCATATGCCTTTATCTGAACTGGTTTGTGGTTTTCATCAACAATTATCTTTGTTTCATCAACATCGAAATCTATCGAACCTCTTTTATGTCTGCATTCGCGAATAATCTGTGATAGTTCAAACATAAGATCACACATGGATATAATATGCTTGTAACGCTCTAATACTTCTTCATCGCTTCGATCCAAAATTTTTTGAACATTCGTGTAGCTCATCCGCTCATCTACATGAATGACACCTTCACAAACGGTATGGTCAATAACCTTACCTTTCTGATTGATTTTCATAACACAGCTAAGCGTTAATCGGTCAACACCGGCGTTCAATGAGCATATCCCGTTTGACAATTTGTGAGGAATCATCGGTATAACACTGTCAATCAGATAACAACTCGTACCACGCTTCAATGCTTCTTTATCAAGCGGAGATTTTTCTGTTACATAATGTGATACATCTGCTATATGAACCCCCAACGTGTAGATGCCATCCTCATAGGAAATCGAAATTGCATCATCAAGGTCTTTTGCATCCTCTCCGTCAATTGTCACCGTCAACAAATCACGAAAATCCGTGCGTCCCTCCAATTCTTCCGGAGATACTTCATCTAAAATATCATTTAATGAGTTCATAACCTTTTCCGGATACTCCATCGGAATATCATATGCACGTACAACCGAAAGCAAATCGGTAGACGGATCATTAACATGCCCTAAAATCTCGACAATCTTTCCTTCCGGTGACTTCCCTTTTTCACCATAATTTGTAATCTGACACACAACCTTATGTCCTGTCATGGCACTCATGGTATCTTTCTTGTTAATAAAAATATCATCCGCAACCTTTTGATTGTCAGGAATTACAAATCCATAACCATCCTGACGCTCAAATGTACCGACTACGACCGTCATGCCTCTCTCTAAGACATTCACAATCTTTGCCTCCATGCGTTTTCCGGTTTTCGAAGATGCTTCCGGACAAATCACAACCCGATCGTTATGAAATGCATCCATACTGTACTTTGCCGGAATAAAGAAATCTTCTTTGATTCCTTCGACACGAACAAATCCAAATCCCTTTTTATTACCAATATATGTCCCAACAAGTAAATTATCATCCAGTTTTTTGTATTTTCCTTTTGGAGTTACTGTAATTTTCCCTTCTGAAATCAATTCATTTAATGCATCCTCAACACGTTTTTTATCTGAATCGGAAACCTGCAACAAAAAACGAATATCCTTCAGACGCATTGGCTTATACTGATCATCACAAATAAATCCATATAATTTTTCTTTAATTATTTCTCTTTTTTCTCCCATTGTATAACCCCCTTAAACATAAAAACGTTTTGTCGGAAAAAACAAGCCCCCATATACACCATTGCTTTTATAACAAAAAAGCTGCTTTGATTATCAAAGCAGCCTCATAATTATTTAATAAACTTCGATGAAAGAAGTAATGCAATTATCATATACAAAATACCAAGTACTGCTGTAATCTTCTTTAATACAGCTTCCTTTGATTTGCCTTTGTTCTTGCTCCAGTATGTCTCCGTTGTACCACTTACGGCACTCGTAAGACCACCTTCTTTACCTTCCTGCATCATTACGACGATTGCTAAGATAACTGATATTATTAATAAAACGATAACTAACGCTGTCTTCAAAAGAAAGCCCTCCTAAATAACATGACAAAATATTACAACATCGTTTATAATATCATAATGAGTCATTTATGGCAATAGTTTTTTTAAAAAAAGGATACTTTTGCAAGACTTTCTTCAATTCGGAGAAGTTGATTATATTTTGCTGTTCGATCAGAACGACAAGGTGCTCCGGTTTTAATCTGTCCTGCATTCACGGCAACCGCTAAATCTGCAATAAATGCATCCTCTGTTTCACCCGAACGATGGGAAATTATCGAACGGTATCCCGCTTTTTTTGCCATTTCAATTGCATCCAAGGCTTCAGTTAACGTTCCTATCTGATTATATTTTATCAGAATTGCGTTTGCAATTCCATCTAAAATTCCTTGTTTTAATCGAGATGTGTTTGTAACAAATAAATCATCTCCCACAAGCTGTATTTTTTCACCTAATCGGAACGTCAATACCTTCCATCCTTTCATATCATTTTCATCAAGTCCGTCTTCAATGGAATAAATTGGATATTTTTTTACCAATTCTTCATAGTATTGTACCATTTCTTCCGCATTACGTTTCACTTCACGTCCTGACATCTTACTTTCCCCCGGGAAAAAATACATTCCGCTACTATCATCATAAAGTTCGCTTGCTGCAATATCCAATGCAATTTTTACATCATCAAAAGGTTTATATCCTGCCTCTGTGATCGCTTCCATAAGACAATCCAATACATCAAATGCAGTTGCCAAATTTGGTGCAAAACCACCTTCATCACCAACAGCGGTTGATAACCCCTTATCCGCTAATAACTTTTTTAATATGTGATAGATCTCTGCGGACATTTCGATGCATTTTTTAAAGGAATCTGCACCAACCGGTGCAATCATAAATTCCTGAAAATCAACCGTATTATCTGCATGTCGTCCGCCATTTAATATATTCATCATCGGAAGTGGCATCTGCTTTGCATTGGTTCCTCCAATATAACGATACAGCGGAATACGAAGAGAATTTGCCGCTGCTCTGGCAACAGCTAAAGATACTCCAAGAATTGCATTCGCACCGTATCTGGATTTGTTGTCGGTGCCATCTGCCTCCTTTAAAAACTTATCTATTGCAGCCTGATTAAAAACGTTCGAGCCTAACAATCTGTCTGCAATCCGGGTATTGACATTTGTAACAGCTTTTTCTACCCCTTTTCCAAAAAAACGCTTTTCGTCATCACGAAGTTCGTGCGCCTCATATGCACCTGTCGATGCACCGGATGGAACCGATGCCCGTCCGTAGGCTCCACTTTCCGTAATTACATCAACTTCTATCGTAGGATTCCCTCTGGAATCAAGTATTTCTCTTGCAGTTATATGTTTTATCTTATCCATTTGCATAAAAATGCCTCCAATCATCCAATACTATATTCATAGTAAATTATGGACAATCGGAGGCAATCTTATACATATTGATTAATACATTTATTCTTCTGTCGGTATGTTCGAGGTACAATGCATACATTTTGTTGCTTTAATGTCAATTTCACCATAACAATAAGGACATTTTCTTGTAAGAGGAGCAGTAGGCTCTTCCTTTTTCTTTCCGATTTTTGACAATGAATTGATTGTTTTAACAATCATAAATATTGCAAATGCCATAATAAGGAAATTAATTACTGCGGTAATAAAAGCGCCATATTCAATATACTGTCCTGTCGAACCGATTTGGATACGCCCGCCGACTTCAGCACCACCGATACTGTTAATAAGCGGATTGATAAAGCATTCTGTAAATGCAGTAACAATACTCTGAAAAGCTGCACCGATTATTACGCCGACTGCCAAATCAATTACATTTCCTTTTAACGCAAATTCTTTGAATTCTTTGAAAAACTTTTTTAACATTGGTACCTCTCCTTTCAAAAACCTACTTCTGAATCAACAATGACTTACCGGTCATTTCAGCCGGCTGTGGAAGTTCCATAATCTCAAGAAGTGTCGGAGCAATATCCGCAAGACATCCACCTTCTGAAAGTGTTACATCATCTTTATAGTTAAATAATATAAATGGAACCGGATTCGTTGTATGTGCTGTATGTGGAGCACCTGTCTCGTAATTAATCATCTGCTCCGCATTGCCGTGATCTGCACAAATAAACAATACACCATCTACTTTTTTTACAGCCTCTACAGCAGCTCCGACACATTGATCCACACGCTCTACTGCAGCAACTGCAGCCGGAATTACACCTGTGTGACCAACCATATCCGGATTCGCAAAATTAATAATAATTACATCATACTTATCGGATGTGATTGCATCTACAAGATTCACTCCAACCTCCGGTGCACTCATCTCCGGTTGTAAATCATAGGTTGCAACTGCAGGAGATTTTACAAGTGTTCGATCCTCATCCTTATTTGGCTCCTCGACACCGCCATTAAAGAAAAATGTAACATGTGCATATTTTTCTGTCTCTGCAAGACGAAGCTGCGTCTTGCCACAAGCTGCAAGATATTCTCCAAAAGTATTTGTGACTTCTTCTTTCTTAAATGCAACCAATTTATTCGGAATTGCCTCATCATAATCCTTAAAGCATACATATACAAGTGGCATACGACCATTTGGTCTTTCAAAGCCATCAAAATCATCCGAACAAAATGCTCTTGTAATTTCTCTTGCACGATCAGGCCTAAAGTTAAAGAAAATAACGGAATCATTTGGCTTAACCACAGAAACCGGCTTTCCGTTTTCTGTAATGACTGTCGGAAGTACAAACTCATCATATACTTCCTGATCATAAGATGCCTGCATGGCAGCGACCGGATCCTCAGCCAAAACACCCTCGCCACTTACAAGCGATTTATATGCAAGTTCGACACGGTCCCAACGATTGTCTCGATCCATCGCATAATAGCGACCGGACATTGAAGCAACCTTACCAACACCGATTTCGTTCATCTTTGCAATTAATTCCTCCAAAAATGCCTTTCCGGATGCAGGTGGTGTATCTCTTCCGTCAAAAAACGGGTGTACATAAACATTTGAAAGTCCTTGTTTCTTACAAAGTTCAAGAATTGCATACAAATGTGTATTATGACTATGAACACCGCCATCTGATAACAAACCCCAAAGATGCAAATCAGAATTATGTTTCTTACAATTTTCAATCGCTTCTAACATCTCTGCATTTTTAAAAAAATCCCCATCGGAAATCGACTTTGTAATTCTTGTAAGTTCCTGATAGATAATACGGCCTGCTCCGATATTCATATGTCCAACCTCAGAATTACCCATCTGTCCATCCGGAAGACCAACAGCAAGTCCCGAAGCATTTCCTTTTACAAACGGTGCTTCTGCCATAAGCTTGTCCATAACCGGTGTATTTGCCATGGCAATGGCGTTACCCTCCGTCTTATCACTAATACCGTAACCATCAAGTACCATTAAAACTACAGGTTTTTTACTCATGAAACTTTTCCTCTTTCTATGATTATTTTATTATTATCAGTCATTTATTATAACACATAAAAATACAAATTTCTACATCCTGATCCCTTATATTTACTAATTTTTAAAGCAATCATTTGAAATACATATCTATTTGCATTAAGGATGTATCTATAGTATAATTATAAAAGACATTATTATGTTTGATATTAATATTACTTCGGCTGTTAAATGTCACAATATTTAACAGCCATATATTTCAATA
>JAUNJN010000029.1 GCA_030533235.1 Eubacteriales bacterium | reverse complement strand
CACTGAAGCAACCACCGAGACAACTACGGAGGCTGTTTCGGGGAATCTGTCAATTACTGTGACGAGTGGCATGGGGTCGGAGTCTGTTGCTGCAATGCTTCAGTCAGCAGGCATAATTGATGATGCTTTATCATTTGATAACTTCCTGATAGAAAAGGGATATGCAACAAAACTGGAAGTCGGGACGTTTTACTTTAGCGATAATATGAGTTTTGAAGAGATTGCACAAATTTTAATGAAATAAACAAAAAATACAAAAGAAAGTGCTTGATTGCACTTTTTTTTTATGCTATAATCGACTTCGTGTGAAAAAACATGTGGGTGGATTGACAAAAGGGTGCCATGAACGCGATGGTTTTTGTCAGATCTCGACGGATATTTTCTGAGATGATGCGGGAAGCCCACAGAAGGATAACCAAGGAGGTATATTATGAGCGTTATTTCAATGAAGCAGTTACTCGAGGCAGGTGTTCACTTTGGACATCAGACAAGAAGATGGAATCCTAAAATGGCTGAGTATATTTATACTGAGCGTAACGGAATCTATATCATTGACCTTCAGAAGTCAGTAGGTAAGGTTGATGAAGCATACAAGGCAATTCTTGATTGTGTTGCCGAAGGCGGAAAGATTCTTTTTGTCGGAACAAAGAAGCAGGCACAGGACTCTATCAAGTCTGAGGCTGAGAGATGTGGTATGTATTATGTTAACCAGAGATGGTTAGGTGGTATGCTTACAAACTTTAAGACAATTCAGACAAGAATTGCAAAGCTTGCTAAGTATGAGGCTATGGAAGCTGACGGTACATTTGATGTATTGCCAAAGAAGGAAGTTATTGAAATTAAGAAGGAAATGGATAAGCTTCAGAAGAATCTTGGTGGTATCAAAGATATGAAGGATATTCCTGATATGATCTTTATTGTTGATCCTCGCAAGGAAAGAAACTGTGTACAGGAAGCTCATACATTAGGTATTCCACTTGTTGGTATCGCTGATACAAACTGTGATCCTGAGGAACTTGATTATGTAATTCCTGGTAATGATGATGCTATCCGTGCTGTTAAGCTTATCGTTTCTAAGATGGCTGATGCAGTTATCGAGGCAAATCAGGGTGCTGACGTAGTTACAGATGAGGAAGCTGAGTCAGCTGCAGCTGATGCTGAAACAGAAGAGTAATTTGATTTTATATATAGTATTCAGGAGGATATAACAATGGCAGCTATTACAGCTAGTATGGTTAAAGAGTTAAGAGAACTCACAGGCGCCGGTATGATGGATTGTAAGAAGGCGCTTACTGAGACTGATGGTGATATGGAAGCAGCTGTTGACGTTCTTAAAAAGAGTGGTGCAGTTAAGGCTGAGAAGAAGGCTTCAAGAATTGCAGCTGAAGGTATTGCTCGTGCAGCAGTTGATGGCAATACAGCAGTTGTTGTTGAAGTGAACTCTGAGACAGACTTCGTTGCAAAGAATGAAGTATTCCAGACATTTGTACAGGATATTGCTGATAAGGCGCTTGTATCATCATTTAATGGTGGTAAGGACGGCGAGGATGTTGAGGCATTTGTTGAGGCAAGCGGTCTTAAGGATATCATCGTTGAAAAGACAGCTACTATCGGCGAGAAGCTTTCTTTCCGTAGATTTGAGAAGGTTACCGGAGACGTTGTTGCTTCATATCTTCACGCAGGCGGTAAGATTGGAGTTTTAATTGCAGGTGTTGGTGCATCAGATGATGCAGCAAAGGAAGCACTTACAAATATTGCAATGCAGGTTGCAGCTATGAATCCACAGTATATTTCAAGAAGTGAAATTTCGGATGAAGAGCTTGCTAAGATTCGTGAAATCACAATCGACAGCGCTCTTAATGATCCTGCATCACTTCCAAAGCCAATCCAGAAGGATATTTTTGCTAAGGTTAATTTCTCGGCAGAGGATCAGGCTGTATACGAAGCAAAGGCAAATGATCAGTATCTTTTCAACTTCCTTTCAAAGGAAGGTATTGCTGCACTTGCTGAGATTGCAATGGCTGACAAGGATGCTATCATGCAGAATAAGATTTTTGCAGGATTGGTAGAGGGTCGTATCTCTAAGCAGCTTAAGGATATCGTTCTTATGGATCAGGTTTACGTTAAGGCTGAAGATGGCAAGCAGTCGGTTGCTAAATATCTTGAGTCAGTGAACAAGGAGCTTAAGGTTTCTAAGTTTGTTCGTTTTGAAGTAGGCGAAGGTATGGAGAAAAAGAACGAAGATTTTGCAGCTGAAGTTGCTGCTCAGATGGCTGGAAACTAATTCAATTAAAGTATGTGAAGTATCCCTTAGAAGTGCTTGAAATTAGCATTTCTAGGGGATTTTTGTTTTTAATGACAAATTCTATCTTGAATAAGTATTGATGTACAGTTCTAATATTTCTTTTGCAATCATAATAAAAATATGTACAGATGAAAAAAATATGGTATAATGATTTTATGTAATTTACTGACCATAGGAGAAGGGATTAGGAGGATATTTGATGGATTTTCTAAGTTTAATTCAACGCGCAAAGCGTGAAGGTTGTTCGGATGTACATATTACGGTAGGAACACACATTGTATTTCGTAAGTTTGGTGAGCTTGAGATGATTGAACCAAAGCCAACCATTGATGAAGCGGAAGAGTTGATTTGGGGTCCTCTTACAGATGAGCAATATGAATATATAAAGAGTGGTAAGGATCTTGATTTTGCAATGATGCTACCGGATCATACGAGACTTCGTGCCAATATCTACCATCAGAGAAATAATCTTGCTGCGTCATATCGTCTGTTACAGGACGAAATACCGGGATTTGATGAGCTTTTGGTTCCGCCGGCTGTACGTAAGCTTGTTAACGAACCACGTGGTCTTGTTCTTATTACAGGACCTACCGGAAGTGGTAAGACAACAACACTTGCGTCAATGATTGACTGTATCAACAAGAATCAAAGAAAGCATATTATTACAATTGAGGATCCGATTGAGTATTTATATCCGTATTCAAAGTGTATGATTCATCAAAGAGAGGTTGGAAAGGACGTTGATAATTTCTCGGATGCTCTTCGATCATCTCTTCGAGAAGACCCGGATGTAATTCTTGTAGGTGAGATGCGAGATTACGAGACAATCAAGGCTGCTATAACAGCTGCCGAGACCGGACACCTTGTTCTTTCAACATTGCATACATCGAGTGCAGCTCAGACAATTGAGCGTATTATCGATGCTTATCCGCCACATGGGCAGGCACAAGCACGTACACAGCTTGCAAATGTATTAAGAGGTGTTGCGACACAGGTACTGATTCCAAGAAGTGATCGTCAAGGTATGATTATGGCAACGGAAGTACTTATTAACAATGAGGCAATTGCAAACCAGATTCGTGATAATAAAACACATCAGATTCAGTCTTCCATTCAGGGAGGTGCTTCACTTGGCATGCATACGATGAATGCAGATTTAAAGAGACTTGTTTTTGAAGGTAAGATTTCATACGAAAATGCTTTGACATTTTCCCCAAATCCAAAGGAATTTGACAGTTTACGCTAGTTTAGGAGGATACACAATTGAGTAATTATTCGATGAATACAAAATGCGTTCAAGCAGGATATACACCGGGAAATGGTGAGCCAAGACAGATTCCGATTGTCCAATCGACGACGTTTAAGTATGCGACAAGCGAAGATATGGGAAAACTGTTCGACCTTGAAGCATCCGGATATTTCTATACAAGACTGCAAAATCCTACCAATGATTATGTTGCAGCAAAGATTGCAGAGCTTGAAGGCGGTACAGCTGCTATGCTAACATCTTCCGGTCAGGCAGCTAATTTCTTTGCATTATTTAACATATGTGAATGTGGAAGTCATATTGTTGCTTCGTCATCCATTTATGGTGGAACATTTAATCTGATTGCGGTTACAATGGCAAAGATGGGCATCACGGTTACGTTTGTATCACCGGATAGTACGGAAGAAGAGTTACATGCAGCATTTCAGGAAAACACAAGAGCAATGTTTGGTGAAACAATCGCGAATCCTGCTCTTACAGTTCTTGATATTGAGAAGTTTGCGAAGGTCGCACATGCACATGGGGTACCGCTTATTGTAGATAATACATTCCCGACACCGGTAAACTGTCGTCCGATTGAGTGGGGGGCAGATATTGTAACACATTCTACAACAAAATATATGGATGGACATGGAGCGGCAGTTGGTGGTGCGATTGTTGACTCCGGAAAATTTGACTGGATGGCATATCCGGATAAGTATCCTGGATTATGTACACCGGATGAATCGTATCATGGTGTTAATTATGCTGAAAAGTTTGGCAAGGAAGGTGCATTTATTACAAAATGTACTGTACAGTTGATGCGTGATTTAGGATGTATTCAGTCACCGCAGCATGCATTTATCCTCAATCTCGGATTGGAATCTTTGCATGTCAGAATGCCGCGTCATGTTGAAAATGCGCAGGCTGTTGCAGAATTTTTACAGAAACATCCGAAGGTAACTTATGTAAATTATTCGGGACTTCCGGATAACAAATATTATGCTTTGGCACAGAAATATTTGCCAAATGGTGGCTGTGGTGTTGTTTCTTTCGAATTAAAGGGCGGCCGGGCTGCGGCTGAAATTTTTATGAAGAATCTGAAACTTGCGGCGATTGAAACACATGTTGCGGATGCCAGAACCTGCTGCTTAAATCCTGCGACATCTACACATCGACAGATGACAGATGAGCAACTTGTTGAGGCAGGTATCCCTGCAGGACTTATTCGTTTATCATGTGGATTGGAAGATAAAGCAGATTTGATTGCTGATATTGAACAGGCACTTGATGCAATTTCGGAATAATAATTTTGAAAAGGGTATTCCTATGTTTGTGTCTTTTTGGAGGAGATGTATCCTCTGTGGGTTATGTATAAGTATTATAATATTACAAAAGAATCCGACCTCTGCTATGCAGGAGTCGGATTCTTCTTTCATGGAAAAAAGAGCTTGCTGGATTTCATATTTAGATTTTGAATTGTATTTAAAGGATTTAAATGAGACGGAATTTCGAGAACAGGTGTCCTCTATGTATGATATTATTTTGGAGCATCAACTAAATACCGTAATCGTGCATGTGCGTGCGTTTGGAGATGCCATATATCCGTCTGATTATTATCCTTATGCCACATATTTGTATTCGGATCGCAACAGTCGCGGATATGATGCGCTAAAAATTATGATTGATATGGCGCATGAACGTGGTATTTATTTTGAAGCATGGATAAATCCTTATCGTATATCAAAAGATGATGCTTCAACAGCATCGTATCTACAGACAAAACAGTACGAATCTATTTTACCATATACAATTATGTATCAAACGGCAAATGGTGAAACTGCGATGGCGCTTGACCCGAAGTCAGAAAAAACACAAGCGCTTATTGTGAATGGTGTAAGGGAATTGCTTGATAATTATGCGGTTGATGGTATTCATTTTGATGATTATTTTTATGTTCGGGGTATGGATGATGACTTGAGTACTTCATTAAAAATGGAGTATGTCAATCAGTTGATTCAACAAGTATATGAAGTTGTACATCAATATAAGAATGTTACTTTCGGAATAAGTCCTGCAGGGAATTTAGAGAATGCGCGAGCACAGGGTGCGGATGTTGATATCTGGTTGTCACAAGACGGATATATTGATTATATAATGCCTCAAATATATTGGTCGGATATGTATATCGTAAATGAGGAAACAATTCGTATGTTTAAAAACCGATGTAATGAATGGATGAATATTAATATGCTGCATAAGCCGATGTATATCGGACTTGCTTTATATCGGGTAGGAGAAAAGGATTTTGTGGATTATGGATGGAGTGAACACAGCAGGAATCTTGCGGATCAATGTGCATACTTATATGAAAACGGATGCAATGGATTTGCTTTATTTCGGTTCGAGTGGTTACGAAAGGAACAGTCGGAGGCTGAACTTTGTGCGCTTAAGGAGTATATAATTAAGTATCGTTTGCAAGAACAATCATCATATACAGAGGAAAACTATCATGCTTGGAATCATTCAACAGATGAAATACCCAAATGTATTACTGAAAATGTGGAAAAATGTTTTCCGGGATATGGGAGTGTTTCCATGTTTATGAAGGATTATTTTCTTATTTATGCAATAAAATATACGGATGGAACGTTTGGTTCATGGAAAAAATACTCGATGTTTGATAATAAATGGATGTCAGAATATGATCCTGAGATAAAAATAATAGGCATTCCACGTGAGGATGTAAAAAAATACTTGATTTTTTATTGGCAGGTGCTATAATAATATAGACTTGAATAATGACATGACAGAGTGGATGCACAGCAATCCACTCTTTGTTATTTCTTAAAGGTTTTAATTAAGAAATAACAAATATAAAAAAAGAAAGGTGTGATGGGATGAAAAAAGCTGAAATTGAGCTTCATTGCACAGAGCTTGTAACTCCAATCATAGAAGCAAATGATTTTGAACTCGTTGATGTTGAATATGTCCGCGAGGGAGGAGAATACTATTTGCGTGTATATGCTGACAAAGAGGGTGGCATCAATATTGATGATTGTGTGTTAATAAGCAGAGCACTTGAAGAAAAGCTTGATGAAGAGGATAAGCTTACGGATGCATATATTCTCGAAGTCAGTTCGCCGGGATTAACGCGCCCGCTAAAAAAGGAAAAGGATTTTGAACGTAGCATCGGAAAGCTTGTAGATATTAAACTTTATCAAGCGCATAACGGGATGAAAGAATTAACCGGTACATTGGATGTGTTTGATGAGCAGTCTATTACAGTAATTCCGGAACAATCCGACACACCTGTAACAATTAAACGCAGTGACATATCAATGATTCGTTTGGCATTTGTACAATGAAAATAATAGGAGGAAAAAAAATGTCAGAAATAATTGATGCATTAAATCAGTTAGAAAAGGAAAAAAACATTAGTAAAGAGGTAATCATGGATGCGATTGAAAAATCGCTTTTGTCTGCATGTGAAAAGGATTTTGGTAAGGATGCGATTATCGAGGTTTCCATGGATCGTACAACCGGTGATTTATCTGTATATCAAAAGAAATTAATTGTTGAAACGGTGGAAAATCCGGTATGTGAAATTTCGCTTACACAGGCGATTGCAATGGATGCGGATAACAAGCTGGGTGATTACGTGATCACAGAGGTAAAGTCAAAGGAATTCGGACGTATTGCTGCGCAAAAGGCAAGAAGTATTATTGTTCAGGCAATTAAAGAGGGCGAACGTGATGCAATATTTGATCATTTTGCATGCAAGGAAAAGGATATCATAACAGGTGTAGTTCAAAGATTTATTGGCAATAATTTAAATATTAGTCTTGATGAGAAGACCGAGGCTGTTTTAAACGAGAATGAACAGGTTAAGGGTGAGGTTTATCGTATTGGTGATCGAATCAAGCTTTATGTTGTTGAGGTTAAGAAAACCAACAAGGGCTTTAAGATTCTTGTGTCAAGGACACATCCGGAACTTGTAAAACGTTTGTTTGAGAAGGAAGTTACGGAAGTTGCTGACGGAACAGTCGAAATCAAAAGCATTTCCAGAGAGGCAGGTTCGAGAACAAAGATTGCCGTATGGTCCAATGATAAGAATGTTGATCCGGTTGGAGCCTGTGTTGGATTAAACGGAACTCGTGTCAACAACATTGTGGATGATTTAAAGGGCGAAAAAATTGATATTATTACATGGAGTGAAGATCCTGCAGTATTTATTGAAAACGCACTCAGTCCATCAAAGGTTATATCCGTAATGCTTGATCCTGATAGTAAGAGTGCAAAGGTAGTTGTACCGGATTATCAGTTATCACTCGCAATCGGTAAAGAGGGACAGAATGTACGTCTTGCAGCAAGACTTACCGGTTATAAAATTGATATCAAGAGTCAGTCTCAGGCAAAAGAACTCGGACTTGATTATGGATATGATGAAGAATACGAGGATTATGATGAGGAATATGACGAGTATGATTCTTATGATGAAGAGTCATATGAGGATGAGGAGTAATATTTATGGCAAAACAAATACCGGTCAGACAATGTATCGGTTGCAGAGAAATGAAGCCGAAAAAAGAGCTTGTACGTATTATTCGAACACCGGAACAGGAAATTTGTCTTGATAAAACAGGAAAGAAAAATGGCAGAGGTGCATATATATGTCAAAATAAAGCCTGTTTTGAAAAGGCGATAAAAACAAAGGGAATTGCAAGAGCGTTGCAGATAGAAATTCCGGATGAAATATATGATACGATTGGTAAGGAGTTGATTTAACTGGCTACAGATTTTGACAAGGCATTAAATCTTATATCAATTGCAGCAAAAGCAGGTAAGGTTGTAAGCGGGGGATTTCTTTGTGAAAAGGCAATACAGGATGGTTCGGCAAGAATTGTTTTGATTGCAGATGATGCATCAGATAATACTTGTAAAAGATTCCGAGATAAATGTACATATTATGATGTGCCATACAAAGTAATTGGTGACAAGGATACACTTGGGCATCGTATCGGAAAAGAATTTCGTACGGTGATTGCAGTAACTGATGAGGGATTGGCAAAACAAATTGCAATCAAGCTAAATCAAACATCGTAATTTTTACTTAACAGACGTTGTAGATGGCAAATAATGAATATTATTTGCAAAGGATATGGAGGTGTAATCAATGAGAGTACACGAATTAGCAAAACAATTATCAAGTGAGCTGGGAAAAACAATCGCGAGCAGTGAATTGCTTGTATATTTAAATAAGAAAAAAGAAGGTATGAAGCCGCAAAGCAGTATTAGTGATGAGCTGATTGCCTTCATCAGAGACATTTACATCAAACCTCAGAAACCGGCAGAGAAACCGGTGGATAAAGAAAAGAAACCGGAAAAGAAGCAGCCTGTTGCGGAAGGTAAAAAAACAGATAATAAAGGAAAGTCGGATAAGCCGCAAAAAGCTGTAAAGAATGAAAGTGAAAGATCGGTAAACAAGAATTCACAAGAACAAAAAGTAGCTGCACAAAAAAATACAGAACGACCGAAGAAACCGGGAAATGTTAATGCGGATCGTTCAAATGTTGATCGTCAAAGAAAACCGGTAGGTTCAAATAACGAGAAAACAAATGCGGAACGATCAAGAAGACCGGGTGGACCGAATAATGAGAGACCAAACGGGAAACAAGGGAAAGGCAATAATATCCGACAAAATCCGCAAGGACGTCCGGAGCCAAAGAAGCCGGAGCATGTGGAACCGGTTATTAAAACAATTAAATTGCCGGAAGTCCTGACGGTTGGCGAGCTTGCGTCAAAAATTAAAGTTCCGGTTGCTCAGCTTATTAAGAAGCTGTTTATGGGCGGCAAGCTTTATAATGTAAATTCAGATCTTGATTTTGATTCTGCAGCTGAAATTGCACTTGAGTATAATTATATTGCCGAGGAAGAGGAACAGATTGATGTTATTGAGGAGCTGTTAAAGGAAGAGGATGAAGATGAATCGACAATGACATCTCGTCCGCCGGTTGTTTGTGTAATGGGTCATGTAGATCACGGTAAAACTTCATTGCTTGATGCTATCCGTAATTCTTCGGTTACGGAGGGAGAAGCCGGTGGTATTACACAGCATATCGGTGCTTCGGTTGTATCAATCAACAACCAGAAGATTACATTCCTTGATACACCGGGTCATGAAGCATTTACCGCAATGCGTATGCGTGGTGCCCAATCAACCGACATAGCAATCTTAGTTGTTGCTGCGGATGATGGTGTTATGCCACAGACGGTTGAAGCGATTAACCATGCAAAGGCTGCAGGTATCGAAATAATTGTTGCAATCAATAAGATTGATAAGGAAAGTGCAAACATTGACCGTGTAAAGCAGGAGCTCACAGAATATGAATTAATTCCTGAAGACTGGGGTGGAAATACAATTTTCTGTCCGGTATCCGCACATACAAAAGAAGGTATTGATAATCTTCTTGAAATGATTATTCTTACTGCAGAGATTCTTGAATTAAAGGCAAACAAGAAACGTAAGGCACGTGGTATCGTTATCGAAGCACAGCTTGATAAAGGTCGTGGCTCTGTTGCAACTGTACTTGTTCAAAAGGGTACCTTACATGTTGGTGATTGCGTTGCAATCGGTGATGTTAATGGTAAGGTTCGTGCAATGTTTGATGATAAGCACAGAAAGGTAAAGGAAGCGGTGCCTTCTATGCCGGTTGAAATTCTTGGATTAAACGGTGTACCGCAATCAGGAGAAATTTTCATGGCAACTGACAATGAGAAGGAAGCCAGACAGATTTCTGAGGCATTTATTACACGAGGGAAAGAAAAGTTAATTGCAGATACAAAATCCAAAATGTCACTTGATGATTTGTATAATAAGATTCAGGAAGGTAATGTAAAGGATCTTAATCTGATTATTAAGGCGGATGTACAAGGTTCTGTGGAGGCAGTTAAGCAGAGCTTGCTAAAACTTTCTAATGAGGAGGTTGCGGTTAAGTGTATTCACTCCGGTGTTGGAGCGATTAATGAATCGGATGTTATTCTTGCATCTGCATCGAATGCGATTATTATCGGATTTAATATACGTCCGGATAATCAGGCAAAAGATGTTGCAGATCGTGAGAAGGTTGATATTCGTCTGTACCGTGTAATATACAATGCAATTGAAGATATTGAGTCTGCCATGAAAGGTATGTTAGATCCGATATTTGAAGAAAAGGTGACCGGACATGCAGAGGTGCGTCAGACATACAAGGCTTCCGGTGTTGGTACAATCGCCGGTTCATATGTTTTAGACGGATTTATCAAGAGAGGTTCCAGCATTCGTATTTCGCGTGACGGAGAACAGATTTTTGAAGGTGCTCTTGCATCATTAAAACGCTTCAAGGATGATGTAAAAGAAGTAAAATCCGGCTTCGAGTGCGGACTTGTTATGGATGGTTTTAATGATATCAAGGAAGGCGATATCATAGAGGCATATGTAATGGAAGAAGTGCCTAGATAAATAGGAGCATATATGAAAAAAAACAGTCATAAAAATGAAAGAATTAACGGAGAAGTTCAAAGAGAATTATCCAGAATTATATCCATGGAGATAAAGGACCCAAGAATTCATCCAATGACATCTGTGACAAGTGTTATTGTTACACCCGATTTAAAGTACTGTAAAGCTTATATTAGTGTGCTTGGTGATGAGGGTTCTGCCATGGATACAATCGAAGGTCTGAAAAGTGCTGCCGGATATATTCGAAGAGAGCTTGCAAGAAGCATTAATCTTCGAAATACACCGGAAATCACTTTTGTACTTGATTCTTCAATTGCTTATGGTATTGAGATGTCTAAGAAGATTGATGAGCTTATGAATGAGTAGGTTTATTGGAGATTAGGGAAGAATATGAAACAAGATTTTCTAAAAAAAATTGAACAGGCAGATTCGATTGCCATCATTGGGCATATACGTCCGGATGGCGATTGTGTCGGTTCTTGTCTGGGACTTTACAATTATATTATGGATGTGTATCCGGATAAGAAGGCAGTCGTATTTTTACAGCAAATTGCGGATAAGTTTGTATTTTTGCGTGGATCTGAGTCAATCTGCAACGTACCGCAAAAAACTGTTTTTGATCTTGCTGTTTCGCTCGATTGCGGAGATACAGATCGTCACGGTGAATTTGCAATGATATTTTCATCGGCAAGAGATACGATTTGTCTTGACCATCATAGAAGTAATCAAGGTTTTGGAAACTTGTTTTATTGTGATGAAAAAGCCTCGTCTACATGTGAGGTATTGTATCGATTTTTGGATGAAGATAAGATTATGACGGAATGTGCAGAATGTCTTTATTTAGGCATTGTTCATGATACAGGTGTATTTAAATATCCGTCAACGAAAGAAGAGACCATGCAGATTGCAGGTACTCTTATAACAAAGGGAGCCAGAAGTCAGTTCATTATCGATCATACATTTTATATGGTTCGATTTGATCAAAATCGTTTGACCGGACGTGCCTTGTTAGATGCAAGACTGTATTTTGAAGGACAAGTCATTGCAACATGTGTAACCGAAGAATTGTTTCGGGAATACGGATGTACAAGAGCCGACACAGATGGGATTATTGACAAAATACGAGTGACAGAGGGTGTTGAGGTTGCAATATTTGTATATCAGCTTACAGAAGATACTTACAAATACAGTCTTCGGAGTGTGTCGTATGTGGATGTGAGCAAAATTGCTGTAGCATTCGGCGGTGGCGGACATATTCGTGCTGCAGGCTTTGAGGCAAAGGGACCATATGAAGAACATTTTACGAAGATTTTAGATATGATTTATGAACAGTTATAGAGTAAACGGAGTATTTTGTGGACGGAATAATTAATGTATATAAAGAAACGGGATATACATCCTTTGATGTGGTTGCAAAGCTTCGCTCCATTCTGCATCAAAAAAAGATTGGACATACCGGCACCTTAGATCCTATGGCAGAGGGTGTTTTGCTTGTATGTCTTGGATCTGCGACAAAGCTTGTCGATGTACTTACCTTGAAGGATAAATGTTACAGAGTTTCTATGCAACTGGGGATTATGACGGATACAGAGGATATAACAGGAACTGTCATTTGTCAAAAGGATATTCCAAGAGACTTAACAAAGCAACAGGTAATAGATGTTTTGCATGATTATGTAAAATCCTATGATCAGATTCCTCCGATGTATTCTGCAATTAAAAAAGACGGAAAAAAACTTTATGAATATGCACGTGCAGGGATTTCTGTAGAACGAACTCCAAGAAATGTTACAATATTTTCTATTGATGATATTGTAATTGATCTGCCTGTGGTTTCGTTTAATGTCCATTGTTCAAAAGGAACTTACGTGAGAAGTTTGTGCAGAGATATTGGAGATACGCTTGGAACCGGTGCGACGATGACGTCACTTGTTCGACAGGAAGTAAATGGACTTAAGGCGTGCGATGCACTTCGTTTGTCTCAAATTGAGAAGTGTATGGTAGATGGAACAATCATGAACTACATTATATCGATGGATTCTGTTTTA
This sequence comes from Eubacteriales bacterium, assembly GCA_030533235.1. Taxonomy (GTDB): domain Bacteria; phylum Bacillota; class Clostridia; order Lachnospirales; family Lachnospiraceae; genus Coprococcus_C. Next base: position 16,426 of record JAUNJN010000029.1, on the reverse strand, counting down.
CAAGCCTACAAAGCAATACACATAAAAAACGAATTTCTAAAATATCTTGTAAACGGAAATAAGCTATATTGTAATCAATTTGAGGTATGTGATCCTTCCTTTGATTGTGAGCTGTTTCGTGTTTATGCCAAGGAGCGCCTGGTAGCCTTATATCAATATCGCCAGGATGATCATATGCTTCGTCCGTACAAAATGTTTCTAAATGAGCAGGATTTGAGGGAACAAAAGTGATAATCACAGATTATAAAAAAGTAAATCTAAATAATACAGTTGTTGCACTCGGCAAGTTTCAAGGACTGCATAAGGGGCATATGCTTTTGATTGACAAGATAATATCACTTGCTAAAGAGCATGGTTATATTAGTACAGTGTTTACAATAAACATTCCCACAAAGGACAAAGTTTTGCAGCTTGCAAAGGAGCGTTTTTCGATTTTGGAAGAAAAAGGGGTTGACGTTGCAGTTGAGTGTGATTTTTCTGAGGAATTTGCTGCAATGACACCTGAGAGGTTTGTGAAAGAGATTTTGATTGATCATCTGCATGTTACTTGTGTTGTGGTTGGTGAAGATTTCCGGTTTGGAATAAATCGTCTAGGAGATGTTGACAGACTGGTAGAGTTTGGGATAAAATATGGATTTAGAGTGATAGCGTTTCCAAAGCTAAAGGCTAATGGAGAAATTATCAGTGCATCATTGATACGGACACGAGTTGCCGAAGGAAAAGTTGATGGGCTTTCTGACTATTTAGGGCGGTATTATTCGGTAAGCGGTTTAGTTATTGAAGGAAAAAAGCTAGGACGTACAATTGGTTTTCCGACTATTAATTTAGAACCGTCTAAGGTAAAGCTTCTTCCGCAAAATGGTGTCTATGAGACATTTGTCCGTGTAGATGGTGTGGATTATAAGGCAATCACAAATATCGGACAAAATCCGACGGTCGATGATGATCAAAAAATCCATATTGAAACACATATTATTGATTATTCCGGTGATTTATATGGGCATGAACTGACAATATGGTTTGCACGTAAGCTGCGTGATGAAAAACGTTTTAATTCCATAGAGGAATTAAAAGAGCAACTAAAAATTGATAAAATGAGAGTTATGCATCAGTAGCTCAGTGGATAGAGCAATGGCCTCCGGAGCCATGTGCGGAGGTTCGATTCCTCTCTGGTGCATTTTACAAAAGGAGTTCATCATTTATGAATAAACAGAAAAAAAAGTCAAAGAAAAATGGAATTATGGGACTTGTCCTATTATTCTTTTGGTTGATGTTTATTTTATTTACATTAATTTTCTATTTTTATTATTGGGATGAACTTCCGTTTAATAAGAAATCATCTGATAAAGCGAAAACAACAGTTTCCGTAACAGAAGGAGAGCTTTCCGAGGATATGTCTTTGTATGATACCGTATATAAGTATGAAACAAATTCAAATCCGGATATTAATGCTTTAATGGCAGATTATTATTCAGCGCTTGCATCGAAGGATCAAGCGCTTTTAAAAACACTTGTTATGGATCCTTCTGAATATAATGATATGACAGATGTGCTTGCAAAAGCGGCGGTTGTGACAAATTATTCAAATATTAACTGCTATACACTTCCCGGTGTGACGGAAGATGCAACAATCGTATATACGGTATGTAATATTACAATTCTAAATGTGGAAAGTAAGCCGCTTGATATCAGGTGTTATTATGTAAGGCAGACGGATAACGGATATTTGATTGATAACAGACCGTATGATGAATCCGTGACAGAATATTTGAATGAACGTGATGCAGAGGCTGATATTCAGGCGTTGTATCAAACAGTTCAGGATAATATTAATAAATGTCTCGCGGATGATGAGAGTTTTGTTTCGTTTTACAATCGTGTAAATGCAAATTAATGATTGGAATGGTTAGGGTCAGACCGTATAGGACTGACCCTAACATATTTTACGTATAAGGAAGGTTATTCATGGAAGATTTGGTTCGACTTAATAAATATATAAGTGATAGCGGGATATGTTCCAGAAGACAGGCGGATTGTCTGATTGAACAGGGAAAGATAACAGTAGATGGTGTCGTCGCGGATCTTGGTGCCCGCGTGAATGCACAGTCGGTTGTTATGTACAATGGCAGACGTATCTTCCCGGAAAAAAAGCAGGTTATTTATGCATATCATAAGCCGATAGGTCTTGTTTGTACATCGGCGGATGCTGATAAGGACAGTATATTTTTGAAAGCAAACTTTCCGATAGCGGTAAATTATGTAGGGCGACTCGATAAGGATTCGTCCGGATTGCTACTGCTTACAAATGATGGTGAACTTGCAAACGAAATTCAAAAATCAAAAAATAATCATGAAAAGGAATATCAGGTACGTGTGAATCGTGATTTAACCGATGAATTTATTCAAGGTATGCGGGCTGGGGTTCCGATACTTGATACAGTTACAAAACCATGTATTGTTAAAAAGCAGGGGGCACGGAATTTTTCAATTGTGCTCACACAAGGCTTAAACCGTCAAATACGAAGAATGTGTGATTATTTCGGATATCGTGTTGTGCACCTAAAACGTGTTCGTGTAATGAATGTTAAATTGGGTGATTTAAGGCCGGGGAGTTTCCGAGAATTGACTTCGGAAGAAGAATGTAAGCTACGAAGCCTTGTAAACAAGCAAAAGACGTAGATTTGGAGGATGCCTTATGTCTAAAACAGACCGTATGAAACAATTGATAAAACAATTAAATGATGCTTCGAGGTCATATTATCAATTTGATGAAGAAATTATGAGCAATTATGAATATGACGCATTGTATGATGAGCTTGTTTCCTTGGAAAAGGAACTTGGACTTGTGCTTTCCGGAAGCCCGACACAAAAGGTGGGATATGAAATCTTAAGTGCACTGCCAAAGGAAAGGCATCCTCAACCGATGCTGTCCCTTGATAAAACGAAGAGCGTAGAGGATCTTGTATTATGGCTTGGTGATAAAGATGGGGTATTATCATGGAAAATGGACGGATTAACAGTTGTTCTTACTTATGAGGACGGAAAGCTTGTTAAGGCAGTTACACGTGGAAATGGAGAAATCGGGGAGGTTATCACAAACAATGCAAGGGTATTTGCGAATATTCCAAATATTATTTCTGATAAACGTACGCTCGTGATTCGAGGAGAAGCAGTTATCACATATACGGATTTTGATCGAATCAATGAGACCATTGGCGACATGACCGCCAAATATAAAAATCCAAGAAATCTTTGTTCAGGAACGGTGCGTCAGCTTAACAATCAAATTACGGCAGAGCGAAATGTACATTTTTTTGCTTTTTCATTAATGGATACTGGGGATGATTTGATTGATCAGACAATTTGTTCAAAATTTGAACATCTGACAAGGCTTGGATTTGATGTTGTAGAACATTATACGGTATCAGCAGATACTATTGGTGAGTATATAAAGACATTTTCTGAAAAAATTTCACAAAATGATTTCCCGTCCGACGGTCTTGTTCTGTCATATAATGATGTTGCGTATGGACATTCGCTTGGTACAACTGCGAAATTTCCACGAGATTCAATAGCATTTAAATGGGCAGATGAGCAGGCGGAAACGGTGTTAAGAGATGTTTTATGGAGTGCATCGAGAACCGGGCTTATTAATCCGGTTGCAATATTCGATCCGGTTTCTCTGGAAGGAACATCGGTTTCACGCGCAAGTGTACACAATGTCAGCATTGTACGTCAGTTAAAGCTTGGAATCGGTGATAAAATTAAGGTTTATAAAGCAAATATGATTATTCCGCAAATTAGTGAAAATATTACACAAAGCGGAAATTTGTCTATTCCGTCTGTATGTCCCGTATGTGGAGGGGAGACAAAAATTCATAATGAAAACGGAATTGAGACATTATACTGCATCAATAATACGTGTCCGGCTAAGGCAGTTAAACTTTTTACGCATTTTGTATCTAGAAATGCTATGAATATCGACGGACTGTCAGAGGCAACCTTAGAGAAATTTCTTGATTGCGGATTCATTAAAGAGTTTTATGATCTGTATCATTTGGAACAATATAAAGATGAAATTGTTGCCATGGATGGTTTTGGAGAAAAGTCCTTTGATAATATGCTTACATCGATTGAAGCATCTAGAAAAACAACATTATCACGAGTGATATATGGGCTTGGAATTCTTAATATCGGTAGTGCAATGGCAAAACTTATTTGCAAGCATTTTCAAGATGATGTCGATGCAATTCTTTCTGCAAATGTGGATGATTTTGCTGAAATTGATGGTATTGGGGACGTGATTGCAGAAGGAATCGTTGCTTATTTTTGTAAGGAATCCAATCGCGAAAACTTAATCCGTCTGCTCGCGGAACTTACGATTGAAAAGACTGTAATTAAGGAAAATCAGGATCTTTTAGGGAAAACTTTTGTGATTACAGGAACCCTTAATCATTTTGAAAATCGAGAAGCATTAAAAAATGCGATTGAAGATCGGGGTGGCAAGGTATCAGGCAGTGTATCCGCCAAGACGCATTATTTGATTAACAATGATGTATTATCATCATCTTCTAAAAATAAAAAAGCTAAGGAGTTAAATATTCCAATTATTTCGGAAGAGGACTTCTTGAAGTTATAGAAAAAAAGTGATATATATTAGTAATAAATTAGAAAAGAGGTTTAAAAAATGCCAATCAAAATAGATAATGATTTGCCGGTTAAGAAAATATTAGAGCAGGAAAACATATTTGTTATGGATGAAAATCGTGCATTAAGTCAGGATATCCGACCGCTTGATATATTAATTCTTAATCTGATGCCATTGAAGGAGGATACAGAGCTTCAGCTGCTCCGCAGTCTTTCTAATACACCTCTTCAGGTAAATATTTCGTTTATTCGTACGATGTCATATGAATCAAAGCATGTTTCCGAGGCTCATTTGGAACGCTTTTACACAGACTTTATGAGTGTACGAACAAGAAAATGGGATGGTCTTATCATTACAGGTGCTCCGGTAGAGCTTATGGAATTTGAAGAGGTTGAATATTGGAATGAGCTTACCGAAATTATGGATTGGTCAAAGGATAACGTTACATCAACCCTTCATATTTGCTGGGGGGCACAAGCGGGGCTTTATTACCGTTACGGTGTAAAAAAATATAAGATGGATAAAAAATTTTCCGGTGTATATAAGCATTATACATTTCACAAGCGTACGCCACTTGTTCGGGGATTTGATGATTCCTTTCTGGTTCCGCAGTCTCGTTATACGGCAATTGATAAGCAGGCGATTGTTGATCATCCGTTGCTTGAGATTGTTGCAGAGTCAAAAGAGACCGGACCGTATCTTATCATTGGCGAAGACGGAAAAAATATATTCGTAACCGGTCATCCGGAATATGATACATTAACACTTGATCAAGAGTATAAACGTGACATTGGCCGCGGACTCAATCCGGATATTCCGCTAAATTATTATCCGAATGATGATCCGACAAAAACGCCGATTAAATCATGGCGTTGTCATGCAAATACACTGTATACGAACTGGCTTAATTATTATGTTTATCAGGTAACACCGTATCAGCTGTAAAGTGGTGCTGATTTGTCTTGTTGATTGTAATATACTGTAATATGTCGATTACCAAATAGCTGCATGCCAAACTAAAGACATATGCCTTAATCCCATAGGACGGAACAAAAAAAATTGAACAGGCGATGCGAATGGATATTCCAATGAGATTATATACAAGGTTTGATAATGCCATACTCATTCCGTTTAATATGGCAGAAAGTGTTCCTGATAGGTATATACAAGGACATAAAAAACTCATGTTTGCAAGTAACAAACCTGCATCCTTGTTATGAAAGGCAAAATTACAAATAAAAACACCCAGTATTCGGTATATGAACCAAGCAAACATACCGAGGGTCAGACAAAAGAAAACGCTTCCCATAAGCGTTTTCTTTATTTTTTTATAATTATGCTCTGCACTTGCATAAGATACGGTTGGAAGAAGCATAGAAGATAAGGAGGTTGTAATTGTTGCGGGAAACAGAATGAACGGAAGTACGATTCCGTTTACGATTCCGAATAATTCCATTGTCAATGTCTTATCATGATAAAAATAAAAAAGCATTGTTGGCATGAGAATAGCCTCAAAGCTGGCAAATATTGAAAAAATCAAATTATTGGTTGTCATGGGGAGGGCATCTTTTATGTATGAAGTATGTATTTTATTCATGGAAACCGTACAGTCTGCGGATGTAAGATTTTTTTTAGAATTATCGTTTCCGGTATTCTTACTTACATAATAGTAGAAAAATACGGAAAGAAGCGTTGCGCCGAGTTCTCCGATAACAACAGCGATTACGGCTAGTTTGGAATTTCTTTGCCCGATAAAACAAACAGTTGAAAGAATATAAGCGGAAAATATCCGTATTATTTGTTCAAAAAGCTGGGTAACACCTTGATACTTTGGCTGTTCATTTCCCATAAAATATGCGTTAATCATAGCTTTAAGCGCTACAAACGGAATAGCAATACATAACAGTCTGATTAGAGATGCGCATTGACTGTTTTTTAAAACGAAACAGGCAATGTTTTTTGAATTTATGTATACAAGTACTGCTACGAGGATACTTAGAAATAATGACAGGGATAATGCAAAGTGAAACACATGCTTAATACAAGCTTGTTTTTTATTGCCGAGATAATGGGAAACATGCTTTGTAAGAGCCTGGCAAAAGCCTTGTGAAACGAAGGAAAACATTAAGATATAAATCGGAAAAACCAGTTGATAGATTCCAAGTTCCTGTACACCAATCAGTCTTGTCAAGAATATTCTATAATAAAATCCGAGCAGCTTTGTGCATAGACCTGTGGCTGTCAGAATAAGTGTTCCTTTTATGATTGATTTCTTTGACATAAATTCCTCAATAATTATCTTACTTGTATATTTTACTTATGCAAAAAACATATTATTACTGATAATATTTTTCAATAAGGGAGTTTGATGGAGCTTTGGGTTGACTTTGGAAAATCACAGTGTTATGGTAGCCATGAAAAAGTGAAAAGGAGTGAGTTTTAAATGGATAAATTAATTTATTTGGATCATGCTGCAACAACGGCAACAAGACCGGAAGTTGTTGAGGCTATGCTTCCATACTTTTCCGAATATTATGGAAATCCATCCAGTGTATATAAATTTTCCAACAAAGGGAAAGAATCAATTATGAATGCAAGAAAATGCATTGCAGACAGCTTGAACACGGAGGTTACAAATATATATTTTACGGCAGGTGGTTCGGAAGCGGATAATTGGGCTTTAAAGGCGACTGCAGAAGCTTATTCGTCAAAGGGTAAGCATATAATCACATCAAAAATTGAACATCATGCAATTTTGCATACATGTGAATGGCTTGAAAAACAAGGTTATGAGATATCATATATCGATGTTGATGAAAACGGCATTATTAAGCTTGATGAACTTGAAAAAGCAATACGACCGGATACAATATTGATTTCGATTATGTTTGCAAATAATGAAATCGGTACGATACAGCCGATTGAGAAGATTGGTGAAATAGCAAAAGCACATGATGTGCTATTTCATACAGATGCTGTTCAGGCATACGGTCAGCTGCCGATTGATGTTGAAAAAATGCATATTGACATGTTATCTGCAAGCGGTCATAAGTTAGGCGGACCAAAAGGAATTGGTTTCCTTTACATTCGAAAGGGTGTTAAGATTCGTAGCTTTGTTCATGGCGGTGCACAAGAAAGAGCAAGACGGGCAGGCACAGAAAACGTGCCGGGTATTGTCGGACTTGGCAAGGCGGTCTCTATCGCGTTTGAAACAATGGAAGCACGTGCAAAGCACGAACAAAATCTACGTGAATACACCATGGATAGGGTGCTGGCAGAAATACCGTATACAAGAGTCAATGGCGATCGAACCAATCGTTTACCGAACAATATTAATTTCAGCTTTCAATTTATTGAAGGTGAATCTTTGCTTATTATGCTTGATATGGCGGGAATATGCGGCTCCAGTGGTTCTGCATGTACATCCGGTTCGTTAGATCCGTCTCATGTACTTCTTGCAATCGGCTTACCGCATGAAATTGCACATGGTTCTCTTAGACTTACACTGGGAGAGGAAAACACAAAGGAAGATATGGATTATGTGATTGAACAGTTAAAGCAAATTGTTGAACGTCTCCGTAGTATGTCACCTTTGTATGAGGACTTTATTAAAAAAAGTAACAGATAATTTGAAATTAGTTTCGAATGTGTCAGATGATTTGTATGAGACATTCCAATGAGGAGGATAATATATGTATAGTGAAAAAGTGATGGATCATTTTCAAAATCCGAGAAATGTCGGTGAGATAGAAAATGCAAGTGGCGTCGGTACAGTTGGAAATGCAAAATGCGGAGATATCATGCGAATTTATTTTGATATTGATGAAAATCAGGTTATCCGTGATGTTAAGTTTAAAACTTTCGGTTGCGGTGCTGCGGTTGCGACAAGCAGCATGGCAACAGAACTTGTAAAGGGAAAGACAATTTATGAAGCATTAGAGGTTACAAATAAGGCAGTTATGGAAGCGTTGGACGGACTTCCGCCGGTAAAGGTACATTGTTCATTGCTTGCAGAAGAAGCAATTCATGCAGCGTTATGGGATTATGCGGAGAAAAACAATATCACGATTGAGGGGTTACAAAAGCCTAAAAATGATATCAGTGAAGAAGAGGAAGAAGAGGAATACTAATATTAGATTGAAAAAAGGAGCATTTTGCTCCTTTTTTATAGTTTATGAAACGTTGGTTTACGTTGCTTAAATGTACAATAATATTTAAATCCGTTTGAAAGTAATAATTCTCGTGCTTTGTCGAATCCGTAACCGATGAATTCGATTTTGTGGGCATCACTTCCGATGGTAATGATTTCGCCACCGGCTTCTTTGTACATTTTAAGAAGCTTTGGATGGGGATGTGCAAAATCAAGGCCTTTGTAAAGACTGCCTGTGTTAAGCTCAATTCCTTTTCCTTTTGGGATAATTGTTTTAAATAGCTCGTCGAAAATATCATAATAATCAACAGGATTATAATTGTTTGCCTTGTTTTTACCGTAACGTACAATATAATCAAGATGTCCGCATACATCATACGCATTGTATTTTTTTGCAAAATAAAGAATTGATTCAAAATAGCGAAGAAAGGCCTGGTGCTCGGTCTTTCCTTCAAAATAACGCGGATAGTACGGATCCATTCCGTCGACAAGATGTACGGATGCAATAATAAAATCAAAGAAAGGATGCTTATTTACATAAGTATTTAACTTATCGATTGTTTCAGGCATGATTCCAAGCTCGACACCAATACGTAAATCAAAGTCTTTCGATAATTCGGCTTGTATGTTTTTTAAACAGGTATAGTATGTATCAATATCCAAATTAAAATCCATACCCGGAGCCTCAGGTAAAGAAGGAAAATCCATATCATAGTGATCCGTTAAACAAATGGATGTCATTCCTCTTTGACGAGCTGTATGAATGATGTCATAGATATCTGTGTCCGAATCTGAAGAGAATTTGGAATGAAGATGATAATCCGGAAATATCATAAATAAGCCTCTTTTCTATAATAGATTATATACATCTTAATAACTTAAACTTATTATATAATATATCATGTTTAAAAAAAAGAATAGTTGGAAAAAATAGTGATAAAAATATATTTAAACGCCTTTTAAAGGAAAACCTTTTTTCGCATATGTACAATGAGAATAGAAAAAGGGTAAAAAATCAAAAAAAATTGGCAATTTAATACTTGAATTTTATTACGAAAGAAGTTATTATTGGTTTGTGAATTGTCACAGATATATTACTGTCTGCCATAGGCAGTATTTATAAACATTTATCAAAACTTAGGAGGAACAAAAAATGGCAGTAAAAGTAGCAATTAACGGTTTTGGACGTATCGGTCGTCTTGCATTCAGACAGATGTTTGATGCAGAAGGTTATGAGGTAGTTGCAATCAACGACTTGACAAAGCCTTCTATGCTTGCTCACTTATTAAAGTATGACTCATCACAGGGTAAGTATGCTTACGCTGATCAGGTTACAGCAGATGATGAGGCTGGTACAATTACAGTATGTGGTAAGACATTAAAGATTTATGCAGAGGCAGATGCTAAGAACCTTCCTTGGGGAGCTCTTGATGTAGATGTTGTACTTGAGTGTACAGGTTTCTATGTTTCAAAGGCTAAGTCACAGGCTCATATCGATGCAGGTGCAAAGAAGGTAGTTATTTCAGCTCCAGCTGGTAATGATCTTCCTACTATCGTATATAGCGTTAACGAGAACACTCTTACAAAGGATGACAAGATCATCTCTGCAGCTTCTTGTACAACAAACTGTTTAGCACCTATGGCTAAGGCACTTAATGACTATGCACCAATCCAGTCCGGTATCATGGCTACAATCCATGCATACACAGGTGATCAGATGGTACTTGACGGACCACACAGAAAGGGCGATTTCAGAAGAGCACGTGCTGCAGCTGTTAATATCGTTCCAAACTCAACAGGTGCTGCTAAAGCAATCGGTCTTGTAATTCCGGAACTTAACGGTAAGTTAATCGGTTCTGCACAGAGAGTTCCTGTTCCAACAGGTTCTACAACAATTCTTACAGCAGTTGTTAAGGGTTCAGATGTAACAAAGGAAGGCATCAATGCCGCAATGAAGGCTGCTGCTTCTGAGTCATATGGTTACAACGAGGAAGAGATCGTATCTTCTGATATCGTTGGTATGAGATATGGTTCACTTTTCGATGCTACACAGACAATGGTAGCTAAGATCGCTGATGATCTTTATGAGGTTCAGGTTGTTTCATGGTATGACAATGAGAATTCATACACAAGCCAGATGGTTAGAACAATCAAGTACTTCGCTGAGTTAGCTTAATTCTGGTTAAGATTATTTCAGACCTTACGGGTCCGGTCTATTTGGACCGGACCCTTTATTTTTACAATTTATTTTAGGAGGATATAACAATGGCATTAAACAAAAAGTCAGTCGATGATATTAATGTTAAAGGACTTCGTGTTCTTTGCAGATGTGACTTCAACGTACCTTTAAAGAATGGTGTGATTACAGATGAGAATCGTCTTGTAGCTGCTCTTCCGACAATCAAGAAGCTTATTTCTGATGGTGGAAAGGTTATCCTTTGCTCACATCTTGGCAAGGTTAAGACAGAAGAAGACAAGGCTTCTAAGACACTTGCTCCGGTAGCAGTTCGTCTTTCAGAGCTTCTCGGTCAGGAAGTTAAATTTGTTCAGGATCCTGAAGTCGTAGGTGCAAATGTAAGAGCTGCAGTTGAACAGATGAAGGATGGCGAGGTGATTCTTCTTGAGAATACTCGTTGGAGAATCGGTGAGGAGACAAAGAACGGAGAGGCTTTCTCTAAGGATCTTGCTTCTATCTGTGATGTATTCGTAAATGATGCATTTGGTACAGCTCACAGAGCTCACTGCTCAAACGTTGGTGTTGCCGGTCTTGTTGATACAGCAGTAGTTGGTTACCTTATGGAAAAGGAAATTCAGTTCCTTGGTAATGCAGTAGAGAATCCGGTTAGACCTTTTGTAGCTATTCTTGGCGGAGCTAAGGTTGCTGACAAGTTAAATGTTATTTCTAACCTTCTTGAGAAATGTGATACACTTATCATTGGTGGCGGTATGGCTTACACATTCTTAAAGGCTAAGGGGTATGAGATTGGTAAGTCACTGGTTGATGATGAGAAGATTGAGTACTGTAAGGAAATGATGGCGAAGGCAGAGTCACTTGGCAAGAAGCTTCTTCTTCCGGTAGATTCCGTTATGATCAATGATTTCCCTAATCCGATTGATGATCCTACAATTGAAACATTTGTACGTGATGCAGATGCTATGGATGCGGATAAGGAAGGTTGTGATATCGGACCAAAGACTATTGAGCTTTATGCTGATGCAGTAAAGACTGCAAAGACAGTTGTTTGGAACGGACCTATGGGTGTATTTGAGAATCCGGTACTTGCTGCAGGTACAAAGGCAGTAGCGGCAGCACTTGCTGAGACAGACGCTACAACAATTATCGGCGGTGGTGATTCAGCAGCTGCTGTTAATATCCTTGGATATGGTCCTAAGATGAGCCATATTTCAACAGGTGGCGGTGCTTCCCTTGAGTACCTTGAGGGTAAGGAGCTTCCGGGTGTAGTCGCAGCAAATGATAAATAGATAATAATAGGAGATTACTATAATGGCAAGAAAGAAAATTATTGCAGGTAACTGGAAGATGAACATGACACCTTCACAGGCTGTAAAGCTTGTTGAGGAGTTAGCTCCACTTGTAAAGAACGATGATGTAGACGTAGTTTACTGCGTACCTGCTATTGATATTGTACCTGTTGTTGAGGCTGTTAAGGGCTCTAACGTACAGGTTGGAGCTGAGAACATGTATTTTGAGGAGAAGGGTGCCTTCACAGGCGAGATTTCTGCTGAGATGCTTGTTGATGCAGGTGTTAAGTATGTTATTATCGGTCACTCTGAGAGAAGAGATTACTTCAAGGAGTGCGACTGTCTTTTGAACAAGAAGGTTAAGAAGGCTATCGAGGCCGGTCTTACACCAATTCTTTGCTGTGGTGAGTCATTGGAGCAGAGAGAGATGGGCGTTACTATGGATTGGATCCGTTTACAGATTAAATCTGATCTTGATGGCGTTGCAGCGGATGATGTTAAGAACCTTGTTATTGCTTACGAGCCAATCTGGGCAATCGGTACAGGTAAGACAGCTACAACAGAGCAGGCTGAAGAAGTTTGTAAGGGTATTCGCGAGTGTATTGCTGAGATTTATGATGATGCAACAGCAGCTGCAGTACGTATTCAGTATGGTGGTTCTGTAAATGCCGGCAACGCAGCAGAACTTTTTGCTCAGCCGGATATCGATGGCGGTCTTGTTGGTGGTGCTTCCCTTAAGGCTGACTTCGGTAAGATTGTTTGCTATTAAGTTCTATTAATAAGTTTATTAAGAGTCTATCTTTTATGATAGGCTCTTTTATTTCAAAAATCGATAGACAATATACATAGTTATATGGAGAAATTTGGTAAGTGACAAGGAGGATAATGCATGATATATTATGTTGACTGTAGTTCTTTACGAAGCGGGGATGGATCAAAGGAGTATCCGTTTCAGACAATTTCTTCTGCAGCAAAAATCGCAAAGCCCGGAGATGAAGTAATTGTTGCACCCGGTGTATATCGGGAGTATGTAGATCCGACTAATGCAGGATGCGAGGATGCAAGGATTACATATAAATCAAGAGAGATGCGTGGCGCAGTGATTACCGGTTCGGAAACTGTTAAAAACTGGGTGCAGTATGCAGGAAATGTATGGCTTGCACGTATTCCAAACGGTATTTTCGGTAATTATAATCCATATACAACTTTGGTAAGCGGCGATTGGTATATTGCAACATATATTGCACATACAGGTGATGTTTTCTTAAACGGAAAATCATTATATGAGACATCAAAAATTGAAGGCGTGTTAGATCCGGTTGTATATTCAAAGTCATGGGATCCTGATTTTTCTACCTATACATGGTATACAGAACAGGATGAAGAAACAAATGAGACTCTCATTTATGCAAATTTTCATGGATTATGTCCGAATGATGAAAATGTTGAAATCACTGTTCGGAGAAATTGTTTTTATCCATCCAAGGAAGGTGTGGGATATATTACACTTTCAGGATTTGTTGTAGAGAAGGCAGCAACACAGTGGGCACCTCCTACGGCATATCAGGAGGGTATGGTAGGACCTCACTGGTCAAAGGGATGGATTATTGAGGATTGTGAAATTGCACATTCAAAGTGTTCCGGTATATCATTAGGAAAATACTTGCAACCCAATAATGATAACAAGTGGTCTAAATGGAAATTCAAGGATGGAACACAGACTGAACGTGACAATATTTGTCAGGCTCAGATTGAGGGATGGACAAAAGAAAAAATCGGCTCCCATATTATACGCAGATGTGATATTCATGATTGCGGACAAACAGGAATTGTCGGACATTTGGGTGGCGTATTCTCGATTATCGAGGACAATCATATCCACCATATAAATAATAAGCAAAATCTTGCAGGTGCAGAAATTGGCGGAATTAAGATGCATGCGGCAATCGATGTAATTATCCGTCGGAATCATTTCCATCATTGTACAAGAGGCTTGTGGCTTGATTGGCAAGCACAGGGAACCCGTGTTACGGAAAATTTATTTCATGATAATACATTTCCGTATGATTATAATGCAACAATCGATAATGTGGATGGATTGGGAGAAGATATTTTTATTGAGGTATCCCATGGACCTACATTGGTAGATCATAACATATTACTGTCTGATCATGCATTAAAGCTTCCGACACAAGGTGTTGCATTTGTTCATAATTTAATTGCGGGGTCGATGACAACAGTAGGTAGGGGTGTTAACAATGGTTCCGTTACGAAAATATCTCCGAGATATACACCGTATCATGTACATCATCGTACCGAAATTGCAGGGTTCATGTCGATTTTACACGGTGACATGAGATTCTATAACAACATCTTTATCCAAAGAAAAATGCGTTCAGGCATGATGGAAATCCGTGAATTTATGAAGGATAATGAATGGAATGATGGTAATCTTACAGTTGGAACAATTCCTTATGAATCGTATCCGACATATGAAGAGTATGCTTCGATGTTTGAAGGATATTGTGGTATGGGTTCAGAACCGAGTGATCGGTATTACGTTGAACTTCCGGTATGGTCGGTTGGAAATGCATTTTTCAATGGTGCAAAACCGATGAAAAAAGATAAAAATGCAATCGTTGATAATGAAAATGAAGTATCAATTCGATTGGAAGAAAAGGATGGCGTATATTCACTTTATACAAATGTATATGAGTATTTGAAAACAAATGCATCCAATATGGTTTCTACAAATGTGCTTGGTATGGCATTTGAGCCGGAACAGTATTATGAAAATCCGGATGGTACACCGATTGTATTCGATACCGATTATTTTGGAAATCATCGCGCAATTAATCCGATGACGGGACCGTTTGAGGAAGCTGCTTACGTATACGTGGTTGCAAGTCATTAATATACAACATTATTAAAATACAAAAATGGACTGCATATGTTTGCAGTCCGTTTTTGTATTTTAATATTCAACACAATTGCGCCCGTTTTCTTTACCTTTATATAGTTTCTTGTCGGCATTGGAGATTGTTTTATCAATTCCAAGATTATCATCATATTCCTCTAAACCAAAGGTCATTGTGATATGAATGATTTCATCTTTATATGGAATTTGCATCTTTTTTAGTGAATGACGAAAATTGTTTAAGATTGTATAGGCATCATCACCATTTGAATTTTTGAATACCAGAAGAAATTCCTCGCCTCCCCATCTGGAAACATAGCCATATGGTCTGATCATAGCTAACAGTTGTTCTGCAACAAATACGAGTACGGCATCGCCGGCATCATGACCGTATGTGTCATTTACTTTTTTAAAAAAATCAATATCTCCGAGTGCAATGCTTAATAAATTATGTTCATAATGCTGCTTGCTTGTAAGCTTCTCTAATTTATCTGTAATCGCACGTCGATTGTAAAGATTTGTTAAAGGGTCAATAAGAGCCATCTTACGAATATGTTCATTGTATGTCGTCAGCTTTTGCTCCATCGCTATGGATTCGGAATTAGATATCACAACAATGACTGTCATTAAAATGAAAATAAAAATGGTGTTAATAATCTGCATGAATGCACCGGAAGTAGCAGTGAGTGTAAAGATTGATATGTGAATTTTGTTAAACGTATAAAGCCCGATACGAAGACAACAGAGAAAAATTGCATATAAAATCTTGATACTGTTGCTGTTTTGTCCAACCACAAAGTTTAAAATTAAAATAACAAAAATAAAATGCTGAACACCACAATCCCAACCGAGCGTATATACATATAAGATAATCCATGACACAGTTAGCAATTGGACTAAAAATAGAGTTAATTGGGTATGATTTAAATAGGTCATGCCAAACAGCATTAAATTAAGAACGACACAGACAAGCCCTAATATAGCAACGTATATGTTGCAAAATACAGACAGAATAATACATTGAAACACAAAATAACAGCCAAGAATTAATGTAAATAAACGAATAATGAGAGCTGTTTTGCGTGCTTCATTTTCGTTGGATACATCCTTCATAATCAGTTGTTTAAGTTGATGAAATACGTTCATATATTATGAAATCCCCAATTCATATATAGTATTACTTTGGCTATTAAATATCGCAACTTATACTATGATTTTTTGATTGTTT
>JAUNJN010000028.1 GCA_030533235.1 Eubacteriales bacterium | reverse complement strand
AGATATTAAATCGACTTCAATGATATAAAACGACGAATTTCCGTCGTTTTTTTACTTGACAACAAATTAGGGCAGCATTATAATAGAATTATATTTATTCGCTAAACCATAGTTTTACGAATAAAGCAACATAACAGAAGGGAGAGTTATATGCCTGAATCATCATATCATCAAGATTTAGAATTAAAACATATTGATCAAATTCGTGATATCTGTGACGAGCTGCCGTCCTATGTTCAAAAATTTTTTCGTGCCCAGCAACAAACAAAAGCTTCTCGTACAAGACTTGGATATGCAATTGATATAAAAACATTTTTTGAATATGTTGTTAATTGTTATGAGAAAGAAAAATTGGAAACTCCTAAAGATGTATCTCTGGAAATCTTATCGGACCTGTCTTCTGATTTTATTGAGGATTATATGGATTATCTTCAAAAATATTGTAAAAACGGTCGTGTCTATACAAACGGTAAAGCTTCAATCAAGCGTAAATTGTCTGCACTAAGCGCATTTTACGCATATTACTATAAGAATAACCTTGTGACTCAAAATCCGATTAAAAAGGTTGATATGCCGCGGTTAAAAGAAAAACAAATTGTTCGTATGGATGCTGCCGAGGTTGCAACCTTCCTTGATACGGTTGAGTATGGTAATAATTTGACCAAACATCAATTAGCCTTTCATGAACGTACAAAAACACGCGATTTAGCAATTTTAAGCCTTATGTTATCAACCGGCATACGTATATCGGAATGTGTAGGTCTTAATATCAAACATGTTGATTTTGATAATATGTGCGTCAAAGTCACAAGAAAAGGCGGTAAAGAGGCAATTGTATACTTTAGTGACGAAGCAAGTGTGTCTCTTGAGCAATATATGGAGCAACGAAAAAAAATTGAAGCTATTTCCGGGCATGAAGATGCATTGTTTTTGTCATCACAAAAGAAACGTATCGGGGTTCGTGCTGTAGAAAAACTTGTAGGCAAATACGCAGCATGTGCAGTTCCATTGAAGCATATTACCCCCCATAAGCTTCGTAGTACATACGGCACCGCGTTATATCAAGAAACCGGTGATATTTATCTGGTTGCTGATGTGCTCGGACATTCGGATGTAAATACAACCAGAAAACACTATGCAGATATAGAAAACGAACGAAAACGCTCCGCCAGAAATAAAGTCACACTTCGTGAAAAAATGGATGATACAATCTAACATTGTATCATCCATATAAACATACTATTTTCTTTTAAACATGGTCTCGATATCCTCATCCTTATATTTAAACAGAACTAAAATAAATATTAGAATCATACTGCAAACAATATAAATGTCTGCAATGTTAAATACCGGGAAATTAATCAAATCAAAGCTGAAAAAATCAATGACATACCCAAGCTTGATACGGTCAATCATATTACCGATAGCTCCTGCTATCAAAAATAACAAACAAACACGCATTAAGCGAAATTTATTGTTATCTGCAATATTGTAATACACATAAAAGCATAATATCAAAACAATCGCGGTAATGATTAAAAACAACACTTTTTTGCCGGATAACATGCCCCAGGCAGTCCCTTTATTTTGAACATAGGTAAATGAAAATACATTTTTAACAATATCTCTTGATTCATATAATGTAAAGCTTCCGGCAACAATTGCTTTGGTCAGTTGATCAATTGCTGTTAAAACTGCAACAATAAGTATTGGAATAATAAATATACGAATGTTTTTTTTACTATCTGATTGTTTCATTATATTTCTTCATATATAGATTCATGGCAGCTTTCATATCTGTATCAGTTACATCCATATCTATATATGCCTCTCCAATTTGTTTTAATAAAATAAATTTGATTTTTGATCCGACTGCCTTTTTATCATTATGTGTATATGAAATCACTTTATCGATATCCGTATCACTTGGCAGATGAAAGGTTCCATAACTTCTTATGGAATCAATAATGAAATGCATATCTGATTTATCAAGTGCCCCCTTATTATATGAAATAATTGTAGCAAGTACACAGCCAATCAGTACACATTCGCCGTGTAAAAGCTCAAAATTCATGTATTTTTCAATGGCATGTCCAAGAGTATGACCAAAATTAAGTAATGCCCGCTCTCCTTGTTCAGTCGGATCTGCTTCGACAACATTTTTCTTAATTATATTACTTTCGTATACCATATGATATAATGTATCAATTTTACTTGACATAATATTATTATGGTTTTCTGACAGCCAGTAAAAATAATCTTTATTTTTTATTAATCCATGCTTGATAATTTCACCCATTCCGGAACAAAATTGTCGTTTGCTAAGACATTTTAACACTGTTAGATTCATATATACAAGCTTTGGCATATGAAATGCCCCTACCATATTTTTGTATGAATTGAAGTCAACGCCGGTTTTTCCTCCTATGCTGGAATCCACTTGAGACAACAGACTTGTAGGGACCTGAATAAAATCAATTCCACGTAAATAAGTAGCTGCCGTATATCCGGTTAAATCGCCGACTACTCCACCACCAAGTGCAATCAAAAGATCTTTTCGATCAAAATGGTCAATAATTAATTTCTCATATAAATCACGTACGACATCGAGATTTTTACTCTGCTCGCCTTCCGGAAATACAAAGCTTGTAACAACTGAAAAATGATCTTTTAACAACAGTAATATAGCATCCAAAAATAAGGATGCTACATTTGATTCCGTAACAATACAAATTTTTCGATCTGAAGGACCAAGCTGTTTGATAAGCTCCGGTAATTTGTCAAAAGTTTCAGAATATACAATATTGTAAATCGGCTTGTTGTCACGATGTACAATCAAGTCTTCCATAAAATTACTTCTCCTGTGATGTGTTTTTTGGTACCGGACGTCGATATCTGTCCTGACTTCCGCTCATCTTAAATGCTTGCGTATTTGTCGACTTTGTATTAACAGTTCTTCCGTCATATGGATTATAGCGTCCGTTTTCTTCTTTTGGATTAAACGGGTCTACAAATGCTTCATTTGCTCCGAGACCGGAAGTATAAACTGCACTAGTACTTAATTTATCGTCCACACTACCAAATTCGCCGCTTGAAGCTTTCCCGGCCAAAGGGGATTCATCACGCATCTGCGGATCTCCTTCAAAGGAACCAAAGCTTGAATCATCTCTTTGAACGGAAGAAACCGTAGAAGCACCTAACAACGGTAAAGCTTTTTCATCTATGTATGCATCAACATCAAAGTCGTTTTCCTGCAACATCATAAACTGACGTTTCATTAATGAAGAAAAATTAGACTTGTATGCAGCATATTGCGTACGAAGAATTGATACTTCCTGCTGAATTTCTTCTAATCGCATTTCGGCATCTGATAAAATACTCTTAGCCTTGTTCTTGGCATCCTTTTCAATGGTTTTTGCTTCTTTACTTGCCTTTGATTTTGAATCTTCTAAATCCTTTTCTGCAATCATAATAGATTTTTCAAGAGCTGATTTTTTGGATTTGTATAATTGTAACTCATCCGCAAGTAATGCAACCTTTTCCATAAGCTTGGCATTCGAACGGTATAACTGTTCATAATTGTCCGAAACAGATTTAAAGAAGCCATTTACATCCTTTTTATCGTATCCAATTCCTCTGCGAAACTTTTTTTGCTGAATATCAATTGGTGTTAGCATACCTCATATCCCCCTTGTGATGTGTGCTTTTAATACCGACCTAATTGCGGAGATACCATCGATTCGTTTAATATTTCTTCTCGTAAATCACCGGATACTTCGATGGAATCCGGTGCGGCAATAAAGATATTTGCTGAAATTGCCTGTAAAGAACCGTTCAATGCATAGCAAGCACCGCCAATAAAATCAATAATTCTTTGTGCAGGGGCTAACTCCACACCTTCCATATTGATTACAATTGTTTTTCCGTTTTTGAGAAAATCGGTGACTGTCTGAGACTCACTGATTTCCTGAGGTTTAATTACATACACTTCACTCTTACCTCTGTAGCTTTCTGTACGCGGTTGTCTGCTGTTGTTAAAGTCAACAAGCTTTCCGCTTTGCTGCGTAACTCCACGTACCGGCTGTTTATTTACAGGTGTATAAGAAGCTTGCGTTGGCTGATAACCACCTTGATTTCCGTAAACTTGCTTTTGATTAGATCTGTTATTGTTTCGATTACGACGAGGAGCATAATCATAATCATCTTCATCTTCATCGTCATCATCAAACAAATCGTCATCAAACTCATCGTCATCTAAATCTTTCATTTTAAAAAAATCTAAAAAGCTTTTTTTTCCTGCTTCTTTTGCCATACGTATATCTCCTTATTCGATATTATAATTACGAGCACCGAATATACCGGTACCTACACGTACCATAGTGGCTCCTTCTTCTATAGCAACTTCATAATCATTTGTCATGCCCATTGAGAGCACATTCATATTAACATTATCAATGTTTTTTGATTTTATGTCAAGTAACAATTGGTGCAAATTTCTAAAAATATGACGGTTTTTTTCGGGATTATCAACAAATGGAGCAATTGTCATCAATCCTTCAATTTGAATATGCGGAAAATCTTTGATTTGTTCAATCAAACTACAGGCTTCTTCTTCAGATACTCCGAATTTTGTATCTTCTTTTGCGATATTTACCTGAATCAGTATTTTACAGATCACACTCTTTTTTGCAGCTTCTTTTTCTATTTCCTTAGCGAGGTGTAAGGAATCAACAGAATGAATCAGACATGCCTTATCAACAATATATTTCACCTTATTTGTTTGCAAATGGCCAATCAAATGCCAGTTTACAGGCTTGGAGACATGCTCATACTTATCTACCAGCTCCTGGACTTTATTTTCGCCATATTCCATCTGCTCGCATAGAATAAGTTCCTCAATATCAGAGAGAGGCTTTGTTTTACTTACCGCAATAAGTGTAACTTCATCCGGATTACGCCCTGCCCTTTCACAAGCCATACGTATTTTTTCTTTTACATCAAGTAAGTTTTCCTTTAACATGATTTGATCCTCGCATATTAGTATATAATTTGGTTTTCATTGACTTTGTTTGCATCTAAAATAATGTTGTCATAAACTTTAATTCCCTGATCTGCCTCAATCAAAACAAAATCATCAATTGTCTTAATGATTTCAATCATTCGAAACTCTGCAATTCCCCGATTTGCGATATAAACCCCACTAATTTGTTCAGTAGATAACAGGGATACCGCAAGTGTTTTATTAGAGGTAATATCAAGTAATACATCCGTATCATGAAATACATTCGGATCGACATAACAATACTCATTGTCCCATGTGTAGATTGTTGGTTTCACTTGTTTAAGTGTAACTTCACCATTGTCATCCTTTATCTGAATATTTAAACGATTATTTTGTGACTGATTGCTTCCGGCAGAAAAATATTCAATCGGAATCATATATACATCCTTTGTTGTTACAGCAGAGGCAGGTACCTTAAGACCGCTGTTTTCTTCCATAAAGATTACAAGTGACAAATAACGTTCACTCATAAAATTATACAAAAAGCTTTCTAACGAAATATTTATATATTTACCATCGTCTTTTGAAAGAATCTCAAACGGTGCGGTTACCTTATAGCTTGAATTGTTAATTGAGAAAGCAACTCGCTTCTTTTCAGATAGTAATTGTGCCTGTTCCTCTGTAATAGGAGCAATTATATTCCAGTTTTCGCTGGCAATGATTTTTACAACCGGTGTTCCTGAAGATACAACATCTCCTGTTTTAAGCGTCTGCTTGGAATAACTCGAACGATCAAAATCTGTCATACAAACATTTTGGATATCATAATCTTCGAAGCCATCCAAATAATAAGTGACCAGGCCGCTATATGGGGAAACAACGGCGGAAAGTGAAAAATTCGTGTTATTTGATTCTACCTGCTGCATAAGAATTTCATTTGTCATTTCCAAAACTTTATTATTAATATTATTTTCAAAATTATATGCATCATAGAAATTTGTATCATCATATCCAACTTTATAGAGAGAAATCACTGAACGTATTTCAGCATAATCATCTTTTGTCAACAGATTATCATATGATTCGGCATCTGATATTGTGTTATACATCTGACCGGACTCATCAACTGTACATACCATTGAATTTTTTGGGATTTTTTCACCATCCCGAATATAATAGCAAATGTAGCCGGATTTCATTGACTTTAAGACAACCTCATCACGTACGGCTAAACCTGTCAATTCAATGTTATTGTTAACATTGCTTTTATTCACTCGATATGTTGTAATTGGCTTTTTACTTGCAAAAGCAATTACACGAACAATAACATAAAACAAAATGACCGCTATCAATACGGTTGCCACATTCAATTTTATATCTTTATTTAGTTTTAATACTTTTCGTTTATTCGACATAATCTAAAACCTCATAATCTTTCGTTACAGAGCCATACTTAATAATTTTATCAATGCCTCATATAACCCGGTTTTTGAATCATTGGTTGCAGCAAACACAAAATAAAGCTGGTCATTTTTTGATACATACATTGCAAGACAGTGACCGGATTTGTAGGTTGTTCCTGTTTTCCATATCTCAATATGGTAATTGGTCGGCAAATCTGCTTTATCTGTAAAAAACAAATTTGTCGGATGTAAATTTACATTGACCGGCCATCCTTCCGGATTTGTATAAGAAAATGCATACTCGGAAACGCTGTCAATTGTACGAATAATATCATACTTGTAGGCAGTTCTTGTAATCAGATATAAATCATATGCAGTTGAATAATGCAACGGGTCATCTAGTCCGTGCGGATTATTAAAATGCGTACTTGTAGCACCGATTTCCATGGCCTTTGTATTCATAAGTCCACAAAATGCCTCCGGACTTCCTGATATATAATCTGCAAGTATAAGTGCGTTGTAATTATTGGATTCAAGCAAAAGTTCATATAATAAATTTTCAACTGTTATTTTTGAACCAGGGAGATATGCACAGGGAAGTAAATCGTGCTCTGTCAGATCATATCGATTATTAACTGTCACAATATCATCTAAATTAATATTTCCGGCAGCAATTTCATCACACACAACAATCGCTGTCATAAGCTTCGTTGTGCTGGCCGGATACATACGTTGATGAACATTTTTGGCAGCGTAGTATTCTTTTGTTGTATCATTTAGGAATAACGTATAATAGCAATCATCAAATAAGTCATCCTCACGATTTTCGTTAACAATTGCCGGTGCATCTACGTCTATGATAGACGCAGTCTCCTCCAATTGCGGAATCACGGAAAATGACTTTACCTCTCGATTGCTATAGTCGTTATCAATATTACATTTTATTGCGGAAACAGCATAAAAAACTAAGCTGATTCCTGTAATCATAAGTAAATACTTGAGTATATTCTTAATCATGAAATCACCTTATAGTAATTATGTTAGTGCTTGAATAATTCTCTCCATTCGAGATCTCCGCGATCAAGCGCTTTAATCATTAGCTCAGCTGTGGCAAGGTTTGTTGCGAGCGGAATATTGTGGATATCACAAAGTGTAAAAATATTATTGATATCCATTTCATGCGCTTTCTTTGTTTGCGGATCACGCAAAAAAATCATCATATCAAGGTCGTTGCTCTCAATCATCGAGCCGAGCTGCTGCTCTCCTCCTGTATGACCGGAAAGGAACTTATGAACCGTAAGATTGGTGACATCTTCAACCATGCGGCCGGTTGTACCTGTCGCATATAACTCATGATGCGACATAATACCACGATAGGCGATACAAAAATTCTGCATTAATTTCTTTTTTGTATCATGTGCAATTAGACCAATGTTCATAGCTTCCTCCTTTTAGTATTTTCTACGTTGTATACTTATATTAAGTACAATCCCGATACCGGCTGACAAACTAACCAGGGAACTAAGTCCATAACTGATAAACGGTAACGGAATACCGGTATTCGGTAACACCCCGGTTGCAACACCGATATTAATAAATGATTGATATCCGATTATACAACCGACGCCGGTTGCAATCAGCATTCCTTTTGAGTCTTTTGCAGACCTGGCTATCTTTAAACATTGTAACACTATTAAGAACAAAATTGCAATAAGAATTACACTTCCAATAAATCCAAGTTCTTCACCGATGACCGAAAAAATAAAGTCTGTTTGTTGTTCGGAAATAAAATTAGCATCCTTAACAGTTGCAATGGTCGACGTATTAAGTCCTTTTCCGGTTAATTTGCCGGAACCGATTGCCATAATTGAGTTGTTTTGCTGTGAATAATCCTGACCATACTGGCTTGGATAAATAAACTGCATAATACGAGCAACCTGATAATCCTTAAGCAAAACCTGATCCGGACGTTGAATATACCACAAAAAGCTACCGGCTGTCGGTATTAAAAATAAAAGCATCAAGCCGATAATTTTGTAACTAAGTCCGGCAACATAAAGCATTGTAATCAAAATAAGTGTTAAACATACCGTCGTTGATAAGTCCGGTTCAATAACAATAAACAGAAGGCATATTCCGGATGCAATTGCAAAGCTTGCCAGACAACGAAAACTGTTAATTTTGTCATCATCGCGAAATCTGCCAAGCATAACGGAAATAAAAATAATCATAAACAGCTTGGCAAATTCAGATGGCTGAAACTGAATACCATTTTCACCACCGACAACGATCCATCGTTTTGCACTGTTTACCTCTACACCAAACAATAAAACAAGGGCAAGTAATACAAGATTTCCCATAAAAATCAAAGTATAAAATTTGCATATAAAATCATAATTGATAACAGATACAACAAGAATCACAGCAATTGCAAAGACTCCGCCGATAATCTGTCTCATCGTAAACGATGAATCCGCACTGTTGATTAATACTGTACCAAAACAAATTGCGATCACCACAAGTGAAAGCAATTTAAAATTATAATCCTTGAGACTGAATTTTGTGAACATGTTTTCTCTTCTTTCGCCATTTAAATGTTATTTTTGCATCTTCTTTTGCAATAGCAATTCCACTGATTCGTTTTGCAATGTCAAGATATGCTCTTCCAAGTTTTGTATGAATATTTGTAACCGGTTCGCCCTTGTTGGTTGATATAACAACATCCTCATCATCCATGATTGTACCTATTAAATTAATTGATAATATATCAACAACATCGTCCACCGACATCATGTTTCCGCGTCGAACCATATCCTGTCGTATTTTGTTGATAACAAGATCAATTCTTGGCATCTCATTTGCATCCAAAATGCCGATAATACGGTCAGCATCCCGGATTGCAGAAACTTCCGGCGTAGTTACAACAATCGCACGCTCCGCAGCAGCAATTGCATTTTTAAAGCCATGCTCAATTCCGGCCGGACAATCAATTAATATGTAATCATAATCTGATTTTAGCTGTTCTACAAGTTTTTTCATCTGCTCCGGCGATATCGAAGTCTTATCCTTTGTCTGAGCTGCCGGCAACAGATATAAATACGGATAGCTTTTATCCTTAATTATTGCCTGTTTTGCCCTGCAATTCCCTTCAATTACATCAACTAAATTATATACGATCCGATTTTCAAGTCCCATAACTACATCAAGATTTCGAAGACCGATATCGGTATCAATTAGTAAAACGGAATACCCAAGTATGGCAAGGCCATACCCTACATTTGCGGTTGTTGTCGTTTTACCGACACCGCCCTTACCGGATGTAACAACAAGAACTTCACTCATGAATGCTTCCTCCCTGATAAATAACTATAAACAAAGGCTTCTTTGCGTCCTTTGCATCCAGCCTGTGCATATCCTTTTAATTCACCGGTAATTATGATATTACCATCCGAATATACAGCTGCTCCCTGCTCAACGTTCCCTACTATTACAATGCTTTCCTTTGTTTCTAGTACTTGTCCGTTTCGTAAATTTCCTACATAAAACAGACCGTCTGTATCAGAGTGTTTTATTTCATATTTGTTTTCTTTTGGTTGTAACGTATTATATATCTTAATGTTTAGTCCTGCGTTCTGAAGTATATTAATGATAGATTGTTTTTCATCATTCGTTAAACACTTTCCTTCAAAGGTAATATGAATCGGTCGCTTGGTTTGATAACATTGTTTTGTCATGTGAAGCTTTTTTTCCAATTCGTCTTTAATTTGCGAATCGGTAGCATCGTGTGCAATTATCAAGCGAATGCCCTTTTCATTCCCTTTTAATACGATGGGACTTATTATCATTCACCTCTTTATTAAATTAGTCTAACACGACTGTGTTACCTGACATTTCAGCAGTTGACAGTTTTTCCGGATCATATAAATATGCGTAAATAAATCCTGCAAGCTCACGTGCATTTCCGGAAGAATAACCATTTGGTATTACACAGGTTACAGATACCTCAGGGGCTTCAAACGGCGCATATGAAATATACAAAGCATGATTTGATCTTACCTCGCTTTCCTGCGCAGTTCCTGTTTTACCCGCAACTGCAACGTTTACCTGTTTTACCAATTCATCATTTGGGGTATGATACTGTACAACCTTCCGCATACCATTATGAACAGTTGACCATATATTGTCACTGAGTTCAATTGTGTTTCTAATATTTGCACTATTGTCTTCGATTAGATTTCCGTCTGAATCACATACTTTATCAATCAATGTCAAGTCAAAGCATGTACCTGTGTTTGCGATGGTTGTAACATAACGTGAAATCTGAATCGGCGTATAGGAGTTTGTACCCTGTCCGATACAACTTCGAACCGCATCTCGATTTGACATATTCGGCGCTGCTTCAGGAAGTTCTACACCGGATACATCAGATAATCCAAACATATCCGCATATTTATTTAATCGTTCCAAGCCGTATGCATCGGAATATCTTCCCATATCGGTTGTTGCAAGCCCATAGCCAACATTATAAAAATAAATATTACATGAATCCTGAATTGCACGTTCCGCCTGCATGGAGCCATGTCCGCCAAGCAACCAGCAATGTGCTTCAGGGGTAATTACATCAAAGGTTCCGCTGCAAAAGAAATAGGAAGACTCATCCATGATTCCCTCGCTCATACCGGCAATTGTAGCAAGCGGCTTGTACGTTGAACCCGGTGCAGTTTTTTGTTGCACTGCACGATTGACAAGCGGTGTAGTAGAATCCTCGAGTAATCGTCCATAGTATTCGCTGTTTACTTCGTTGGTCAAATAGTTGATGTCATAGCTTGGGTACGTAACCATAGCAAGAACATCCCCTGTATTAACATCCGTTACGATAACCGAACCTGAGCAAGGATCAAGTCCGAGCATTGCAGGGGTTAATTCAAGATTCTTTATCTTTCGCTGAATAAATTCAAAAGCATCAATTTCGTTATTTTTGTATGCTTCATAATCCATGTCATTTTTGTAGTCCAGTACGCCTTGAATATCAAGAAGCTGGATAACACTATAACCTGAAATTTCGCTTAATTTTATCATGCTTTTAATAATCTGTTTGTCGAATTTAGTATCCTGACGCAAATATTTTAAAGCATACTCACACACAAGCTCATAGATTTCATCGTTATCATAATAATTAGTATTTGCATCAATTGCGGAAATATCAATTGCCTGAACGCTGATTGCATATTTTAAATATTCCTGAAGTGAAATTTGATTGTTGGAATAATCAACATAAATCTGATTTGTATGATCAATCATGGAGCTGTTATAGACACCTTTTTCACTCAAAGTTTCACAGACAAATTCCATGTAATTGCGGTATTCCGGCGTCAACTCCTTCAGTGGTTTCGGATCAGTTAATAAAATCTTTTCAATTTCGTTAATTGTTTCATCTTTCTTGGCAACATATTCTTCGTAAATCGTATGTTCAAGCTCAGTAGCATCCGGATCTGCCATTTTTTCCATGGACAAATAGTTATTTTTAAATAACCCGAAATATACATCTGCAATCGGTATATCCGGATTTTCCCCTTCTTCTGCATACATCGTCGGAACTAAATGTGCAAGGATAATAGATGCAATTTCTTTCTCCAATGTATTATAGCAATACTTTTGTAAGTCTGTATCGATTGTCAGATATATATCATTTCCGGCCTGTGCCGGCATTGTATCGGTTGTTTCGATAACCTTACCGAGATTATCCACATACATGGTTTCATATCCGTTCACACCACGCAATGTTGCTTCACAATACTTTTCAATACCGGTTTTTCCGACCATCTCATTTCCGGAATACTTTTCATCATCCGGAAGAGAACTGTTATAGTTTTTTAATTCTTCGCTGTCGATTGCCCCGATATATCCGATAATATGAGCATAATATTCTGCATCATTATACATACGAAGTGAGCGTACGGATACTTCCATTCCAAGCAATGTATCGCAGTTTTCCATGATTGCTGCATTTGACTTATCACTAATATCAAATGCAATCGTTACTGGCATATATTGTTGATAACGGTTTAACCATAGTTTATATCGACATGAAACAATTTTTAAACGTTCTTCAGCTGTATAATCGTTCGATACGTTAAACATTCGCTCACTGCATAAATAATCCATAACCATGTCAGCGGTTGAATTTTTTCGTTCTTCCGTTAATTCATCAAAGCTCATAACGGCATACACATTTTTTAAAAAATCCTTTAACATGTTATCTTTGATTGTAAACCGATAGCCATCAGTTGCTGAAAGTATAATTGGAAAATCGGTTTGCATTGTATCACCGTTTGTTTCCAAGATATTCATTGTTCGATATAATATATCGTTTTTTAATTCATTTTCACTGATTCCAAGCTCCTCGGCTCGCGCTGCAGTATTGGGATTGTTACTGTATACCAAAGAATAAGACAGTTTATTGTATGCAATTAATTTACCGTTGCGATCATAAATATTACCGCGAACGCCTTCGATATCAAGCGTTTTTTCAGACTTATATATGAAATTATCCATATGATCCTGTCCTTCAACGATTTGCAATACAAAAAGTCTTCGGATAAGAATCGAAAACAGTACGACAAAAACGACTGTTACAGGAAACAGTCTGTGCTTGACATAGTCAACTATCACTTCTTTAATTGAATTTAAAATTTCAAAAATCATCGCAGTTCTTTGCCTTCTTTTTTATATTTTAAATATCGATTAATAACAACATAAATTTTATATAGTACAATTGTTAACAAAACTGTACATAACATTTCCGGTAAAATGATACGAACAAAATACCCTTGAAATGCCAAACGATTCTGAAGAAAGAAAAACAAAACATAGATAACACCGTTAAACACAAAATCATCAATCAAAATTAAGATTAACGGCAACATAACATCTTCAATCATGAAATTTTTATGCAAATATCCGTTCAGATATCCGATAAACATATATAACAGCATATATGCACCTATTACCGGACAAAAATATACATCTACCAAAAAACCGCAGAAAAAACCAACCAGCATTCCTTCCTTACGTCCGCGCATTACACCAAAGGACATTGTAAGAATCAGAAGTAAATTCGGTTTAATACTATGAATATTATGCATTCCAAATAATGTGGATTGCAATCCAAAATTCAGAAAAATCAAGGCTGCAATTGTAATCTCACGTCTCACGATATAAATCTCCTGTTTAATTAATTGATTTCTTTTGATTCGTAATAACCAACACTTCGGTGACATTTGTGAAATCTACCGTCGGTGTGATATAAGCCGTCATTGTAAGCTTGTTGGAATCATTTCGAATTTCGGAAACAAATCCAATGTCAAGTCCCGGATGATAACGATCGGAAATCGTTGATGTAACCACTCGATCCCCGACTGTAACACTTGCATCAATGTCAATATTTTTCACAAGCAGGTAACCGTCTTCATACTGACTTAAATTTCCTTCTACCGTACATAATGAATTGGACGGTAAGATTCGTCCGCTCACATATGAGGTATCATCAATAATCGCACGAACCTTTGAATAATCGCCATAACACTCTGTGACAATTCCGGCTAATCCTTCTCCGCATAACACATTTGCACCTTCAAAGATTCCGTCGTCTTTTCCTTTATCAATATAAAAAACTGTAAACCACGAGCTCGTATCTTTCGCAAATACATGAGCGGCAGTTTTATCAAAATCCGGATATAATTCATCCAGTTCGTAAAGTTCCTGTAAAGACGCAAGCTCCGTAAGCTGATTTTGATACATATTTAAATCCAGCTTGCATTCTGCCAATTCCTCTTTTAGTTTTTCGTTTTCTTTTTGTAATTCTTCAATTTTTTCCAGGTTTTTGATTTTCGAATCTGCCCATAATCCAAATTCGTTAATCCCCTTTTGAATTGGAGTAATAAATTTCATCGTATATCTTTTTACGCCCATAATTCGATCACCTGCAAAATAGGAAACAATAAGCAGACCGACACATATAATTGTTAATGCCAGTAAAATATATTTCGGACTTATATCCTTGCGTCGATCAATTTTCATTTTATATACCCTCTTTCCAGTAAACTGACGTAATTGCCGTTGCCAATAATAATATGATCCGATAAATGAATATCCATCAATTCTCCTGCATCGTATATTCGCTTTGTAATCTGTATATCTGCTTTGCTTGGTTCAGGATTGCCGGATGGATGATTATGTACAAGTATCATATTTACAGCCTCTCGCTTCACAGCCTCAATTAGTATTTCACGCGGTGAAATCAAAGAAGCATTTACAGTTCCCTCCGATATTTGTATATCATCAAGAAGCATATGTGTATTTGAAAACAACATTAAAAATGTATGTTCTCTTTTTAAGAATTTGCATTTGTTCATATAATAATCCGCTATTTTCCCGGGATTATCAAAAACAATTTCATTTTTATACAGGCTATGATTTATTCGCTTTGAAAGCTCCGCAACCGCCAATAGCTGTGTAGCTTTAATGTTGCCGATTCCACGAACCATACATAAGTCTTCTCTCGACAAACTGCAAAGTCCCAGAATACCCTTATGTATCAAATGTGCATCTAACACATGATTGGCAAGATCAAGCGCACTTTCATCCTTTGTTCCGGTTCGTAATATGACAGCCAGTAATTCAGCATCACTTAAGGATGCAATGCCTTTTCTTTGGGCTTTTTCATATGGGCGTTCCGAAACAGCCAATGATTTAATAAGATGTTGCATTTGTATCTCCTTTCCCTCTCCGGGTGCAGGAAATATAAATTATAGTTTTTTATAAATAATTATACCAATTACAATTCCGATAATACTGGATATATTAATCATAATTGTAAGTCCGAGTGTCAATACAAAGATTCCAAGATCCAGAACAACAGGTTCTGAAAGTCCGAAGGTTTGTCCGTAGTTTAACCACGATAGCCATGGAATATCCCTGCATAAATACCCTAAAAAGCCTCCTAATACTATTCCGCTTAAAAGAATAAGCAAAAGTGTCCATTTGTTTTTGCCTGTTGTACCTGCCATAGAGAACCTCCTAAAAACACTGTAAATTAGTCTACCACACAATAAGTCCTTTTTCTACTATTTTCTGTAGAGACATCATAATACCAAATTTCGCATGCTGATATGTAAGACCTCCCTGGAAATATACCGCATATGGTGGTTTCATCGGTGCATCGGCAGATAATTCAATGGATGCACCGGAAACAAATGTCCCTGCCGCCATAATAACCTCGCTGTCATATCCCGGCATCGCCCATGGTACGGGAGTCACAAAACTGTCAACAGGAGCTGCCGCCTGAATACCTTCACAAAATGCCTGTATGAGCTCCGGCTTACCAAATTCCACTGCCTGTATTATATCGTGACGGGATTCCGAACTGCTTGGGACTGTTTTAAAGCCAAGCCTCTCATAAATATTAGCCGCAAAAATTGCTCCCTTTAAGGCAGCAGCCGATACTGTAGGTGCCATAAACAAACCTTGGGCAATATTTCTTGTTACCCCCAAAGATGCTCCGACCTCTTTACCAAGTCCGGGACTTGTAAGACGATATGCGCAGTTTTCGATACACTTCTTTGTTCCGCAAATATATCCGCCAATCGGTGCCAGACCTCCGCCCGGATTTTTTATGAGTGAACCAACTACCATATCAGCACCAACCTCTGAAGGTTCAATTGTTTCAACAAACTCCCCGTAACAGTTATCAACCATACAAATTACATCCGGCTTGATTGATTTTACAAAAGAAATCAGTTCGCCGATTTGTTTTACGGATAATGTCGGACGAACATCATAGCCTTTTGATCGTTGTATTTCAATCAATTTTGTATGTTCATTTATGTTTTCCCTAATTGCATCATAATTAAAAGAACCGTCCGAAAGTAAATCTACCTTACGAAATGTAATTCCAAACTCAGCAAGTGACCCCTTTTGTTCTCTGACACCAATCACACCTTCTAATGTATCATATACTTTACCGACCGGAGATAATATTTCATCACCCGGACGCAGATTTGCAGAAAGTGCTATATATAATGCATGTGTTCCGCATGTAATTTGTTGTCTTACCAAGGCATCTTCTGTTCGAAATACATTTGAATATATTTTTTCGATTGTTTCACGTCCGGAGTCATTATATCCGTAGCCGGTTGTTCCGTTTAAGTGTTCCTCTGCAAAATGCGCCTCCTGCATTGCCTTAATTACCTTTACCTGGTTTTGTTCGGCAATTTGATCAATCTCAATAAAACGGTCTCTTAATCCGTTCTCAATCTTCTGACAAAAATCATATACCCTTTCATCAATCCCAAGGTCCAGATAATATTGTTTGATTGTGTTGATTTGTTGCATAAATAAATAGCCTCCGGTTTTTTTTATACTATGTGCTTTTCTTTTAATACTTTTAACATGAATGAAAGCTGTTCATCTTCGGTTGTCAACTTGTCCTTATCCACCCAAATAACATCCGGCTCTCTGCGAAACCAAGTGATTTGTCGTTTGGCAAAATGTCTTGTATCACGTTTCAGCTTGTAAATTGCTTCTTCATAAGTACACATACCTTCCAGATATTCCAATATCTCCTTGTAGCCAAGTCCTTGCATGGAAACATCCTCTCTCGCAACATGATAATCACGAACAAGACTCTTTACCTCATCAACAAGTCCACGTTCAAGCATTTCGTCAATTCGAAGTTCAATTCGCTTGTAAAGTAATTCCCGGTTACAATTTAATACAAAATATGCCGAATTGTATACACTTGTTTTCTTGGATTCTTTTTCATTATGAGATGAAATACATGTTCCTGTCTGATGATAAAATTCCAATGCACGGATTACACGTTTGACATTGTTTTCATGAATAAGTTTCGCAGCTTCCGGATCAATCGAATTTAGCATGTTATGCAAATAGGGATTACCTTTTTCTAAAACAATTTTTTCAAGTTGTTTTCTATAACTGTCATCTTCACCATGCTCTGTAAAATCAATATCATTTAATACCGCTTGGATATAAAAACCGGTACCTCCCGTTATAATCGGAATATGATTATTTTGATAGATTTGTTTGATTGCCTTTTCGGCATATTCTTTAAACTGCGCAACATGAAAGGCGTCCTTCGGTTCCATGACATCAATCAAATGATGTGGAATTCCCTGCATTTCTTGCTTTGTTATTTTTGCAGAACCGATGTCAAAATGTTTATACACAGCAATTGAATCAGCGGATATAATTTCACCGCCAATTTCTTTTGCAAGTCTGAGTGAAAGTGCAGTTTTACCGACTGCTGTCGGACCTGTTAAAATTATTAACTTCTTGTTATTATCCATGTTCATCTTGTAAACCTAAACAATTCGCTTGAATTTTTTTTCTAATTCAATGTCACTGATTGAAATAATTGTCGGACGTCCATGTGGACATGTATATGGATTTTCCAGTTTCAATAACTGATCAATTAAAGCATCTGCCTCTTGAAAGGATAATCTCATATTTCCCTTAATTGCAGCTTTACATGCCATAGTTGCAAGCCGTTGTACAAACATCTCATTTGTCATATATCCGGAATTATGAATTAATGCCCCTACAAATTCAAGAAACATTTCACGTCCGTGCAATCCGAATAAATTTGTCGGAACCGCACTGATTTTAAATTCATTTCCGCCAAATTCTTCAATATCGTATCCCAGTTTCATAAATAAATCATAATGATCTAAAATTGCCTGTCGTTCCGCATAAGACACCGTTATAACCATTGGTGGCATCAATTGTTGAGAATAGATTTCCTTGTTGCTTAAATTTTGAATCAATTCTTCATATTTGATTTTTTCATGTGCAGCATGCTGATCCATAATATAAAGATTACGCTCATATTCGATTAACCAATATGTATCAAACACCTGCCCGATCAGACGATGCTTCTTTCTTGCTGCCGCTGACAAAAAGTCATCATTAAACATAGAAATCTGTTCATTTGATAATTCTGCCTGTTTTTTTTCTTCCTTAAGAGCAATTGTAGCTTGTTCATTTTTTATATATGCGTCAATCGCAGGATTTCCGGTAACATTCCGCAAAGTCTTAGCTTCCTGCTTGTTTTCGGATACATTTTCTATTGAATAACCTTTTGTTTCTTCTTCCAAAATTTTAAGGGCAACATTCGGTTGTTCAATTATTTTTTCTTCCAGTTCGCGCTGCTTTAATTGCTCCAAAATACGATAACTCGAACTATATTTTTCTTGCATAATATTTTTTGAATGTGTAAGCTGTTGCTTACGTCCGGTCTCGTAAGGTTCTGCCGGTTTTATTGTTACCGGTTTCTCATTATGTTCCGGATGATTTGACAGATTCGGCTGTTTGTTTTTTATCGTATTTTGAGAAGTTGACGTATCCTTTATAATTAAATCCTGCTCCAACAAGCTTTGTCGGACAGCCTTTGAAACAACCTCAAACAATAAACGCTCATTATTGTATTTGAATTCCATTTTTGTAGGATGAACATTTACATCCGTATCTCCTGTTGCAAGTGTAATGTTTAATACCGTGAACGGAAACTTATGTTGCATCACAAATGTTCGATATCCTTCTTCAATTGCACGATTAACAATACTACTCTTAATATAACGGTGATTGACAAAATAATTTTCAAATCCTCGATTACCTCTGGAAATAAAAGGTTTACCTATATATCCGTCAATTGATATTTCATCTGATTCATAAGATATTGGTAATAAATTTGCGGTAATATCACGTCCGAACAATTGATATATTACATCCTTTATATTTCCGTTCCCGGATGTATCCAGCTTAGCTTGTCCGTTTACAATAAGCTTAAAAGCAATTTCCGGATGTGAAAGTGCAATTTTTGAAACAAGGTCATGAATATAGGATCCTTCCGTCATGGCACTTTTTAAAAATTTTTTTCTTGCCGGAGTATTATAAAATAAATTACGTACAACAATGGTGGTTCCGTTTGGTACGCCAACCTCGGAAAACGCTATTTCCTTTCCGCCATGAATTTCATATTTTACACCTATAAGTGCTTCAGGTGTTTTGGTTATCATTTCGGTCTGCGAAACAGCAGCAATCGTGGAAAGAGCTTCACCTCGAAATCCAAGTGAACCAATTTTTGCTAAATCCTCAGCACTTTCTATTTTGCTTGTTGCATGACGCATGTAGGCTGTACGAACCTCATCCGAAGGTATCCCGCAACCGTTATCCGTAACACGCATCATAGCAAGACCGCCTTCTTTTATTTCAACTGTTACAGCTGTTGCCCGGGCATCGATAGAATTTTCCAAAAGTTCTTTTATTACAGATGACGGTCGTTCAATCACCTCACCTGCAGCAATTTTATCAATTGTAGCCTTATCAAGAAGTTTAATCATCCCTTTAGCCTTTCCTTAATATCCTGCAAAAACATCATTGCCTTTACAGGAGTCATATGATCCAGATCGAGAGTTCGAATCTCGTTTGCAATCGCCATTTCATCCGGCGATGAAAACAATGAAAATTGTTCATACGTATCTTTATTTTCATGCTTATATTCTTTTACTTTGATATCCTTTGCCTTTGATGCAATATCGGAAGCAATCAGTTGCGTTAATATTTCACCGGCACGATTTAATACGCGGTTTGGAACTCCGGCAAGACGTGCAACCTGAATGCCATAGCTTCGATCCGCACCACCGCGAAGGATTTTACGAAGAAATACAATATCATCGCCATCCTCTTTGACCGAAATACAATAGTTTTTTACACCCGATAACTTGCCTTCGAGTTCTGTAAGCTCATGATAATGTGTCGCAAACAATGTCTTTGCCCCAAGAAGCTCTTCATCTGCAATAAACTCTACCACAGCCCATGCAATGGAAAGTCCGTCAAAGGTAGAAGTTCCGCGTCCGATTTCATCTAAAATAATCAAACTGTTCTTTGTCGCGTTACGAAGTATATTTGCAACCTCATTCATTTCAATCATAAAGGTTGATTGACCGGAAGCAAGATCATCTGATGCCCCAACACGGGTAAAAATACGATCGCACACACCGATATTTGCTTCCTCCGCAGGTACAAACGAACCAATCTGGGCCATTAAAACAATAAGCGCTGTCTGACGCATATAGGTGGATTTTCCTGCCATATTCGGACCGGTAATAACGGATATACGACTGTCTGTATTATTCAGATATGTATCGTTTTCCACAAAGTTGCCTTCTGCAAGTACTCGTTCCACAACCGGATGTCTTCCGTATTTTATGTCAATTATTCCGTCTGTATTAATATTCGGGCGAATATAATGGTTACGTTCTGCAACATACGCAAGCGAGGCAAGCGCATCGATTTCAGCAATATAATGCGAAGTTTTCTGTACACGAAGCAGTGCCTCACCAAGCTGTTCCCGCAATGAAACAAACGTTTCATATTCAAGGGCGTAAAGGCGATCTTCTGCTCCTAAAATTGTATTAGAAAGCTCTTCCAACTCATCTGTCGTATATCGCTCTGCATTAGCAAGTGTCTGCTTTCTGATAAAATAATCCGGAACCATATTTTTAAATGAATTCGTTACTTCAAAATAATAATCAAACACCTTATTATATTTGATCTTTAAGCCTTTGATACCGGTTTTATTTCGTTCTTTTTCCTCAAGCTCAGCCAACCAACTTTTACACTCGGATTTTGCAGACTTTAGCCGATCGATTTCCTCCATATATCCTGCTTTAAATATACCGCCCTCTTTAATTGCAATCGGAGGTTCTTCCTCAATTGCTGCATCAAGCAATTTATACAAGTCTTCCAATGTATCCAAATCGTTTTGAATTTCATCCATTCGCTTAGTATGAAATTCACAGAGTAAATTGGAGATATCCGGCAAAAATCGAATTGAATTTTTAAATGCAAGTAAATCCCTTGGGTTTGCCGTCTTGATTGATATTCTTGTCATAAGACGTTCCAAATCATAAATTGTATTGAGATACTCTCTCAATTCTTCACGAGCAATCATTGAAGCGTTCATAGCCTCAATCATATCATAGCGCCGGTTAATTTCATCAGGACAAATCAACGGCTGCTCAACGTATTCGCGAAGCTTCCTTGCTCCCATCGCAGTCTTTGTATGATTTAACACCCATAATAAAGATCCCTTTTTTTGTTTATCACGTAAGGTTTCGGTAAGCTCTAAATTTCTTCTCGTCGATGTATCCAACAAGAGGTATGAATCTACGGAATATATTTCCAGATGGTTAATGTGTTCCAGACTGTTCATCTGTGTATCAAACAAATACTGAAGCATAGCGCCTGCGGACACAACAATTTCATCATAATCCTTTATACCGAGTCCTTCTAAGCTCATTACCTTAAAATGTCGAAGCAACGTACGACAGGATGTTTCATAATCATAATAATGCTCCGGTGCCTCTGACATTGAAATATGTAATTTGTCTGCTGTGTAACTAATATCAATGCCTGAAGACATAAATGTATTTTGATAAATAATTTCAGAAGGCTGATATTTATTGATTTCATCTAAAAGCTTTTCATGTGTCTGTACACGACATACCTTAAATATACCTGTGGATACATCCGCAATCGATACACCATACATAAAATTATAGTATGAAATGCTCATCAAATAATTGTTTTTTGTTTCATCAAGATTTTCAACAGACATATTGGTTCCCGGCGTAACAATGCGAACAACCTCACGTTTTACAAGTCCTTTGGCAAGCTTTGGATCTTCAACCTGCTCACCGATTGCAACTTTATATCCCTTTTCAACCAGGCGATTAATATATACGTCGGCTGCATGAAAAGGGACACCGCACATCGGTGCACGTTCCTCCATGCCACAATCCTTGCCGGTTAACGTTAACTCTAGTTCTTTAGACGCAACAAGAGCATCGTCAAAGAACATCTCATAAAAGTCACCAAGACGATAAAACAAAATACAATCTTTATATTTTTCCTTTGTACTTACGTACTGTTCCATCATAGGTGATAGTTTTGCCATATCGCTACCTCATCATTTCTCCAAGATAATAAAATCCCATACAGCTATCCAAACGTACCGGTACTATTTGTCCGATTAAATTTGCATCCCCCGGAAAGTGTACCGTGACATTTTCCTCTGTACGTCCTGTAATATATGCTTGATCCTGATGATTGATTTCTTCAACCAAAACATCCTTAACCATTCCGGAAAAACGCGAAATTCGTTCGTTGGATTTTTTGTTTACTAATTCAAGCAGCCTTGAAAAACGATCCTTAACAATCTCCTCCGGAACCTGATTATCCATACCGGCAGCAGGCGTATTGGTACGCTTTGAATAAATAAAGGTAAACACCTGATCATAACCGACACGTTCCACAATATCCATCGTATGCATGAAGTCTTCTTCTGTTTCTCCCGGAAAACCAACCATAATATCGGTTGTAAGAGATATATCCGGCATTGCTTCTCTGATTTTGTCAACAAGTGCAAGATATTGTTCCTTTGTATACCTGCGATTCATTTTTTGTAATATATCGGTAGAACCGGATTGTACAGGCAAATGTAAATGCTTACATATTTTTGGATTATTTGCCATGGTCGAAATAAGTTCATCCGACAGATCCTTCGGATGACTTGTCATAAAACGGACACGTTCCAACCCATCAATTTTACACACTTGATTAAGTAATTCCGGAAATCGAACGTTTTGATTTTCTGTAAGTTCTGCAATCTTACCATCACTGTAATCAAATTTCTTACCATAAGAATTTACATTTTGACCAAGCAGCATCACTTCTTTTACACCGGAAGCAATCTTGCATCTAATCTCATCGAGAATCTCCTGCGGCTCTCTGCTTTTCTCCCGTCCTCTGACATATGGAACAATGCAATAAGTACAGAAATTATTACATCCATACATAATATTTACACCGGATTTGAATCGATACTTTCGTTTTTGCGGCAATGCTTCAACTGCATTATCACTTTTTTCCAATACCTCCACTACCATGTTCCCTGAGGATAAATAACGATATATCAATTCAGCCAGCTTATATATATTATGTGTTCCAAAAACAATATCAACATATCGATATTTTTCTTTAATTGTTTTTATTACATGTGGCTCCTGCATCATACATCCGCACAGACAAACAATCATATTTTTGCGCTTGGATTTTATATTCTTAATATGACCAAGATGACCATACAATTTCTGATTTGCATTTTCGCGAACCGTGCATGTATTACAAATTACAAAATCCGCATTCTCACTCTCAGTTTCCTCATAGCCGATCTCATCCAGTATTCCTTTTAACTTTTCAGAATCATGTGCATTCATCTGACACCCAAATGTTTGCACATTATAGGTAAGTGTTCGGCCTGCTTCCCTGCTTCTTTGAAGTATTAGTTCTTTGCAGCAGTTCATAAAATAGTATTGTCTATCCGGCTCCATAGACGGTATTTTTTTCTCGTCCATACACGTTTTCCTTTCCAGAATTATTTCATTTTTTTGCAAAATACAACACTTTATTATACTTCAAAATATCTCATATATCAACTTTAAAAAATCGAACATTTATTCGAAAAAAAGTATTGACAACCGAACATCTGTACGATATACTATGTATAAATCGAACAACCGTTCTTGTTATAGTTATGTAGTATTTGTCAAACATTATGAAAGGAAGTATTTATATGAGAGCATGCAAATCTGTTTCATTCATTCACAAACACAGCAAGTTCATTATGGCAGGCGCAATTGTTATATTATTTTTAGGTTTATTCATTTTGGGTACATCAAACAAACACGCCGGTGCAACCACACATAATATTAAATATTTTACTTGTATTAATGTGGATCAGGATGATACACTCTGGTCGATTGCCGAAACATATATGTCCAGTGAATATACATCAATTAACGACTATATTGATGAAGTGAAAAGTATTAATAATTTGTCAACTGATAAGATTTATTATGGTGCTTCATTGGTGGTACCATATTATGCAGCACCATGATAAATTTCCCTACCATACCTCAAGAGCCATCGACATACATCGATGGCTCTTATTTTATAGTTTATCTAATTCAGATAACCAAATTTTTGAAACTGCATCACTCGGCATTCTAAAGTCACCTCTCGGTGAAAGACATATACTACCAACCTTTACACCATCCGGCATACAGCTTCGTTTAAACTGCTGTGTAAAAAATCTGCGATAAAATACTTTCATCCATTTTAATATAGTATCTTTATCATATTTATCACAAAATGCAATTTGTGCCATCGCAAATATTTTCGATGGTGTATAGCCAAATCGCATCATATAATATAAATAAAAATCATGTAACTCATACGGACCTACAACATCCTCCGTTTTCTGTGCGATTTTACCATTTTCATCCGGTGGCAGTAATTCAGGACTAATTGGTGTATCGATAATATCTTTTAATACATCTGAACTATCCGGAAACAAATTGTATTTTACAACACTGTCAATCAGCCAACGTACAAGGGTTTTTGGAATGCTTGCATTTACACCATACATACTCATTTGATCTGCATTATACGTACACCATCCGAGTGCCAGTTCCGATAAATCTCCTGTTCCAACGACAATTGCATTCATGCGATTTGCATAATCCATCAATACTTGTGTACGCTCTCTGGCCTGTACATTCTCAAATGTGACATCCTTTATTGATATATCGTGTCCGATATCCCGATAATGCAACGTGCAAGCTTCTTTAATCGGAATTGTCGCAACCGAGATGCCTAAAGTATCCATAAGTTTTAACGCATTTTGATACGTACGGTCTGTCGTACCAAATGCAGGCATTGTAATACCAATCAAATCGCTCATCGGACGATTCATTTTACGAAGCGTCTGTGCAGCAACTAACAATGAAAGAGTTGAATCCATACCACCTGACACTCCGATTACCATTTTGCTTCCCGTAACCGATAAACGCTTTCGCAGCCCTGCTACCTGCATTTCAAAAATTGCTTTGCAGCGCTCCTGACGTTTGCTTTCGTTTGACGGAATAAACGGATGTGCAGATATCGAATAAAGTGTAGCATCTGATGATTGAATATCAGATGTCTTCTGTAAAGGAATACATTTTTGCGGAACAAACATTCCGTATGCCTTGTACGTATCAAAAAATGTTTTGCCTTTTGTTCGATCGCTTCGAATTCTTCCGAAATCAATATCACAGGATAAAATAAAATCATTGTCAGCAATATTTGAATTTTCTTTTAAAATTTTCCCATTTTCCGCAACAAGACTATGTCCGGAAAATACAAGATCTGTTGTACTCTCCCCACTTCCTGCAGATACATACAAATATGCACAATTAAGTTGCGCCGATTTGTTTTTTACAATATCACGACGAAATTCTCTTTTACCAATTGTTTCATTGCTTGCTGAAATATTGATAATAAGTTCTGCACCTGCTAATGCCATCCAGGTTGAAGGCGATAAAGGTGCCCAAACATCCTCGCATATTTCAACAGCCATTTTGAATTTTCCGGGTACTTCAAATGCCAGATTGTTTCCGATCGGTATTTTGTATTCACAAATTGCATCACCAAAAATATCATTTGATGATACTTCCTCCATATTAATGACTTCACCTGAAGAAAACCAGCGTTTCTCATAAAATTCATTATAATTCGGTAAAAAAGTTTTTAAGGAAATTCCGTATATCTTTCCTTTGTACATCGTGATTGCTGCATTAAATAATTGATTGTTCACGTGTACAGGTGCACCAAGCGTAATAATCAAATTTGTATCCCGGGTATCTTTCGCAAGTGTACAAATCGCATTGTTTGATGCATCAATTAATGCATGCTGAAAAAAT
Source organism: Eubacteriales bacterium (assembly GCA_030533235.1). Lineage (GTDB taxonomy): Bacteria > Bacillota > Clostridia > Lachnospirales > Lachnospiraceae > Coprococcus_C. Next base: position 3,714 of record JAUNJN010000028.1, on the reverse strand, counting down.
AAATCACCACATGTATATCCGGTAACGGCAAGTTCCGGAAACGCAATCAAACATGCGCCCTGATGCTTCGCTTCCTCTATTTTAGAACGTATCTGTTCCATGTTATACGGAATATCCGCAACACGTAAATCAGGAACTCCTGCGCTAACGCGATAAAAATCAAACATAACCTTCCTACCTTTCCTTCAAATCGAGCTGTAAGCCTTTTAGATAATGAATCGGAGCCCCCGATTCCGAAAAAACAAAATAGCGTTTATCCAGTTCTTCATATTTGAAATATTTCGGATGTCCCTCCTTCGTTCGTTCAATATATTTTTTTAATTCTGAAAAACGCATATAATAGAACTCATTTCTTGCCGTGAACATCAGGAGTAAAAAACTGATACCGTTTTGTTTTTCAAATTCCGCCATAAATGAAATTTGATGTTCGTGAATATTCCGAAGGGAATATGTATCAACCGCACATTCCTTTGCATCAAAACAAACCGGCACCCCTTGGACAACACCGATATAATCAACCGTTGAATCCTTTTCAAAATATGCTAAAGAAATTGTTCCGCTTTCCTTATCAATCCGAACAGGTGTGATTGGAGTCGGTATTTTTTGTACGAGTCCAAGCGACTTTTCTCTATATAATTCATTTGTCAGGTTGATTAGTTCCTCCAATGTTGAACCGCGCAACCCTCTGGAATTCCATGTTCCCATACCAACTTAACACCTTGCCGTTATGATTTTTTTAATCCAAGTTCTGTACAAATACAATCAAATTTTTCCGGTAAAGGATCACAAATAATCAAATCAGAAAAGAAATCATCTCTGTGCAACACAAGCTTTCCGGCATGCAACAGTTGATTTTGTAATCCAAACCGATTATTAAACATACGATTAACATCTCTTTTACCATATCGCGGGTCTCCGACAATCGGAAATCCCAAATATGCAAGATGCGCTCTTATCTGATGAGATTTACCTGTAATGAGCTTTACCTGAAGTAATGAAAACCCGTTCGTCTGATCAATTACTTCAAACTCGGTTTCAATTTTCTTATATCCGGGTTTTTCTTCTGCGGATACTTCCGATAAATTTTTATCATGATTCTTTCCGATATACGCAATTTGATGAAGCTCTTTATTATAGTGACCGCATACAATCGTATAATAATATTTATCACATACTCTTAATTTTAATATTCTTGTCAGATTCTGACTTCCTTTTAATGTAATTCCGGCTACAATAATCCCGGATGTATTTCGATCTAATCGATTGCAGACAGATGGTCGAAAGGTATTTGTATAATCCTTTTTTAAAATACCATTTGATTTACAATAATCTACAATTTGTTCATTAATGGAATAATCCTTCGCAGATGCCTTTTGTGATAGAACGCCAACCGGTTTATGAACAACCAAAATATCCGAATCCTCATACAAAATGGATAATTTTTCAATTGTTTCTTTTTCGATATCAACCGTTACCTTTTCATTTTCTTTTGTCATCGAACGGAACTTCGAAATTGTATCATCTGCAAGGTACATTACAATTGTATCACCAACGTAAAGAATTTCATCTCCCTGTGCCTTTTTGTCATTTAAAACAATATTTTTTTTTCGAAGCATTTTATAAATAAATGATGTTGGAGCCAGATCCAAATATTTTTGCAAAAATTTATTCAAACGTTGTCCTGACTGATATTCAGATATTTTAATTGAAACCATAATATCTCCTTTTACTACACACAAGTATCCAATATACATTTTGCAATATATTGATCCATACGAAATGTCTGCTCCGAAGGTTCTTTAATGGATTCAATTTTTTTAATAAAAGCATCAATATTGTCATATACGGTAACCGGATATGGCTCTTTTGCAGCTTCAATACAGCTTTCAATCCAGCTTTTATACTTCCGGTTATTCATTGTACCGCCCTTACTTTCAAAGGCTAACGCAATAATCTTTCCGTTTTTAACAAATATACTCTGAAAAAACAGCATACCCTCATACTTTGAAACAGTCACATCATACAACAAAAAACGTTCCGTTGCGTCAACATCTTCAAGCTTGCTTTGAAATTCCTTATATTGTGCTGTGGTAAACGGTTTAAACTTTGCACACGCAATCCATGTTGCTAAATATTTGGCAAATGGTAAGGCAAGCAAAATTGCAAACACTATAATAACTCGATTTGTATCCTCAAACATAATCAATGTTCCAACAATTACAAAAGCAATCATACACGCGAGCATAAGCGTAATCAATAATTTTAAACGTCTGCAATATGACATATATCCATATTCACCTTTTTGTTTTTTATGCAGCATCACAATTACTCCCTATGACATAAGACGCCAACCGGCCAAATACTTATTTTTTATACTATCATTGTTTCGTTTTCCCCATCCAAGCGGATAACCGTCTACACACACAAGTACATATCCGTTTTCGCCCGGAACATCAATTGTTTCGCCCTTTAAGTAACGAACTACACGCATGTCATCGACCGATAAATTTGCAACATTGCTATAATCATCCATTGCAAGCGTCATCGCGAATGCCTGACTTGGTTCAAAACGATTTTTCTTAATTTCACCCAAATACAATCCACATCTTAAAATGCGAAGTCCGCGAACAGCCGGAAATGCCTCCGGTATGTAATATAACTTATCTTTCGATAATTCAAACCGGTTTATATCGAAGGTTCTGTTGAAACCTTGAAAGAAATCCAAAACCTCTTTCGGAAGCTTGGAAGACTTTAACGGATAATCACCTGTATTATATCGATAATCGGATGTACCGTCTTTCGACAGCAATGTAACAAAATGCCCCTCGCCTAAAATGCGATGTGGCCATAAGCGTGCACATTTTTTTAATTCTTCATTCGGTCTTAATGCCCAACTCGGATGCCCATCATCAAAACCTTCGTATTTATCAAAGCTTTCTATATGAATAGTCGGATCTAAAGACAATAAAAATTCGATTGATTGCTCGTTTTCAAGCGGTGCAAAAGTACAGGTAGAATACAACAGTTTCCCACCGGGTTTTAACATTTTTACAATTTCTGTCAAAATTTGACGTTGTAAATCAGCAAACAACTGATTTCCGTTATTTTCCCATGCTGTAATCATAGAAGCAGATTTCCGAAACATTCCTTCACCGGAGCATGGAGCATCAATCAAAATTTTATCAAAATAATGCGGAAACCGTTCCGCCAGCTTAAACGGAGGTTCACTCGTAATCAACGCATTTTTCACACCAAAAAGTTCAAGATTTTTTAATAGAGCCTTTGCTCTCGAAGCACTAATATCATTGGATACAAGTATGCCCTCTCCGCAAAGCTTAGCGGCAAGCTCTGTCGATTTTCCTCCGGGTGCTGCACAAATGTCAAGTACTCTCTCTCCGGGACAAACCGGTAAAACAGCCGCCGGTGTCATGGCACTAGGTTCCTGAATATAATATAATCCGGCATAATAATACGGATGTTTGGACGGCTGATCCACCTTCGGATCAAAGTAAAAGCCATTTTGACACCAAGGTACCGGACTTAACGAAAAAGGTGAAATTTCAAGAAAATCCTTTACGGAAATTTTCATTGTATTCACGCGAAGTCCATGATGCATCGGATGATCAAGACATGCTACATAATTCTCATAATCATCCTGTAACAAATCACGCATCTGTTTTTTAAACTCAACAGGTAGTTCCATAAGAAAATCCT
>JAUNJN010000058.1 GCA_030533235.1 Eubacteriales bacterium | reverse complement strand
CAATCAAAAAATCATAGTATAAGTTGCGATATTTAATAGCCAAAGTAATATAATACTTTGTTTTGATTTCTTCTAATACCTGCTTACTCTCCTTATCGTTTATTACATCGATATATCCATGTCTTGCACGCACATTTGATGTCAGGGTACGATATCCCTCCTCGCTTACAAACAAAGAAAATGTACCATTTGCAAGACCATTTTCAGGTAACTCACATACAATCTTATATTTGTGCTCATTTCCCATATCATCAACCAAGCTTATGGTATCACCGGTCTTCCATCCATTTCTCTCACTTAACCGCTTTGAAATTGCTGCTTCATCACCGTCAAGCATAAGCTTCTTTGGAAGAAGCGACATCTCATATGCCTTTTCGTAATCAACATAGTTTACTGAAAATGATTCCTTACGAAAATAATTATAAATTCCGTCAATCGACTTAATGACTCCATCCTCTCGACTATATACGAGTAATTGATTGGTTTCATAGCTAAGAGGAAGTTCTTCTGTAAAACCTACCGCATCATCAAAGATAATGTCGCTATTTCCAACAATCTGTGCACCCATTGCTTTTACCATCAGTTCAATACTTCCTGTCATATCAACCGATAACAGAGCAACAAACGAACACACGGCAATACAAACAAACAAAATAATACTTCGAAACGGCTTAGCGATTATATTTTTTGTAATATGTTTCGCAACTATATTCATTGTTTTCTTCCTCCCCTACCATCTGCTTACTCTCTGTTCCGGTGCCACATACATCCCATCATCAGGTTTTACATCATAGATTTCATAAAACGCCGGCGTCGATGCCAAAACCGCATTGACTCGGATTTCACTTGGACTATGTTCATCGTATACAAGTTTCTCCATCAAAGTGGAATCTTCGATGTATTCACACCAGATTCTCGCATAATTTTCAAAAAGCCTTTTTCTTCCATCCGTATCTGATACAATTGCCATCAAACATTCCATTGCTCCAATATCCGCATAGTTCTCACCCGCCGTAAGTGTTCCATCCACATGATAAATATCCATGACTGTATAACCTGAATAATAATCCTCCATTTGCTTCAATCGTTCTGAAAGCTGTTCAAGGTCGCTTTCCGGCAACCAGTTTTCGTTGTAATTTCCATCGGCGTCAAACTTTATACAATTTGAATCAAATGCATGTCCTATCTCGTGTCCGATTACCATGCCAAGCCCGCCAAGATTTTTCTCATAACTTGCATTCACATCAAAAAACGGTGCATGCATCATACCAACTGTTATCGTAAATATATTTGAGCTTTCGAACTGTGCATTGACGATATATGATGACATGTCTGCGATTTCTCGGTCAGGTGTCTTACCAATCATCCTTTCGAATTTGTTGTATTTAAACACCTTTGCGTTTACATAGGTTTCGTAAAAATCATCTCCGATTATTGCAAGATTATCTTGCTTTGTAAGACATTTCTTTCCGCCACCATACACAAATGTTATATTATGTAATTTATTTAGCAGTTCGTCTTTGCCCTTTTCCGACAACCAGTCTGCATCATGAATCAGTTGTTCATATCCGCATACAATATCAAGCTGCATAGCAACCAGCTGTTGTTCCATTTCCTCCGTAAAATAATAATCTGCATACAACTCACTAATCTGTGGATCTAATATCTGTATCAGACATTCTTCAACCTCAGCTTCCATATCTGCATTAAATGGTGTTGTATACGCATTTAATACGTCATAATCCTCCAGTAAAAATTGTTTATACTCATATACATATGCACAAAGCAAATATGTTTTTATTACATCCAGATTCTCTTCATCAAAGGCCTTCAACATTGCACACAGCTGATTTACATCCTGTACATACCAGCCGTCATAAGGAGATTCCTTTTGCAAGCCTTTCATAATCTCTTCCATCGTAATACCGGAGAGCATGTTGTTTAATTCCTGATTTGAATAGTATTGAACAGTCGAATATGGATCTGCTGCTTTTAACAAAGAAAAATCTGTTTCACATGCCACATCTACCAAATAATACAAATACTCTTCTGCAAGTTCTCGTGCTTCCTCAACGCTCTTTCCACTCATAACAAGCATATCAATTACAAATGCGTACAATGATTTTCTTACACTGTTTTCCTCATAAAAATCCTCCAATATTTCTCCAAACACATAGTTTTTTTGAAAAATATATAATGCATTTTGATCACTTTTTCGATAATCCGTATCTACATCGATGGAAATAAAATTGAAAATACCGTATTCATTCTTCAAATCTCCCAATGCATCAAGTGCCTCTTCCTTTGTACTGATTGCGTTTACCTTATCAACAAATTCCATATAATCTTTTTTTGCTGCATCGGTATTTTGTTCCATATATCCGATTAACTGATTATAGGTTTGCTTAACCGTCCATTCATTACTACCTTCTTCATATGCTTCATCCGAATTCGCAATATCTTTTACCATTGATATAATTTCCTGATTAACCGTATTTTGTACATCATCAAAAGCTCCTGCTGAGGAATCCTTATAATTTAATGCATATGAACGAATACTATCACGATTTACATATCCATAAAAATCATCTTGCGGACGCATCTCATCCTCCGCCTTTTGAACATCTGCTTGTGTACTTTGTTGTTCCGTCGTTACTATCTTCTCTTCAACTACACCACAGCCGAAAAGCCCAAGCATCACAGCTCCTATCAGCGTAAGTGAAATTGCAGTTTTTTTCGTACCTCTTTTTTTCACCTTTTTCTCCCCTTTTTTCTGATTTCTTTTTCTATATTGCGACTATAACGCAAAACAAATAGAAATATCCAAAAATGTGGTGAATTGCATCGTTTTAGTGGTGAAATGCAAAAACAGGATGTACACATAAGCGTGTACACCCTGTTTCATAATAATGCATTTTGTCTGTAACAATCACTCTAGGTCCATAACGAGGTAATAAACATTGGTGATGCATCCTCACATTCAATTTTTTTCTCCCATTCTCTTCCGGATGTATCGTCACTAAGTATGTCAGTTATCGCGCATCATTGCAATGGCTTCCTCAACGGTAACTGACTGTGCATATCGAACCGGCCACATAAACTCATTATAATACTTGTATGCTGTTTCCTTGTCAAAATATGGATTATCATATGTGGAGTTTGCATATGCAGGAATAATAATGTGAAATCCCTGTTCAAAACCACTTTTAACCGTAGCATCAATACAATAATCCGTTGAAACCCCAACCGTAATGATGTCTTTTTCATTTTTTGATTTGAGATAATCCGTTAAACCTGTCATAGGATGGAACGAACTGTTTACGTTCTTTTTAAACCGTTTTTCTCCTTCCATAGGTGCAAACTCATCAAACACCTCATAATTGTCCGTTTCTTTATCAAGATCCGTCCCCGGACCATCATCATGTTGCACATAAAGAACTTCGATATTATTTGCTCTCGCCTCAGCAATAAGCGTTTTAATATTATCCTTTACCGTCTCAAATGCATAAAGCGAATCATTAAAACAACCTCTTTGTGTATCTACTACCAATAAAACCATATGTATATCTTCCCATTTATATATTTATTTAAAATATCCTATATTATCGATCAGGGAAGCAGTAATCTGATTCAAATTATTCACTTCTTCACCGACTCTTTCCATAACGTTTGCAACCTCATCTGTGATTGCATTGTTCTCTTCGCTATATGCCGCGTTGTTTTCCGCCACATCTGCCAATTGAACCAGTATTGTGTGAATCATATTCTTAATTTCAACGAGATCCTTTGTCTTCTCTGCAATATAAGTAATATCATTCAAAGAAGAAGCAACTCCTTCTTTTACACTATTAAACGCATTTCCGGTATTGTCCACGTGTTCCTTTTGATTTCTGATAATTACTTTTACTTCTTCCATTGTCTTCATTGTTTCATATGATTTATCCATGAGTTCTGACAAAATCAATGTAATCTCGCCGGATGCTTTGTTTGATTCCTCCGCAAGCTTGCTTATTTCAGCAGCAACGACGCTAAATCCTCTTCCGGCATCACCGGCTCTCGCAGCCTCAATACTTGCATTGAGCGCAAGCAAATTGGTCTGGGATGCAATATCTGCAATTATATCAGCGAACGCTTTAATATTTTCAACAGACCTATTTGTTTCATTAATTTGTTCACTAAAGTTATTGATCGCACTGACAGTCTTATTGTTAATCTGTTTTAAATCATCGACTACAACAATCGCCTCATTGCTTGTCCTGCTAATTTCATTTGACTTGTGGATCAACCTTTCAACCAAATCCTTCGTCTGTTCAACAATATTACCCATTTCATCAATAGATTTAGACGCATTCAACGTATCTCCGGCCTGTTTGGTCGCACCATCGGCAATTTCTTCAATACCGGCAGATACCTGTACCATGTATTCAGACGTCTGATTGGAACTGTCTTGAAGTCCGGAGCTTGAATTTTGCAAAATTGCTACATTTTGATTAATGGATCCTACAATGTTCGTCAGATTATCAACCAATATCTTTGTACTGTTATTTAAATCTCCTACCTCATCTTTTCTGTTTAAATAGCTCGTGTTTACTTGTGTATTCAGATTTCCGTTTGCTACATCACAAAGCACATGAATTGAATTTTTGATTGGTTTGCTGATTGTCGAAGCAACAAACATTCCAAAAAACGCCGTAACAAATAATATGGCACAAATACTTACGATAAAAATCGTCGCAATTAAATTAACACTCTTCTGCACTTGTGCTACCGGCTTACCGGCAAATATCATACCAATTATTTCATTGCTGTTATTTTGAAATACCGGAATGTAATATCCATAATACATCGTACCGTTTACATCGACTCTGTTTGTAAACACATCATTTCCGTCTGTAAGAACATTTTCCTTTAAAAAGTCGCCGGCCTCACTGTCCAAAATTTTACGACCGTCCTTATCTACAATGCTTGTTACAAGTCTTTTGCTCCCATAAAAAAATGTAATATCAATTCCCGTCTTATTTGACAAATCATCAATAAATGTCTCGGACAATGATACGTTATATGACCCTTTCCACACATCCCCGGTACTATTTACAAAATAATCTCCATTATTCTGATTGTATGCAGCCATTACCGCTTCCGCCGTACCTTTTAACTCCCTTTTTGTATCCTCAAGCAATTTCTTCTTGACAACGCCATCGTTGATCCAAAGTGCGACGACACACATAATAAGCACAGGAATGACTGCCATGAGGGTAATCTTGTATTTTAACTTGATATTTTCAATAAACTTCAATTAACTATCCTCCCTACCAATCTACTTCCATTACATTTTTGTAATACCAGTCGATTCCTCCTGTGATAGTTGCATCATCCAGTGTTTTGCCTTCTTCACCAATGAACTCTCCTTTATTTGTCTCAAGCACACCATCAAATACACCAAACTTCCCTGAGATAATCTCCTGCATCTTTTCGTTTACAATCTCGCTTGTTCCATCCTCACACAATGACGAAAGCGATGTCAAGCTTACCAGACTTTCATCCATACCACCATAAAAGTCACTTCCATCATAGGTTGCATTGATAATACCGGCTACATAAGCAGTGTAATATGCACTCCAATTCCATATTACTGACGTCAGCGTGGCATTTGGTGTTTCCTTACTCATATCGGAGTTATATCCGATTGACCAGGTTCCGTTTGCTTCAGATGCTGTTTGAGGAGCAGTTGTATCCACATGCTGAGCAAGTACGTCACATCCGATACCAATCAAATAATCGGATGCTGCCTGTTCTTTTTCCGGATCAAACCAGGAATTTGTAACCGCTACATACACGGTAGCATCCGGATTCACTTCCTCAACACCTATTGCAAAGGCATCTACACCACCGGTACATTCACTATTTCCTATTCCCTGTGCAGACACATAACCAATTTTGTTTGACTTTGTTTTTAATCCTGCAACAAGACCCGACAAATATCTTGCCTGATAAATTCGACCGAAATAATTTGTAAAATTTTTTCCATTACTCAAATATCCTGTTCCGTGTGCGAAATAGATATCCGGATACGCATCGGCATATTCTGCAAAATATTCCATATAGCCCCAGGATGTACCAATAATAACATTACATCCATCCTCTTTGATACACTCATCTAACGCTTCCCGAATTGCCTTATCATCCGTATCATCAATATAATTCTTTCGAATAACCTGTCCTTCGGATAGTCCGATATTGGAAATCATACCCTGAATACCGATTTCATGTGCATATGTATAACCGGACGTATCCTCTTCTCCTCCGATATAAAGTACGCCGATTTTAATATCCTCTTTGGCAATAGTAGGCATTCCTGCCGGATTTACTTCAGCAACAGTTTGAACTGTCGGCGTTGTATGACTTGTCTCCTGTTTATCCAAAGGACTTGGATTTTCATTTACTACAACATCGGAATCATTTTTTACTACATCAACGATAATATCATTTCCGCATCCGGCTAATGACAATGTCATCATTCCTGCTATTATTAGTGTAATAAATTTCTTTTTCATTTGTATAATCCGCCTTTCTGCGAAAGGCACCAATGCGTCATGAAACTGGT
>JAUNJN010000057.1 GCA_030533235.1 Eubacteriales bacterium | reverse complement strand
ATATATTGAAATATATGGCTGTTAAATATTGTGACATTTAACAGCCGAAGTAATACTTTCCATAATCTATCCGCAGGATTGCATCACGTATTTTTTCGGATAATTCCGGGCTCTGACAAATGCACTCTTTTCGCCAACCATATCTATAAAATCATCAAACATGAAATAATACGCATCCGTCCGGGCAGACCTTACGCTAATTTCCTTTGCAAATCATTATTATGTTCCATAATATTTCCCGCTTTCTTCATAATTTTATTCTTCTTTGATTTAGATAAAGGAGCGATATCCATCGCCCCTACCTCATAAAGCTATTTATCAACATATTCATATTTTTTTAATTTTGTACCGATGATACTGCAAATCAACCATCCTGCAACACCAAGAATAAACATCATAAGCGCCGCCCCGGAGCCTTTTCCTTCTCCGAAAAGCGTTCTTAAAAACGCAACGTCCTGATTGCGGCTCATAAACGGCTCACATACACAATCAACCATAAAACCGCCCCATAAAAGTCCAATCGGAATCGTGAAAAACTGAAGTGTATTCCGACATGCATACACACGTCCCTGTAATTCAACCGGTATCGTGGTTCGCATAATTACATCTAAGTTTGCACTCATAATCGGAACAACAAACCATCCGATCAGCTGAGCAATGCACCATATAATAGGCTCTCTGGAAAATGCTAAAATAATATTTTCCACAATGACCGAAAACAGCATGGTCAAATAAATTACCTTTATCCGGTTCTTGGGCTTTGGCATAACCGATACGAGCAAACTACCGATAATCATGGCAATGCCGGCACAGGATGTAACAATTCCCAAAACAGACGCACCGCCCTTCGGGTTTGGAAGTATGTACGCGGGCAACGTTGCATCTGCTGCCGAAGCAATCAGATTCACACCGGACATAAAATAATCAGAGTGAAAATCATCGGATTTTTCTTCAAAAAAACGATTCCTTCCTTAGCGAGATTCAAAACACTTTCACTTCGATTGCTCTTGGTATTTGGAATTTTGATAAAAAATAACAGTGCAATAAATGCAATCAAAAAGCTTCCGATGTCAACAGCAATTACCCCGTTCAATCCTGCAAATGCATACAAAGCCGTCGCAATCAACGGATTTAATATAGAGATTAATGATCTCGATAACGAGCCAAGTCCACTTGCCTTTTGATAATACTTTTCGGGTGTAATCAGCGTCATGGCAACCTCCGAAGCAGGCTGTTGTACAGTGTTCATCAGACCCGAGACAACATTTAACGCATACAGATGCCAAACCATCAAACTGTTTGTCCGAAACAGTACAAACACAACCATGGTACACATTGCTGCAAACACATCACACCAAAGCATTGTTTTCTTTTTGTCGAATCGATCGGTTAGCGCCCCGGCAAATATACTCATCAAAACATACGGCGCATAGGAACATATTGTAAGCGCCGCCGTACTAAGGGCTGACCCCGTTTTCTCATAAAGCCATAATGTCAATGCAAATGCCGTAATACTGCTACCAAGCTGCGATATACTCTGTGTACTCCAGAGAATCAAAAAATCCTTCAGCTCGAGTAACTCGTGCTTCCTTTTATATTTCTTATTGTATTTCATATTTTCGTTCATTTCTTTGCTCCTTTTTGTATATAAAATCTTCAATCAGAAGCAAAGTCTGAGGATACCGGTCAAAGCGCTGTTTCCACTATCACGTTTCCTCCATGCAGTCTCCTCAGACTCTGCATGGAGCAGCTGCAATACATAATATCATCGTAAATATTTCTCCTTATTAATTCATCTATTTAGAAATAATCATATACGTTTTTGTCACATTTCGCAATACTATTTCCTCTTGATCGGATGTCTGATAACCGTCTTCCGTTTTTCCAAAGCGACCCTCCTTGCATCCGACAAATAGATTTCGTGATGCAGCCGTGTATCCGAGAAATCATTTTAATATCCTTGCTGCTCATTCGGATTTCCTTTGCCGCGAACCGCGATATAATTTGCCTTCGGCACGGTGACAATCTCCGGTTTATTCTTTGGTAAATAAAACTCCTTGTATTCCTTTTTAAAATCAAATGCCAAATTATTGTTCCCTTTCTATATCTCTATCTGTTTTGTAGTTCTCATGCATCCTTTTGATTTCCTGCATGACCTGTTGCTTCAAATCCGACGGTTCTATCACCTTTGCATGGGCACCAAACGAAAGAATATAGCTTATCAGCCACTGAATATCAGTCACCTGAACCGCACAACGTAAGGAACCATTCTCCTGTACCGTGATGTCACGCAACTCATCAAATGCTCGAAATGCCATTTCCGGCTTAATTTCCAGTGTTACCGCCATCGACTGCTCCTGCACCTTATACGCATTTCCCGCATCCGTAAGAACTCTTCCGACCTCAATTTGCTCAAAGTTATCCTCAAGCATGCGCATATCTGCGATACGACTCAGCTTGAAAAACCGAAAATCTTCTCGTATGCAGCAATAGGCATATAAATACCAGGCCTGTTGCTTAAAGCAAAGCTTTAACGGCTTAATCCGTCTCTTGATTGCCTCACCCCTATTACCATAATAGGTGATTTCCATGTACCGATGCGACAAGATTGCCTGCTTAATCTGATCAAACTGTCTTGCGTCATGTTCCTCATTTCCCCAACTGGAAAATGCAATTTCAATCCAGTCCTGGTACTGTTCTCCGAAAAATGTCGACAGCTTTGCAAGCTCCTGTTTGTTTTTTGACGATGTCACCTCGCTCACTGCCTGCATCGCTTCGAAAAGCTTGCGTTTCTCATCGATCGTAAGCACCGACTTATCCAACACATAATCAGGCAACAACGATACACCGCCGTTTTTCCCCTGATTCGTATATACCGGAACCCCGGCGAGCGTCAGCTTATCCAAGTCCCGATAAATCGTTCGCTCCGACACTTCAAATCTCTGTGCAAGTTCCTTTGCCGTCACTTTCGGCCTGTCCATTAGCAAATATATGATTTGAAACAATCTATCTACCATATACAATCTTCCTGTGTGCTTTTATTTTTTTCATCGCCCAGTCATAATGACTGCTTGTTACACTGACGAAATAAGAACCAAGTGTACTTCCGCCTACCCAGTCAAAGGAATTTTTCATAAACAATTCCTCGTTGGAAAAGCTCGCGATTTCAGCCATAACCTTGTTGTGTGTTTCATCCAATGTTTCCAATGCATCCTTTAACGATACACTCTGATTCCGTTTCCAGAAAACAAGATTCATATCACCATAGCTTTTCCAGTTATAGCCTTCCATCAAAAACTGCTTGTGAATCCCTTGGCGGTTATTATCAATCCATTCAAGCAACAAATTATGCCACTCATATAGATGAATGACAACATCCCTTAGGTTTTTGTCTCTGCCCCAATGTGCTTCCTTCTTCTTTGCATCAGTCGAAAAATCATACTGCGTTTCGAGCTCGACATCCGACATCGATGCAATCAATGTCCGAAGCTTATCATAATTCTCCTTTGCTGCAACGCATAAATCCTGTTTTGTCTGTGGTCTTGCCATAATGCACTCCTCCTATCACGCTTTCCCTAAGTATATCATGCTAAATATGACACCGAATGTCAAGTTTAGAAAACATTTTAACATTTTTTTGTCGAAAACAGTCATATCATGTTATAATAATTAATATGAAAATGCGTACATCTGTTTTTGAAATTGAAGAAAAAGATCGTTTATCGGATCAGATCCACCGCTTGCGCTTGGAGCGACATTCTTATTTGGATGCCTATGAGGAAGAAATTTTTAATCAAAAGAAACTGCAAAAGGAAAAAAAGGAGTTTGCAGATGATGAAAAATACCGTCTATTCCTTCTCTTGTTGCCAACGCTTGTTATGCTGTTTTTGATGCGAAATATCATCAACATGTGGTCAGATCCGGCTGTTAATCCGATGAAACTTGCGTTTAGCGGTGTGCCCGGAATACCGGTACTTGTGTTTCTTGCAATTGTCTGCATACCCGGTTGGATAAAATTTATTAGGCTTCATATAAGAAATGCAAAACGAAAAAAAGAGTTGTATTATGAGCGTACCTTATCAGCTTCCAAAATGAAGGAAACGTCGTATCAGGAAAAAATCGATGCGTGCGATGCAAAGCTTCGGGAGCTTACCATACAATATAAGCAGATCGAGGAAGAATGGATCGAAAACAGGAAAAAACAGAACGCACCAAACACAGACGGCATAAAGCTTTCCATTCGGGAGATGCCGTCTGATGAGAAGCTGGAAGAGAAAAAAAGAGAATGGGAAAAGACTGTCGCACAAATCGAGGCAAATATTGCCGATGAAGAACAGTATATTCAAAGTCTTCAAAAGCAGGAGAGGGAGCTGCATAAGCAATATAAAAATGCCAAGCGCGTTATGACACAGATAGCCGTAGCACTTCTTGCCGTTATTTGTATTTCGCTTTGTCCGTTCGTAAAGATGACATGGCTGTTTGCCGGAATTGCATATATTTTGATTGTTGTTTTGGTTTATCTGTATGTAAAACACTACGAGAAGGTGTTTACCATGTATGTTTATCAAAAAAAACCAACAAGATACAAAAGTCACGCAAGAAAATTGGAATTGGTTAATTACGAGGATGAGATACAAAAGGCAGCCAAACGGTTGCGTGAACAAAAGCATAAATTGGAGCTGGCGAAAGCGTTTGATTTTACAACAAATACCGGATTCTAAACAACACGGATGTTTGTATGATAAGAGAGGAGAAAACTATGTTACGGGATAAATTTAAGATAATACAAATTTTATATTTCATTCTTGTCGTGATTGTGTTTGGAATTCTTATCATTGCAGCAGCTAAAGATTCATCCGAATATCACATCAAGCCTGAACATGCATTAGATATTTCATTGGAAAACGGTTGGGTGGACGAAGCTTCCAAACCTGTTGATTTGCATAAGCTTACTGATGTGTCAAATGCAAATACAGGTGAGTGGGTAAGCATTTACCACATGCTCCCGGAAACAATTCCTGCCGGAAGTAGCTTTTGTATGCAGACGGGATATATCTATTATAAGGTTTATTTGGATGGTGAATTGTTGTATGAACCGGATGTACCCGAAAGCTGTTTATACAATGCATCGCTTGGGCATGCCTGGTGTTTTGTCCCGATTTCCGAGCTTGACGCAGGCAAAGAGCTTGAAATCAGATTTACATGTTCCTATCCGGACGAGAAAGCTTATATCCAAAAGACATTTATCGGCAGCGGAAATACATATCTGACGAAGCAGCTAAAAGATAATGGTATTTCTTTAATGACAAGCATCTTACTGCTGTTTTTAGGGATTATATATATAATAATAAGTATTCCTATTGCCCTGCAAAGTAAATCCATATATGAAATGGTATATCTGGGTCTGTTGTCCATATTTGTTGCTGCATGGAGTATGTCTGAGACCAGATTGGTACAGCTACTGCTCGATAACAGTCGTACCATGAATTTGCTTTCAGATATTACTTTAATGATGATTTCAATTCCATCCGTATTATATGCTGACATGGCAATCAAAAACAGACTGACAAAACCGGCTAAAATGATTGCAACTATATCGATCTGTCAGATATTTGTTTCAGTTCTATTGCATATTTTCAACATCGCTGAATTTAGAAGTATGCTGTTTTCAACACATATTGTGATGCTTATCGGTGCTGCATATATTTTGTACAGGGTTACCCGCGCAATCATAAAAAAAGAGCTTGAGAGTGCTTTTATTTATCAAATATTCCGCATCGTCGGTCTTGTGTCCTTTGTTTTTTGTACAGTTGTTGATCTTTACCGTTACTATAACAGTATTAGCGGGGACCGTGCGATGTTTGTTCGAATCGGACTTTTGATTTTTGCAACATGCTACGGAATCGCCAGTATGGAAAAATTAATGCGAGCCATCAAAAGCTCTGCAGAATCGGCGTTTATTACAAAGCTTGCTTATCAGGACGGACTTACCGGAGCCGGAAACAGAACCGCCTATCAGGAGTATCTGGAAAATATACAGGAACGACTTTCCAAGAAAGACCCGATATCCGTTGGTATGGTTATGTTCGATATAAATAACTTGAAAACCGTAAACGATGAAACGGGACATTTGACCGGTGATCAATTAATTAAAATCTGTGCAACCTTAATCAAAGAATCCTTTTGTGATGAAACATCCCGCGTTTATCGAATCGGCGGCGACGAGTTTGCAGTACTTGAGGTTGGAGACATTTCAAGCCAAACCATACAGGACAAGATTCATAAATTCGTAGAACATATTGATGATTTTAACAAGGAAAACGACCTAAATAAACAGTTCCCTTTTACAATTTCCGTAGCCTGTGGTATGGCCTGCTACAAAGAAAACCATAAGAACGACACATTGGAGGGCATGATAGAACGCGCGGATGCCCGAATGTATCAAAATAAGCAAGCGATAAAAAACAGGGAGTTATAATTTATATAGTCCGTGCCGGTTACAAAATGCGTAGATAACCCCATGCCCTTTTTTGCGAAATCGCACCGAAATTTCCTGCTCCGGGTATAACTTCACAAGCTCGACCGTATCGGAGGTAACATATGCGATAAACGAAATCGAATGCTTCTTGTCCATCGGATGGTTCATCGTAACCCAAAGTTCTCCGTCAACATCCGAAACGACAATTTTATGTTCGTCGTCCAATGCTTCTGTTGCTTCCTCAGCCTCCGCTGCCGGCAATGTGATTCCGCAGCATGTATAACAGCCCTCTCCAACTGCGGCGATTACATTTCCGCAAACCGGACATACATAAAACTTTGTTTTCTTCATATTGGCAACAAGGTTTTCATTTTCCCGATACTCGCCGGTTAAGAGTTCTCCAACCGACACGCCAAGTGCCGCCGACAACTCTTCAATGATTCCAATATCCGGAAGTCCTCTTCCCTCTTGTGTCAAGTAGTTGACAACATTTTCTTAAACTTTTTTCTTCCTCTC
>JAUNJN010000027.1 GCA_030533235.1 Eubacteriales bacterium | reverse complement strand
TATTGAAATATATGGCTGTTAAATATTGTGACATTTAACAGCCGAAGTAATATCACTTCAAATTTTGATGAATATATAGTAAACTACTACAGTATGTGCTTCGGCATAAAAAAGGAGATGGAGAGTGTACGTTATGAAGAAGGCACGGAAAATATTATTTACAGCGTTATCTTCCATGTTTTTGTTTGGAGGATTTATGCTGTGGTTTGGATTAAACGGATATGCATATATTGATCCGTCGGTTATTACATATTTGATTCAGATACTTTCGGGAATTGTGATATCTATGGGGGCGATTGTTGGTGTGTACGGACGACGCATAAAAAAAATACTTGCGAAAAAGCTTGGTCTTTCAGAAAACTCCAAAAAAGAAACGGAGTCAGATGATATAAGGATATGGTAGAGGAACTATGAAGGAACGTTTGAAGGATAAATTTGGGAAACATAAAAGAAATCGATTTTTTGCCGGAATCATGCTTTCGGTTGTAGCGAGCTTTATGCTATGCTTTTATGCACCGCTTGAGCTGTTTTCAAATAACTTAGGAGAATTTGTATTTGATGCGACGATGATTGTACCGGTCGTATTTAAGACATTTTTGGTTTGTCTGTTTGCAAGTGTATTTGCACTGTTTGTATTATATTTAATTAACGACAAGCTCTATAATCTGGCTATGTTTATATATTTTGTAGCATTTTTGGCAACTTATATTCAGGGTAACTTCATGGCAAAGGATATTCCGGTGGTCGATGGTACACCTGTTGATTGGAGTGCTTTTCGTTCTCAAAATATTAAGACGGTTATTTTATGGATTATACTTGCACTTGTGGCATTCTTTGTGTATAAGCTTGCGAAAACAGACGGCTATTATACATTTGTCCGTGTCGTTTGTGTGATTGTATTTGCGATGCTTGCGATTTCACTTACGGTTGTATATTTTGTCAAAGGCGCTAATAAGAAAAAGGAAAACAATCTGTTTGTAAATGAAGAGCAGATGTTAAATATGTCAGAGGACAAAAACTTTGTTATTCTTGTTCTCGATTGTGTTGATGCACGTGTCATGAGTAAAATGATGAACGACCGTCCGGATTATATCGAATTGTTTGATGATTTTACATACTATACAAATACGATGAGTACATATCCGTATACATCACAGTCAATTCCGTATATTATGACAGGACAATGGTATGAAAACGGAGAGCCTTACGAGGAGTATTACGTAAATGCCTTGAATAATTCACCGCTATTCCATGAATTAGAAGCGCGGGATTACAGCATTGGTATATATGAGACCGAAATTCCAAGAGCAGAAAATACAGAACGGTTTGAGAACATTTTCTATACAGGTGATTCTTCCTTTGAGGAAGTGCAGTTTGCAAAGCTTCTGCTTCGGACGACAGGTTTTAAATACCTTCCATATGGTGTAAAGGAATATTGCGAATATGATAATGACGATTTTAAAAATGTGCGTCACTTTGATACAAATGTTCAGGCATTTTCGGATGTGGATTTAGACTTTTATAATTTTTTGAAATCCGGATCCGTTACAACAAAACAACAGCGTGCATTTAAGTTTATTCATATTCAGGGAGCGCATTCGCCGTATCGTTATAACGAGGCGGTAGAAATGATAGAAGATGCAACCTATGAGACGAACGTGCAGGCTTGTATGACAATTACAAGAAAATACCTTGATATGCTAAAGGAAAGTGGCGTGTATGATAATTCAGTGATTCTCATTATGTCGGATCACGGATACGAGGGTGGAAAGGCACAAGGCGTTGATCGTCAGAATCCGATTCTGTTTATCAAGGGTGTAGATGAGCATCATCCGCTTCAGTATTCGGATGCCCCGATTTCATATGCTGATTTACAGGACGGTTATGTAAAGCTTTTGGATGATTGCAAATCGGATGAGGTTTTTCCTTATAAGGACGGCGATGTAAGAGAACGCAGATATCTGTTATATGCGTTAAATAACAAGGCTGTTATGTATGAATATATACAAACCGGTCATGCAAGGGATATGTTGACCATGCGTGAGACGGGAACTGTCTATGAGCTTGAGAAAGAGAAGGGGCTCGGAAGTCTGATCGCGATACCGTTTGAGCGTATCATTGCATGGATTTACGATCAGGTCGGTAATATGGGACTCGCAATTATTCTGTTTACCTTGCTTACGAAGCTCATTTTGCTTCCGGTGTCAATCTGGGTACAATTTAATTCCATTAAGATGGTGAAAATGCAGCCGGAAATCAACCGAATCAACGCAAAGTATTATGGTGATAAGGAGGAAATATCCGAAAGACAGGCGCAACTATATAAGAAAGAAAAGTATAATCCGCTTGTCTCGGTTATCCCTATGGTCATTCAGCTTGTACTTCTTATGATTGTAATCGATGCAATCAAGGGTGCAATGAACGGGATTGGAATTGATACATTACTTTTTGGGATTGATCTTCGGATCATTCCGAAGATCTATGGAGGACCGGCTATTATTTCACCGATTCTTGCCGCGTTGTCTGCGTGGGTAATGTGTTATACGCAAAATAGGAGCAATGTACTCCAGTCTGAACAAGGAAAATTCGGGCAGTACGGGGCAATGATATTATCGGTTGCTTTGTCACTGTTTCTTGGATGGTTTGTATCTGTTGGTGTCGTTGTGTATTGGATTGCAAGTAATCTTATGTCTGTTGCGCAGATGTATATTTTGAATTTCTTTATTAATCCGAAGAAATATGTGGATTACAGTCAGCTTGAAATGTCAAAGCGGGAACTGTCGGCATTAAAGAGTGTAGGCGGGGATAAAAATAAAGAACTGAATAAGTATGCAAAGCGTGAAAAAGAGGATTACAAGCGATTCTTTAGTATTGGAAATAAGCATGTTGTCTTTTATTCCGAAAATACCGGGTTTTACAAATACTATAAGGGAATAATAGAATATTTGCTCGGTCATACAAACTTAAATATTCATTACATTACGAGTGATCCGAACGATGCCATTTTTGAGCTTGCAAAAACACAATCAAAGATTAAGCCATATTATATTGGAGAAAAGAAGCTGATTACATTATTTATGAAGATGGAAGCGGATGTTGTTTTGATGACAATGCCGGATCTTGAAAACTTCCACATTAAACGAAGCTATGTGAGCAATGATGTGGAATACATTTATGTTCCGCATGGAATGGACAGCTTGAATCTTACGATGCGAACAGGATCTATGGATCACTATGACACAGTATTATGTGTCGGTCCGCATCAAAAGGAAGAAATTGAGAAAACCGAGATTGCATATCAGTCAAAGAAGAAGCATCTGGTGGAATGGGGATACAGCCTGTTTGATGATATGGTTGCTTCCTATGAGGCGGAGCAGAAAGAAGCATCCGATACGAAATCGATATTAATTGCACCGTCTTGGCAGGAAGATAATATTGTTGACAGCTGTCTGGATGATATTCTGGATACATTGAAATCGTCCGATTATCATGTGATTGTACGTCCGCATCCGCAGCATGTACGTCACCGCAAGGAAAAAATGGAGCAGCTTAAGGCCAGATTTGCAGACAATGAGAATATTGAAATACAGACTGATTTTTCATCAAACAGTTCTGTGTTCCAAGCGGATTTGTTGATTACCGATTGGTCGGGTATTGCATACGAATATGCATATGCAACAAAAAAACCGGTATTGTTTGTCGATACACCGATGAAGGTTATGAATCCGGAATATAAGGAAATCGATACGGTTCCGCTTAATATTTTAATTCGTGAAGAGCTTGGTTGTGCGGTTTCGCTTGATCAGATTGCAACAGTGAAGGAACGGGCGGAAGAACTGATTTGTCAGTCAGCAAGCTATAAGGAAAAGATTACAAAATTTACGGAAACGTATGTATATAATCATGGTACAGCGGCTGAAATCGGCGCAAAATATATTTTCAGTGCCGTAAGCAAGAAAGTAGAGGCACGTAAGGAGAAGGGCGAATAATCGTCCTTCTTTTTTCATGTGCGAACGGCATTTTGACACGCTGTGACAAAAATGTTAAATTGATGTAACATTTTTGTCGGAATTTGACATCAAAAAAGGACTTGACATTCTGCAGTATATAAAATATAATCGCCTTGTGTGATAAATGTAATTATTTTGTAACAAATTTGAAAACAAACATTCACACAGAGGTGTAAAATGAAATTTGACATTAACAAAATCAAAACAAATGCGAAGACGACGCTTGGTAAGTATCGTAAACAGATTGGTTCTTCTGTAGTTGTTGCTTCCATGGTTGTTGTTTGTGCGACATCCCTTGTTGACCGTGCACAGGAGAAAAACATTCCGACCGGAGTGATGATGTCTGTTTCGGATGTCAATGGGGAAAATGTGACAGAGACATTTGCAATTGCAGGTATCAGTCACGAGGAGATGATGGAAGTTAATTTTCAGACAGAGCAGTTAGCAAGATTGGAGCTTGCTGATAAGCAGGTTGACGATGTACTGTCCTCTGAGCGACCGGACCGTAAGGATCAGGCGACATTAGATGCACTCACAGCTGCAAATTATGTAGAGGAAGTCGAGACAACACCTGTAAGTACTCCGGCTACACAGCCTGTTACTTATACATATGCAGATGCAAATGGCACATACGAATATATCGGAGATTTTGAGCTGACTGCCTATTGTCCTTGTTCCGTATGTTGTGGTGCATACAGCAATACCGAGAATCCAAGAACTGCGAGTGGGGTAACACCGACAGCAGGTCACACGGTTGCAGCTCCTTCGAACATGCCATTTGGTACACAGCTTAATATCAACGGTGTGATGTATGTTGTGGAGGATCGTGGCGGCGCAATCAACGGAAATCGCTTGGATATTTACTTCAATACACACGAAGAAGCAGTTGCGTTTGGCAGACAAACGGTTCAGGTATTCCGTTTAGTAGAGTAAGCATTATGATATTAGAGGGCACATCAAGCATGTGTCCTTTTTCTTTTCCGAAAAATAGTTGTTTTTGAACATAACATGTGATATCATGATGACGCAAATACAAGAATAAAGTATAAGATTATAGAGAGAAGCGAGGAGTTTTTGAATGGAACTGATCTACAGAAGTACAAGAAACGCAAATGAAACAGCAACTGCCTCTGAGGCGATTTTGAAGGGCCTTGCAAATGAAGGAGGGCTTTTTGTTCCGGATGAGTTGCCGAAATTGGATATGTCTTTGGATGAGCTTGCAAAGTTGGATTACCGTGAGGTGGCATATCAGGTTATGAAGCTCATGTTCACAGATTTTACGGAGGAAGAGCTTCGCTATTGTATCAACAGTGCATACGATGACAAATTTGACACAAAGCAGATTGCTCCACTTGTTCATAAGGCCGGTGCATATTATTTAGAGCTGTTCCATGGATCCACAATTGCATTTAAGGACATGGCGCTTTCCATTCTTCCATATTTGTTAACAACCTCTGCTAAGAAAAATAATATTAAAAATGAAATTGTAATTCTGACGGCAACTTCAGGAGATACCGGCAAGGCAGCGCTTGCAGGATTTGCGGATGTACCGGGTACACGTATTATCGTATTTTATCCGAAAAATGGTGTTAGCCCGATTCAGGAGAAGCAGATGATTACCCAAAAGGGTGACAATACATTCGTAGTCGGTATTACAGGTAACTTTGATGATGCACAGACAGGTGTAAAGAAGATGTTCTCTGATGCAGAGTTTGGAGCATACCTTGCTGTAAACGGATTCCAGTTTTCTTCCGCAAACTCTATTAATATCGGACGTTTGGTTCCGCAGATTGTTTATTACGTATATGCATATACAAGACTTGTGGCAGACGGAGTAATTAAGGCCGGTAATGAGATTAATGTCGTTGTTCCTACAGGTAACTTTGGCAATATTCTTGCAGCATATTACGCAAAGCAGATGGGACTTCCGATTCACAAATTTATATGTGCTTCCAATGATAATAAAGTATTGTATGACTTTTTTGTGACGGGTAAGTATGATCGAAATCGTGATTTTATTCTGACAACGTCCCCTTCCATGGATATTCTGATTTCCAGCAATTTGGAGCGCTTGATTTATCGTATTGCCGGCAATGATGCGAATAAGAATAAAGCTATGATGTCCGACTTGACAAGCAAGGGTGAATATACAATCACGGATGAGATGAAGGCAGAACTCGTAGATTTTTATGGTAATTATGCATCCGAGAAAGAGACCGCTGAGACGATTCGGAAGATTTATGTATCGGATGGGTACATTATGGATACTCATACGGCTGTTGCTGCGACAGTATATGAGAAATATATGAAGGATACGAACGATCAGACACCGACGGTCATTGCTTCTACGGCAAGTCCATACAAGTTTACCCGTAGCGTTATGAATGCGATTGACGGTGCATATGACAGCAGGACAGATTTTGAGCTCGTGGATGAGCTAAACAAGCTTTCGGGAGTGAAGATTCCACAGGCAATTGAAGATATTCGTACGGCACCGGTTCGTCATACAACCGTATGTGACAAGGAAGATATGCCGTTAGTTGTTAAGGAATTTTTAGGCATATAATATAATAAGACAGTTCATTTGTACCATCCTGTCTATAAATAAAACTCGGACAACAATTATGGATAATTACCCGTAAGTACGTTGTTGTGCTTGCGGGTTTTTGCTTTATACGAGAAAATGCGATCAAATCATGAAAAGGAGAGACTATGTATACATTAAAAACAAATGCATGCTTTGACAGCGCCCATTTTTTACATGGGTATGAGGGAAAGTGTGCAAATATTCACGGACACCGATGGAAAATTGAGGTTGAGGTCGGAAGAGAGAGCTTAAATGAAACAGGAACCAATCGGGGAATGATTGTAGATTTCTCAAAGCTGAAAAAGGACCTGAACGAGATGACCGAAGATTTGGATCATAGTTTCATCATCGAGAAAGGGAGCTTAAGACCAAAAACGATGGATGCCTTGAAGGAAGAACAGTTTCGCATAATTGAAGTCGATTTTCGTCCGACGGCAGAAAACTTCGCAAAATATTTTTACGAGAAGATGCAGAAAAAAGGATATCATGTAATTGTCACGACAGTATATGAGACTCCGAATAATTGCGCATCTTATAAGTAGGTGATTGTATGGGAAAGTTTCATGTAGTGGAGAAATTTGTAAGTATTAACGGTGAAGCAAGACAAGCCGGTGCACTGGCAGCTTTTATCCGGTTTGCGGGGTGTAACTTAAATTGCAGTTATTGCGATACAAGATGGGCGAATGAAAAGAATGTGCCGTATGAAATTTTAAGTGAGGAAGAAATCTATGCATTTATTAAGGACTCCGGAGTCTGTAATGTTACACTTACGGGGGGAGAACCTTTGATGCAAACAAATATGGATCGGTTGTTAATGATGTTGGGAAAGGATCCGTCTCTTCGTATCGAAATCGAAACGAATGGTTCGATTGACATCGCACCATTTGTCAACATTCCGGGAAATATTGTTTTTACTCTGGATTATAAGTTGCCGGGAAGTGGGATGCATGAAGCGATGAAGGTTTCGAATTACCGGTATTTAAAACAGTCAGACAGTGTAAAATTTGTTGTGTCTGACAGACAGGATTTGGATTATGCGAGAGAAATCATCGAAAAATATTGTTTAAACGACCGGGCAACCGTATATATCAGTTCGGCATTTTCCCGGGTTGAGCCTACGGAAATTGTCAATTATATGATTGAGCATCAGATGATGCGTGAAAAAATGCAGCTACAGCTACACAAATATATTTGGGATCCAAATAGAAAGGGAGTATAGAGAAATGGCAATTGATAAAGATTCAATCAGGGAACATATAAGAGGAATCCTCGTAGCATTAGGGGATGATCCGGAGCGTGAAGGCCTGAAGGATACACCGGATCGTGTTGCCCGTATGTATGAGGAAGTATTTATGGGAATGAATTACACAAATGATGAAATTGCCGCTATGTTCAATAAAACCTTTGAAAAGCCTAAGGCGGATTCAGAGGATATTGTGCTTGTAAAGGACATTGAGGTTTTCAGCTATTGTGAACATCATTTAGCGCTAATGTATGATATGAAGGTGTCTGTGGCATATTTGCCGGATAAAAAGGTAATCGGTCTTAGTAAGATTGCAAGAATTGCAGATATGGTTGCAAGACGTTTGCAGCTACAGGAACGAATCGGGACCGATATCGCATCGATTATTTCGAAGGTAACGGAAACGGACAATGTTGCGGTTGTGATAGAAGGTTGCCACAGTTGTATGACGGCAAGAGGGATTCGAAAAGAAAACGCCAAAACGGTTACAACGACATTTCTCGGGAGATTTTGCGATGAAGTATCGTTGCAGAATCGCCTGCTTACGATGTTAAAATAAGAAAATATGATTTGAAGGCTGTTGATTGATACATTTTTGATACGAGTACGCTGTATAATAAAGAAAGGAGTGCTTTGAATGAAGAATAAAGAGGCTGCAGTTGTTGTTTTTAGTGGAGGACAGGATAGTACAACTTGTCTTTTATGGGCAAAAGAAAACTATAAGACTGTATATGCAATTTCCTTTGATTACGGTCAAAGACATAGATTAGAGCTTGAATGTGCAAAGAAAATATGTGAAAAGCTTGGAGTTACCCATAAGATTATGGATATGGGGCTATTAAATGAGATTGCACCAAATTCTCTGACACGTATGGATATAAAGGTGGATGAGAGTGCGCCTTTGCAGGGCACACCAAATTCCTTTGTAGACGGAAGAAATATGATATTTCTTACATTTGCGGCTGTTTACGCAAAACAGCTCGGAATTACGGATTTGATTACAGGGGTATCGCAGAGTGATTTTTCAGGGTATCCGGATTGTCGCGATATATTTATTAAATCACTAAATGTGACGCTTAATTTAGCAATGGATTATGAATTTGACATAATTACGCCACTAATGTGGATTGACAAAGAACAAACATGGGAGATGGCAGATAAGCTTGGGGGATTTGATTTGATTCGAAACGAGACGCTTACCTGCTATAATGGCATATTAGGGGATGGATGCGGAAATTGCCCATCCTGCAAGCTTCGCAAGAAGGGATTGGAGGCATATCTTGAAAAAAAAGCTGCTGTTCATAATTAATCCGAAAGCCGGTCGTACAGCGGTCCGAAATGATTTATTTGAAATTATCGTTGCATTTTCGAAGGCTGGATATGAGGTCGTTGTTTATCCGACAACCGGACCTACCGATGCTGAACGTAAAATGAGTGAGGAAGGCGCTTTGTATGACTTGGTTGTGTGTGCCGGAGGGGACGGTACATTGCAAAATACGATTTCCGGTTATATGAATATGGGAACAAAAAAGGTTCCGATCGGATATATTCCGGTTGGGACGACGAATGATTTTGCGCGCAGTCTTAGGATTTCGAGGAAACCTTTGGAGGCGGCAATACAGATTGTAAAAGGTGAAGAATGTTTTATTGACGTAGGTAAACTAAACGAGAAATATTTTATGTACATTGCGGCATTTGGTATATTTACGGATATTTCCTATAACACAAAGCAGTCTTTGAAAAAGGTAATCGGACATTCTGCGTATTTACTCGAGGCGGTTCGAAATCTGGGTAATTTTAAATCCTATCGATTGAAAGCTGATTTTGACGGCGCGGTAATTACCGGCGATTACATTTTTGGTATGATAACAAATTCTTATTCGGTAGCCGGTTTTCGTGTGAGAGGTTCCGCACATGTTGCGCTAGATGATGGTAAATTTGATTGCCTGTTTATTAAGAGTCCCCAAAATGTTGCAGAATTTCAGCAGATTCTTTCGGGAATTGTAACGAACAATATTGAAGGAAATGAGATGTTTTTTGATTGTAAAGCGTCAAAGATATCGGTAATTAGTGAGGAGATAATTCCGTGGACGATTGATGGTGAATTTGCGGGGGATTATCAAAATCTTACAATATCCAATCAAAAACAGGCAGTTGGTATTTACCTTGAAAATTCTGCAGTTTTGGAAGGAATTACCGAGGCGTTTAATGAGCTTGCAGCGAGTGTCGATGAGGAACAGGATGAGGATACGTATTACAATGATTAGATTCTTTACTTTTGGCTAAAAAAGGAATATAATCAAAATAATATTGTGTTTCTGAAAGGAGATTATACCTGTTATGGGTAAGTATTTTGGTACAGACGGATTTCGCGGTGAAGCTAACATTGACTTGACGGTGGAGCATGCCTATAAGGTAGGTCGATATTTAGGGTATTATTTCGGTAAGGATAAGCCGGAGTCAGAACATGCGCGTATTGTAATTGGTAAAGATACGAGACGTTCCAGTTACATGTTTGAGTATTCGCTTGTTGCAGGACTTACGGCAAGCGGTGCAGATGTATATCTGATGCATGTTACACCGACACCGAGTGTTTCATATATTGTTCGTTCAGATGAATTTGACTGTGGTATTATGATTTCTGCAAGCCATAATCCGTTCTATGACAATGGAATCAAAATCATCAATAATCAGGGTTCCAAGATGGATGCAGCTGTGGAGGAAGAAATTGAGAAGTATATTGATGGATTGATTCCTGAGATTCCATATGCAACCAGAGAAAATATCGGACGTACTACTGATTATTCTATGGGACGTAATCGATATATCGGGTATTTGATGACGGTTCCGACACGTGGATTTAAGAACTTAAAAATCGGGTTGGATTGTGCAAACGGTGCTTCTTCGACTGTTGCAAAAGCAGTATTTGATGCATTAGGGGCGAAGACGTACGTGATTCACAATGAACCGGATGGAACGAATATCAACCGTGATTGTGGTTCAACACATATTGAAAGCTTAAAAAAGTTTGTTCTTGAAAATCAGTTGGATGCCGGATTTGCTTATGACGGAGATGCAGACCGATGTCTTGCAGTCGATGAAAAAGGAAATTTGATTGACGGAGATATGATACTATACATTTGTGGTACGTATCTTAAGGAGCAGGGAAAGCTTATCAACAATACGGTCGTGACGACGGTTATGTCTAATCTTGGACTGTATAAAGCGTTTGATGCTGCCGGAATCAATTATATGAAAACGGCTGTTGGAGATAAGTATGTATATGAATGCATGATGGAAAACGGATATATTTTGGGCGGAGAACAAAGTGGTCATATCATTTTTGCGAAAAATGCAAGAACCGGTGACGGTGTTCTTACTTCTCTTAAGCTTATGGAGGTTATGATTGAGCGGAAGACAAAGATGTCAGAGCTTGTTCGGGGACTTCAGATATATCCGCAGCTTCTTGTAAATGTTAGGGTCAGGGATAAGGCTTTGGTTATGCAGAATGAACAGGTGCTTGCTGCTGCAAAACAGGTAGAGACATCACTTGGCGATGAGGGAAGAATTTTGCTTCGGGAAAGTGGTACGGAGCCGTTGATTCGTGTCATGGTAGAGGCGAAGACAGATGCATTATGTAAACAGCATGCAGATGCGGTTGTACAAGTGATTAAGGACCTTGGATTTGAGGCCTAGGGTTACAGGTTGGAGTTTATGAAAAAAACACTTAGAAAACTGGAAACGAGCTTTATCTTTTTGATGAAAGCTATATTAAATATTCTGCTGTTCTGGACATTTTATCGTATTTATGCGATTGATAACTGGCAGTTGCTTCGCCCGTCGAGAACTGCTGTTGTTACGATTGCGTCCTATATTGCGATGTCGTATATGTTTTATAATATATACGGAAGATATGATATTGGTAAGAAAAAGAGTCGTCCGATTGTGTATTCTCTCGTGTTGATGATTACATTTACGGATATTATATCTATGCTTGCGCTTTCTCTTATGAATACGAATGAAAAGAATAATCATTCATTCATGCTGGAAAAACCGCAGCTGTTGATTCCAATATTAGCGATTCAGATTGTACTCATTTTTATTTTTTCTTATGGGGGAAATGCACTCTACTTTAAGCTGTATGAACCGGAAGAATGTCTCATTATCACATCTTCGCAACGCAGCTTAAATGAGATTGTAAAAGGAGTATTAAAGTATAAGCTTCAGTATCATATTTCGAAGATTGCGGATTATAAGGATCCAAAGCTTCGAGATTATATTGTTGAGCATGATACAGTGTTTATATATAATGTACCGGTCAAGGAACGATCGGCGATTGTTGAATATTGCTATCAAAACATGAAGAATGTCTATTTTAATCCTGACATGCATGATGTAATCGAGCAGAGTGCAAAGCATGTAATTCTGGATGATGTATCGATGTACGGCAGCTATGCGGGAGGTCTTACTTTGGAGCAACGCTTTGTCAAGCGGGCAATGGATCTTGTGATCTCTACGGTGGCAATTATTTTGACATCACCGCTTATGTTGATTGCAACACTGCTCATTAAGTTTGATGATGGCGGAAGTATTATATTTAAGCAAAATCGTGCGACACGGGACGGTAAGATTTTTTCTGTGTACAAATTCCGTACGATGAAAGAGGACGTTCAAAATTACAATGCGGTAGAGGACGATGAACGAATTACACGTGTCGGAAAGTTCCTGCGTAAATACCGAATTGATGAGATTCCACAGTTTTTTAATGTGTTAAAGGGTGAAATGAGCATTGTGGGCCCGAGACCGGAGATGCTGGTTAATATATTTAATTACACGTCGGTGTTACCGGAATACGAATATCGTTTGCGTGTAAAGGCGGGTATTACGGGATATGCGCAAATTGCCGGAAAGTACAATACATCGCCGAAGGATAAATTGGTACTCGATTTGTTATATATTGAGGAATACAGTTTTTGGCTTGATATTAAGTTAATGTTTCAGACGCTTATTATTTTGTTTAAGAAGGACAGTACAGAGCCGTTCCGTGTAAATGAGGAATGCCCGGAGTATGTGTTTGAAGAATATGAACCGGATACGGAGGAACCTTCTGAAATGGAAGCTGATTAAAACGATATAGGTGGAGGATATTATGAGACGTATTTTAGTGACCGGATGTAATGGTCAGCTCGGGAGAGCAATCAATGAAGAATACAAAACGGATGATGTGACATTGATTAATACGGATGTTGCAGAGCTTGATATCACAGATGTTGCGCAGGTGGTGGCTTTTGCGGAAAAAGAGCAGCCGGATGTAATTATTAACTGTGCGGCACATACAAATGTCAACGCATGTGAGTCTGAATTTGATTTGGCATTTCGTATAAATGCGATTGGACCAAGAAATTTAAGTATTGCCGCAAGAAAAGTTGGTGCAAAGATGATTCATGTGTCAACGGATTATGTGTTTGACGGCAGTGCAAGTGAGCCATATACGGAATTGTCTCCGGTGTGTCCGCTTGGTGCATATGGAAAGACAAAGCTTGCAGGTGAAGAATTTGTAAAGCAGTTTTCGGATAAGTTTTATATTGTTCGTACAGCATGGTTGTACGGAGATGGTAAGAATTTCGTAAAGACAATGCTTTCGCTCGGAAAAGAACGCGGTGAGGTTGGTGTTGTTTGTGATCAGATTGGATCTCCGACAAGTGCGAAAGAACTTGCAAAGATGATTCATGCATTGGAACCGACAGAAAACTATGGCCTGTATCATGGTACTTGTGAGGGATTTTGTTCATGGGCAGAGTTTGCAGAAAAGATATTTGAGTTTGCAGGGATGGATGTAAAAGTCAATCATCTTACAACCGATCAGTATCCGACACCGGCAAAGAGGCCGGCATATTCCGTCCTTGATAACTATATGCTGCGTATGACTACGGATTTTACTTTTGCGCAGTGGGAGGACGCGCTTCGCGAATATATGATAAATAATTAGAGGTTCTGCAATCGGACAGTATAGAAAAAGAAAGAGTTTCGTTGCGATTAAACAATCGTATCAATGAAACTCTTTCTTTTTTCTATAGCTTTGCTTTGTATTCATCAAAAAAGTGATCGTACATAGACGGAAGACCAACGAACTCGCAACCATATCGGTATCCGGCAGAACCGATCGGACATGAATATAAAACCTTTATGACAGACAAAATAATCTCGTCAGTGGTTTCGAACTCGATTCGCGCATTAAAATAGTAGCCCTCCGGAAATTTAGTTTCGGACATAAAGCCGATGCCGGCTTTTGATATATCAAAAACCTCGATTTCCGCTTGATTAATATCAATCTGTATGCCGTCCTGCTTAAACAGATTGGAAACCTCCAAAACAAGTTTGATTGGAAGTCGTTCGTATTTTCTTTTTTCGTTCATATCGAATCCTCCAAAATGACACAAAGCCTTATTTTTTTGAAAACTGTTCAGTAAATATGAGATTATTATATCAAAATCCTGAATGAGAATCAACAAATTCATTTTGCATATGATAGAAATAAAAGGTTTGACAGTTTGACCGAAGTGCGTCATAATTTAAGATGAATTTTTGCGTTATAAATGCTTAATATATTTCAAAAGAAAGAGGAGACACAAGATGAGTAACGATAAGTATGTAAGCCCGTTGTCAGAGCGATATGCAAGCAAGGAGATGCAGTACATTTTTTCCCCGGATATGAAGTTTCGTACGTGGAGAAAACTTTGGATTGCACTTGCAGAGACCGAACAGGAATTAGGACTTTTAGATGCAGACGGTAAGCCTCGTATTACAGATGAACAGATTGAAGAGTTAAAAGCACATATTGATGATATAAATTATGAAGATGCAAAGAAACAGGAAAAAATCGTTCGTCATGATGTTATGAGTCATGTGCATGCATATGGGTTACAGTGTCCGAAGGCAGCAGGAATTATCCATCTTGGGGCAACCAGCTGTTATGTTGGAGACAACACAGATGTCATCGTTATGACGGAGGCATTAAAGCTTGTTCGTACGAAACTTATCAATGTGATTGCAGAGCTTGCCGGATTTGCAGAGAAGTACAAGGAGCTTCCGACGCTTGCATTTACACATTTTCAACCGGCACAGCCGACAACCGTGGGTAAAAGAGCGACTCTTTGGATGCAGGAACTCTTGCTCGATTTACATGATATAGAATACATGATCAGCGAGCAGAAGTTACTTGGTTCCAAGGGGACGACAGGTACACAGGCAAGCTTTTTGGAGTTGTTTAACGGCGACCATGAGACCGTTCGAAAGATTGACGGCATGATTGCAAAGAAAATGGGCTTTGATGCATGTTATCCGGTATCCGGACAGACCTATTCCCGTAAGGTGGATGCAAGAATATTAAATGTTCTTTCCGGTATCGCAATGAGCGCACATAAATTTTCAAATGATATCCGTTTGCTGCAACACTTAAAGGAAATCGAGGAACCGTTTGAAAAGAATCAGATTGGTTCTTCTGCTATGGCATATAAGCGCAATCCGATGCGTAGTGAGCGTATTGCATCGCTTGCAAATTATGTGATGGTCGATGCCCTGAATCCTGCAATTACAGCAGCAACGCAGTGGTTTGAGAGAACATTGGATGATTCTGCAAATAAGCGTATTTCTGTCCCGGAAGCATTCCTTGCAATTGATGGAATCTTAGATTTGTATTTGAATGTTGTAGACGGTCTTGTTGTATATGATAAAGTAATCTACCAGAGATTTATGAAGGAGATTCCGTTTATGGCTACGGAAAATATTATGATGGATGCCGTAAAACGTGGTGGTAACCGTCAGGAACTTCATGAGAAGATTCGTCAATATTCAATGGAAGCGGGAAATGAGGTTAAGAAAAACGGAAATGAAAATAACCTTGTTGATTTAATTGCTGCGGACCCGGCATTCGGTATGAGCAAAGAAGAAATCGTTGCATTGCTTGAGCCGATTAACTTTGTAGGACGTGCGCCGGAGCAGACAGAAGAATTTTTACAGGAGATTATTCAGCCGATTTTGGAAGAAAATAAGGATATTCTCGGAGTAAAGGCAGAGATTAATGTATAGTATATGAATATTAGCTTAGAGTACTACAAAATATTTTATTATGTGGCATCCTACGGAAGTATAACAAAAGCGGCGCGAGAATTATGTCTTTCTCAGCCGGCGGTCAGTCAGACAATAAAGCTTTTGGAGGATGAGCTTGGAACAATTCTTTTTGTGAGATGTTCAAAAGGGGTTGTGCTTACGACAGAAGGAAAGACGCTGTTTGATTATGTGCGAAATGGGTATGAACATATCAAAATGGGCGAGACAAAGCTTTTAGAAATGCAAAATATGGAAGGCGGCGAAATTCGTATCGGAGCCTCTGACATGACGTTGCAGTTTTATTTGCTTCCGTATTTGGAACAGTTTCACAGTACATTTCCGAACATAAAAATTCATGTGACAAATGCACCTACGCCGCTTACCATCGAGCATCTTAAGGCAGGGCGGATTGATTTCGGCGTCGTTAGCACAACATTTGACACAGATGAACGTATGCTTGTGTATAAAGGACGTTTTATTCAGGATGTCTTTGTAGCAGGTGAACGTTTTGCCGAATTAAAAAATAAAATACTGTCGTATTCGGTACTCAAAAATTATCCTGTTATTTTGCTGGAGCAAAATACGAGCACGAGACAGTATGTGGATATGTTTTTACAGAATAATCAGGTTGTGCTTAATCCTGAATTTGAGCTTGCGACAAGTGCAATCGTCACACAGTTTGCGGTTCGAAATCTTGGAATCGGTTGTGTGGTAGAGGATTTTGCAAAAGAGGAAATTGCATCCGGAAAGTTGTTTCGACTAAAGTTTGAAAAGGAAATCCCGGCGAGGGAGATTTGTGTGATAGCAGACAGGAAGACACCGATGTCGAAGGCTGCAAAAACTTTACTTGCGATGCTCGATTCCGGACCGGGGATGTTAAATTAGGAGTTATATTGTTGTTTGTATAAGGATTCGTGTGTTATAATACACGTAAAGAATAATTTATTAAGGAGGAGTAGTAAAATGGAAATTAAAAAGGTAACAGACCCTGCATTCAGAAAGTATGGACGTGTGCTTGAGAACTATGATTTTTCTCAGTTGATTGAGGCAATGGAAAAGTCACCGCTTCCGGAGGATGTCATCTATGAGCCATCCATTGATTATCTTGAGTCACTTCCGATTGCACAAGAGTTTAAGGTGCGTGCATACGGAGAGCTTGATGTTCAGGTAGGATTTTGTAACGGACATAACAAGAAGCTTAATGCAGCAGAATATCATAGAAGTTCAGAGCTTAATATTGCATGTAAGGATGCCGTACTGATTCTTGGGAAACAAGAAGATGTTGAAGAGGATAATACATACGATACATCAAAGATGGAAGCATTTTTCTTACCTGCAGGTGTTGGAGTTGAGGTGTTTGCTACAACACTTCATTATGCACCATGCAATCCGGGAGATGATGGTTTCAAGGTTGTAATCGTACTTCCGAAGGGAACAAATTATCCGCTTGCAGAAAAGCATGCAGGTGGTGAGGATGCACTTCTTGCCGCAACTAATAAATGGCTGATCGGACATGCCGAAGGCGGTCTTCCGGAAGGAAGCTTCATTGGATTAAAGGGCGAGAACCTTTCAATTTAGTTTTTCGTATTCGCGCAGACAAATATGTCTGCGCGTTTTTTAGCTGAATTAAAAAGAATCAGACGGAGGAGATACTATGGAGCAAACAGTAAAGCATCGATGCACGACTGCACGTGTAAAATTCGTAGATCAGGCAGGGAATGCAATTGCAAATAAACATGTTCATTTTGAACTGAAGAAACACAGGTTTTTATTTGGATGCGGCGCTTTTGATTCGATTCCGCTTACAAATGATATTTCGGATGAAATGCTTCCATTCTATGATTATAAGCGTACGAATGACAAGGAATATTATGCCGATCGTATGAGAAAGTGGCTTGATATATTTAATTATGCAACATTGCCGTTTTATTGGGGTGATTATGAACCAACAGAGGGAAATCCGCAATACGAAACACGTATGAATGCAGCAGATTTTATGTTGGAGCATAATGTGACATTGAAAGGGCATCCGCTTTGCTGGCATACAGTATGTGCACCATGGCTTATGGAATATGACAACAAGACAATTCTAAACAAGCAGCTTGCTCGTATTGAGAGAGAGGTTACTGCCTTTAAGGGAAAGATTGATAAGTGGGATGTGGTGAATGAGGCAGTGATTATGCCTGTTTATGATCGCTATGATAATGCGATTACAAGAATCTGTAAGGAATATGGTCGGGTTCCGTTAATCAAAGAGTTGTTTGCGGCAGCACGAGCAGCAAATCCGTCGGCAACTCTTTTGATTAATGATTTCAATTTGTCGGATGATTACAGAAAATTGATTAGTGATTGCTTGGATGCAGGTGTATCGATTGATGCCATAGGCATTCAGACGCATCAGCATCAGGGTTATAAGGGAATGGCTTGGTTAGACGATGTACTGAAGCGGTTTTCGGTATTTGGACTGCCGCTTCATTTTACGGAAAATACTCTTGTTTCCGGTGAAATTATGCCGGCACATATCGTTGATTTAAATGATTATGTGGTTGACGAATGGCCGTCTACTCCGGAAGGAGAACAAAGACAGGCAAAGGAATGGGAAGAGATGTACGTTAGGTTGTTTAACGAACCTCTCGTGGAGGCAATCACTGCCTGGGATTTTGCAGACGGTGCATGGCTTAAGGCACCAAGCGGAATTATTCATGAGGATGGCAGCATAAAGCCTGTATACCATACATTGAAAGACTATGTACATAATAAATGGCACACATCAAAAACGCTTGTGACGGATGAAGATGGTTATGCAGAGATTACCGGCTATCGTGGTAGCTACGAAATTAAGGAGGATGCAAGAAAAGGAAGCTTTGTATTGGATACTGATATGAAAGAACAGCGTATTACCTTAAAATAGTATATAAGAAATTCTTATATCATACATAAATAATATTGATTTTATTTATGATGCAATGTAAGATATACTAAATTCGTTTCATAGGAAATCGAAAAGTATTGGAGGTATATAATATGGTACAGGCAGTTGTCGGAGCCAATTGGGGTGACGAAGGAAAAGGTAAAATTACCGATATGCTTGCAGAAAAAGCAGATGTCATCGTCCGTTTTCAAGGCGGTGCAAACGCAGGGCACACGATTGTAAATAATTACGGAAAATTTGCATTGCACACATTGCCATCCGGCGTATTTTATAATCATACGACAAGTATTATCGGCAATGGTGTGGCACTGAATATTCCGGTGTTGTTTCAGGAAATCAAATCAATTACAGATAAAGGAGTTCCGACACCTAAGATTCTGGTATCGGATCGTGCACAGATGGTTATGCCTTATCACATCCTTTTTGATGCATATGAAGAGGAGCGACTGGCAGGTAAATCCTTTGGATCAACAAAATCAGGAATTGCTCCGTTTTATTCGGATAAGTATGCCAAAATCGGATTTCAGGTTAGTGAGCTTTTTGATGATGAGGAGTCTTTGAAGGATAAGATTGGAAGGGTAATTGCATCTAAGAATGTTTTGCTTGAGCATTTATACCGGAAGCCATTGCTTACTGTAGATGAGGTGTATAACACATTAATGGAATACAAGACGATGGTAGAACCGTATGTATGCGATGTGTCTGCATATCTTTATGAGGCAATCAAGGCAGGTAAAACAATCTTATTAGAGGGACAGCTAGGTTCTATGAAGGATCCGGATCACGGTATCTATCCGATGGTTACATCATCTTCGACACTTGCTGCATATGGTGCTATCGGTGCAGGGATTCCGCCATATGAAATTAAACAGATTGTTACGGTTTGTAAGGCTTATTCATCAGCTGTCGGTGCCGGAGAATTTGTAAGTGAGATATTTGGAGAGGAAGCAGATGAGCTTCGTCGCCGTGGCGGTGATGGTGGTGAGTATGGTGCAACAACCGGAAGACCGAGACGTATGGGATGGTTTGATTGTGTGGCATCCAAATACGGCTGCCGTATTCAGGGAACGACCGATGTTGCGTTTACCGTATTGGATGTACTCGGATATCTGGATGAAATACCGGTTTGTGTAGGTTATGAAATTGACGGTAAAATCACAACGGATTTCCCTACAACTGCAAAGCTAAAAAAGGCAAAGCCGGTTTACAAGGTTCTTCCGGGCTGGAAGCAGGATATTCGCGGAATCAAGAATTACGACGAGTTTCCTGAAAATTGCAGAAACTATATTGAGTTTATTGAAGAACAGATTGGTTTCCCGATTACGATGATTTCCAACGGACCAAGCCGCAGTGATATCATTTACCGTACAAAATAATACATATACAAAGTGAAATAACATAAAACAGGAGGATTTAACGTGATAATACGTTAGAACCTCCTGTTTATTCGTAAAAGGTATTAATTATTTTGTTCCGAAAATTCGATCCCCGGCATCGCCAAGTCCGGGACAAATGTAAGCATTTTCATTTAAGCATCGATCCAGCTGACCAACATAAATCTGTACATCCGGGTGTGCTTCGGAAAGCTTTTTCAACCCTTCCGGTGCAGCAATAATCGCCATAAACTTGATATTTCTGCCACCGTGTGCCTTGATTTGGTTAATTGCATCTACTGCCGAACCGCCGGTTGCAAGCATTGGATCTGTTACAATGATTGTACGCTCCTCAATGGGGTTTGGAAGCTTGCAGTAATACTCCTGTGGCTCATGGGTCTCTTCATCGCGGTACATACCGATGTGCCCGACCTTTGCAGTCGGAGTGAGGGCAAGAAGTCCGCCAACCATGCCAAGTCCGGCACGAAGAATCGGGACGATGGCAAGCTTTCTTCCGGCAATCATCGGAGCCATGCATGTTTCGATTGGTGTTTCGATTTCAACATCCATAAGCGGAAGATCACGCAAAGCTTCATAGCCCATAAGCATTGCAATTTCTTCAATTAATCTTCGGAATTCGTTTGTACCGGTATTTTTGTCGCGAAGCATAGATATCTTATGCTTAATGAGTGGATGCTCAAAAATGTGAACATTAGAATTCATGGAAAGACCTCCTTTAATCGTTTGTTTCTACCTTAAACTCGTAATCCTTTCCCGGAAGAATTGCATTTAGCA
Source organism: Eubacteriales bacterium (assembly GCA_030533235.1). GTDB lineage: Bacteria > Bacillota > Clostridia > Lachnospirales > Lachnospiraceae > Coprococcus_C. The sequence continues at coordinate 11,779 of JAUNJN010000027.1, read as the reverse complement.
AAATACCTGCAATTGCAGCAACTGCAAGACCGGACAAACGGATATGGATATCAAATAAATCGAAGGAAACACCCGGATTCGCCTTGTGTTCAACACCGAGTGCGCATACAAGAATAATCGCAGCGATAATCAGGTTTCTGGATTTTGTAAAGTCAACCTTATTCTCAACAATGTTTCGCATACCGATTGCAGAAATCATACCATACAAAACTAAAGATGCACCTCCGATTACGGCTGCCGGCATGGAGTTGATTAATGCTGCAAATTTTGGAGAGAAGGAAAGAATAATTGCCGCACAAGCAGCAAGTCTTGTTACAAGTGGATCATATACCTTTGAAAGTGCAAGAACACCGGTATTCTCACCATAGGTCGTATTTGCAGGACCACCGAAAAATGCGGAGAAGCTTGTTGCAAGACCGTCACCGAGCAAGGTTCTGTGAAGACCCGGATCTGCAATATAATTGCGTTTCGTTGTGGCTCCGATCGCGGATATATCGCCGATGTGCTCCATCATGGTAGCCAGTGCAATCGGCATGATGGTGATGATGGAGTTAATTTCAAATTTGGCAAAGCTGCCTGTATGAACCGGAATGCCAAACCAGTCAGCCTCTTTCATGGCAGTGAAATCAACCTCACCAAGGCAGAGCGCTACAATGTATGCACCAAGAACACCAAGCATAATCGGAATTATTTTTATCATTCCCTTACCCCAGATATTACATACAACAATAATAACAATTGCGGATAAAGCAATAATCCAATTGGTGTCACAGTTGTTTAGCGCTGATGGTGCGAGGTTTAATCCGATCGCAATAATAATCGGTCCGGTAACAACCGGCGGAAAGAAACGCATAACACGTTTTACACCGAACAATTTGATGAGGCCTGCTACAACCAAATAGACAAGACCTGCTACAAATACACCACCGCATGCGTATGCAAGCTGTTCCGGGTCTGCAACACCGTTTTTATCGAGTGGTGCGACCGCTGCATAACCACCGAGGAATGCAAATGAAGAGCCGAGAAATGCAGGAACTTTCCCGCCTGTAATGAGGTGGAAGAGTAGAGTTCCGAGTCCGGCCATAAGAAGTGTTGTGGATACACTTAAGCCTGTTAAAAGTGGAACAAGCACAGTGGCACCAAACATTGCAAAGGTATGCTGTAAGCCGAGCAATGCCGTTTTGCCGACACCGAGAACTTTGACATCATAGATGCCGGATTCCGGGATGGCATTTGTTGTCTTTTTTGACATAAAAAAGTCCTCTCTTTCATTTTTTTGCATTATAGCATAAAATGAACAAGGTGTGGGTAATATTAGATTAAATTCTTCATTTTTTTTCCGAAAATCGGTAGAAAAAAATATTCTGGATTGATATGATAGAAAGAAACAAATCAAAACGTTTTCGGGAGATATGATTTCATGCAACAATCAACGTTTCAAAAAATATATGAAGTTGTAAAGCAAATTCCAAAAGGGTACGTGATGACCTACGGACAGGTTGCAGAACTTGCGGGAAACAAGCGCTGGGCAAGAGTTGTTGGGTATGCGCTACACGTAAATCCCGATCCGGGTTCCATCCCTTGTCACAGAGTTGTAAATCGGGAAGGACGCGTATCAGACGCATTTTCCTTTGGAGGCGGTAATCGCCAAAGAGAGCTTTTGCTTGAGGAAGGCGTAGAATTTATAGGTGAATATGTAGATATGAAGCACTGCCGGTGGGTTGTGCCTATATTAGGAGGGATAGAGGATGAATAAACGATCAATCGAAATTCCGGCGATATTGAAAATCGGAAACGGTATGTTGGAACATATCGGTCAATATTTAAAAAGCGGCGGGATTGACAATGTCGTCATTTATTTCGGAAACGGTTTGGTTGATATGTTTGGGAATAAGGTTATGAGTTCCTTAAAGGAAGCCGGTGTGAAGGTGTCGGCATACTGTGAACTTGACACGACAAAGATTGAGGATATTATTGAGCTTGCTTTTTCGATTGACAGTAAAGTACAGGGGATTATAGGCGTTGGTGGCGGCAAGGTGATCGATGTTGCGAAGTACGCGGCATATCTTCGTAAATTACATTTTATCAGTGTTCCAACCTCGGCATCGAGTGATGGATTTTCAAGTGCATCGGCATCTTTGATTGTAAATGGAAGAAGAACCTCGGTGCCGGCACGTCTTGCATATGGTATTGTTGTAGATACAGCGGTGTTAAAGAGTGCACCACCAAAGTTTTTGTATTCCGGAATCGGAGATCTGGTGTCGAAGATATCGGCTTTGTATGACTGGGTGTATGAGGATGCAGGTGGCTATACTGTGCTAAATGATTGCGCGATGATGATAGCAAAAAAGGCAGTAAACAGTTTTGTTCGAACGCCGTTTGACAGCATTCAGGATGATTTATTCTTAAAAGAATTGGTTGATTCGCTTGCAATGAGTGGAATTGCAAATGAAATTGCGGGCAGTAGTGCTCCGACAAGCGGAAGTGAGCATCTTATTTCGCATGCTTTGGATAAATTACTGGAGCAGCCGCAATTACACGGAGTGCAGGTTGGAATTGCAACCTATTTGATGTGCCTAGTTCAGGAGCATCGGTATAAACGTGTGGATACGATATTTACATCGACCGGTTTTTGGGATTATGTAAAGACGTTAGAAATGAAACGTGAGGATTTTGAACGTGCAGTTGAGCTTGCTCCAAGTATTAAGCCGCACCGCCATACCTATTTACATGAAGAAATGTATCGCGAGCGAGCAAAACAACTTCTTTATGAGGATGCGCGCCTAAAAGAAATATTAGTATAGGATGTTTGAGAGCGAAAATGGAATGCCTACAGAAATTAGTTTCCTGTAGGCATCTTTGAACTTGCGTTTTCGTTTCGGTACCGCTTTGGCGTTTGTCCGTATTTTTTTTGAAAAGCGGTTGTAAAATGACTTTGCGATGAAAAAAGCAGGTATGCAGAAATTTCGGAGATTTCATAATTGGAATAAATCAGCATCTGAGCGGCAGTTTCCAATCGCAGATTTTTGATGTATGAGGAAAGCGAAACTCCGACTTCTTTTGAGAACAGTCTGGACAGATAAGATGGTGTAACGTTCAAAACAGCGGCAATTTCATCCACATGAAGACTTTGATTTAAATTATCATAGATATAATCAATGCATTTGATAATCTGCTTGGAGTAGATATGCTTCTTTTTGTCTTCGCGCATTTTTTCTGCAAAACCTATTACCATGCTGCGGGTAAGCTTTTCAATTTGTCGGATGGATGTACATGAGTCGGTCTGTAGGATATAAATATCACTCATATTGTATGCAATTTCCTGATTGAGACCGGAATCGATGCAAAATCTTGTGATAAGAGCTGTCAGAATAACAAAGTGATACTTTCGGTTTTGAAGGGGATCCTTGGATAATATGCCGCATTTGTTTTCGGATGTGGTAAATCCGTTGGTGTTCTCCCAATTTTTTAGTCCTTCTTCAACGCGTTTGAGATTTCCGGATGCGATTGCCTTGTAAAAAGCAGATTCCTGTTCATATTTTATATGACGGATACGATCCTCGTGAGGTGCATAAAGTTTATGATTTAATTCTCTTTTGATATCCATGTGAAGACCTCCTTTTTATGAATCAAAATTGGATGTTGTGCGAAGTGCACAAATTTTTTTGGATACTTTGTGTATAGCATAACACATATTTGAAAAAAAAGACATATAAATATAAGATTTTGTCGAATAAAATATGTTAAATTAATTACAGAACAAAGGTAAACGCTTTGTTTACATGATTTAAGGAATCCCCCCAAGATTCATATATGTGTCAGATGACACACATTTCTCCTTCGCGTTTTAGTTAACGCAGAGATCCGCCTTTCCCCAAGGCGGATTTTTTCTTTGTCTTTTTTAATTCGAAATGAAAATAACAATCATTTACTTAAAAGAATACATATGTTATATTGATTTTATTATTTGTAAACAAAATGAGGGAGAAAATCATGATTTACACAGAGCTGACATGTAAGGCGATGAAGTTTTGTTATTACGCACATCATGGACAATTTGATAAAGCGGGAGTACCATATGTGTTTCATCCATACCATGTTGCAGAGCAGATGGAATGCGAATATGATATTTGCGCCGCCTTGTTACACGATGTTGTTGAGGACACAAATTATACGTTAGATGATATACGGGCAGAAGGCTTTCCGGAAGAAATCATAGTTGCAGTAGCCTGTCTTACGAGAGAAAAGGACCAACCATACATGGATTATATTCGTGTTGTCAGTACAAATGCAATTGCAACAAGGGTAAAGCTTGCGGATTTGGAACATAACAGTGACAAAACAAGACTGCCGAGTGATGATCAGAATTATAATGAAAAGCTTCATGCACGATATGCCAAGGCCAAAGCCTTTTTGTTGGGAGAAAACAAATGACAAAGAAGGAACTTGTAATCGAAGTAATAGAACGCCTGAAAAAGGAGTATCCAAAGGCGGAATGCACACTTTTATATGATGAGCCGTGGAAGCTTCTGGTTGAGGTTCGGCTTGCTGCGCAATGTACGGATGAACGTGTCAATGTTGTTGTACAGGATTTGTATAAGAAATACCCGACGGTAGAAGCACTGGCGAATGCAACACCGGAGGCAATCGAAGTAATTGTAAAGCCGTGTGGTCTCGGAAAAAGTAAGGCTAAGGATATTCATGCATGTATGTGTATCCTTCATGAAAAATATGACGGACAGATTCCGGATGATTTTGACAAACTGTTAGAGCTTCCGGGAGTTGGACGTAAGAGCGCAAATTTAATTATGGGAGATATTTTTCATAAGCCTGCCATTGTGACAGATACCCATTGTATTCGGTTGTGCAATCGAATCGGTCTGGTAAAAGATATAAAAGAACCGAAGAAGGTTGAGATGGCATTATGGAAGATAGTTCCACCGGAGGAAGGGTCAGATTTGTGTCATCGTTTTGTTATGCACGGAAGGGCAGTTTGCTCTGCAAGAAAGCAACCGGATTGCGAACATTGTTGTCTGAAGGATATTTGCAGGAAGCATGTATAAAATCAGTATATATAGGGTATAAACAAGATATGTTTGCAAATGGGAGCAGAAGCTATGAAAATTAGATTGTCCGTTCAAAATTCGGATCCTACAAATTGGATTTATCGCATCATAGAAAAATATCATTTTGAATCAACGGATTATGGTTTGTTAGGTAAAATATATGAACAGGTGCAAGCGGTTTTAGAGCCGTCGGCAACGTATCGTCTAAATCACCGTATGACGGGACTTGCAATGATTGATAATGCGCAGGTTGCGATTGTTGCGATGACATTAGGAAGCGGGATTGATGGATTAAAAGAACGCTATTTGTCAAAGGAACAGCTTACTGAAGCATATATGGTTGATTGTCTGGCAAATGAAATTTTACTTGATTTGTACCAGGAATTTAATCAATCGTATGCGAAGTTTCACAGGCGCTATGTAAAGCGTTATGTATTTGTCGGAGATGAGATTTCTCCGACAGAGATACCGATAATATTAAATGATATTCGGGGAAATAAAGATACCGAAGAAATCTGTTCGAACGAATATGGAGTCTTAACTCCGTCAAAAAGTGTTGTGTTTTATGCAATTCTGACTGAAAATCCGAATCAGGTATGTGAAGGAATTTGTGTAAATTGCAGTAACACATCGTGTGATAATTACAGAATTTCGGATAAGGATGAGAAATCTTTGTCGACGGAGCAACCGGTGAATTATGGATATATGCGCATTTTTGGACAAAGCTGATTGCTTTGTCCTTTGTTTACGTATGGAGTAAAGTGGTTAACAGGGTGTCAGGCACATACATGGTTCCGCGTCCTATGCCGATTTTGATGTTTGGTTTCACAACACCGTGGAAATCAGATCCGCCGGAAATTGAAAGGTTCATTTTTTTTGCAATCGAGCGAAGCTTGTCACTTTCGTACATGTTGTTTGAAGAGTGGTATGCTTCGATACCTTTTAATCCAAGCGATTTTAAATATGTGAGCAGCTCTTCGATCTGATTATAGCCGAGATGATAGAGCAGTGGATGTGCAAGGTATGCGGTCTTACAGTAGGTTGTCAGTATTCGCATGGCATGCTCGCAAGTTACCTGGGTTTTAGGGAGATAGTACTTACAACCGATTCCGATGTATTTTTTGAAGGCAACGTCTTTGTTTTTACATACGCCTTCCTCGACTAAAACTCTTGCAAAATGGGCACGTGTAATGACACTGTTCGGATTGCCGTGAAGAAGCTTTTCCATTGTGACAGGTAGTCCGTCTGCCTGCATTTTTTCAACCATTTGGATGTTCCTTGTGTTTCGTGCATCTTTTAGCTTTGTAAGCTCGTTTGCAAGTTCTTCGTTTTGATAGTCAATATAGTATCCAAGTATATGAATCTCGCGATTTTTGTAGTAGCAGGATAACTCGATACCGGGAATGACGGTAAGCGGTTTATCCTTTGTATATTCCATAATCTCCGGTATACCGGAAATTGTATCGTGATCGGTGAGTGCGATGGCAGATACATTCATACGAAGCGCTTCATCGGCGACTTCGCTTGGTGTCAAAGAACCGTCGGATGCATTCGAATGTACATGTAAATCAATCATATCTATAGAAATCTAAGCTTGTCGGCTTTCCTTTCTGAAAATTCTTTCATGATTCGCTTGTTAGCGAGTCGTTTTTCCTTCCTGAAGAATGTTTAACAATTCCTCTGTTGAAAATGTATATTTTGTATGACAGAAATCGCAAACAACCTCAACCGGCTCATTATCATCAATCATCGAAGCAATTTCCTTACGACCGAGGCTGATGACTGCCTGTTCTACGCGCTCTTTACTGCAGTCACATACGTAAGCACAAGGCATGCGGTCAGTAATTACCGGCTCAAATCCTTCAAATAATTTGTCAATAATCTGTTCCACAGTCATGCCGGATTCGAGCATACGTGTAAATGAGAAATCCTTCAGGCGTTGTTCAAGGGAGGAAATGACAGATTCCTCAGCAAATGGAAGCAGCTGGATGATAAAACCTCCTGCATTTTTAACAGATGTATCATCATTCAGTAAAACACCAAGTGCGACCGAAGAAGGAATCTGATCGCTTGTTGCAAAATAATAGGTAAGATCTTCTGCAATTTCACTGCTTACAAGATGGGTTTGCCCAACATACGGTTCTTTAAGTCCGATGTCCTTAATGACGCTCATAACACCAAGGTCAATTGCTTTTGCGACCTCGGTTGCGGGAAGCAGAACCTCAGGTTCACTAACATAACCTTTTACATTACCTTTGGAGTCAGCGGTTACAAGTAATCCCTGAATCGGTCCTTGGCACTGAATTCGAATCGTAAGCTTGTCATTGTCATTTTTGCACATTGCACCCATCAGGACACCGCCGGTAAGCAAACGACCGAGTGCACATGTAACTACCGGACTTGTATTATGTGTAATTCGTGACTTTTCGACGGTTTCTGTAGAATTACAGGCAAAAAAACGTACCTGGTTACCTGCCGCCATCCCTCGAATAATATAATCGTTCATAAAAACCTCCTAAGCTTCGTTGCTGTTAAGAAATGTATCTGCAATTCGTTTTTTGTCACCGGTTGTAGTGTGTTCTCTTGCAATCATATACACACGCTCACTTTCCTCGGTGGCCGGACAATGAGTAAATGCATCATATGACGCAAGTAATGTCATACCGGATTGTTCAACGAGAGAAAGCATTTCCGCAAGCGTATAGCCACGCTGTTCGTGGAACTCTTCGTGTTTGCGATAAAGTGAAGTATCGTCGGTGTCCTGAATAAAAAGGCTCAAGGTAAGCTCGCAAATATCGGTTTCATCATCATAATAATTATCCCAGATAAAGCTGATTGTATCCCGGTCTTCGGCAATCGTTGCATCACCGACAATTTCTTTATAGTAATATTTTGTGTGGAAATCAAATATAAAAATACCGTTTGTGTCAAGGTAATTATTAACAAGCCGAAAAACCTTCAACAAATCCGAAGGATCTGTAATATAATTTACGCTGTCGCATATGGAAACAATAGCGGCAACCGTACCGAACAGTTCAAACTCGCGCATATCCTGACATAGATACAATGTGTTTGAATTGTTTTCTGCTTTTTTTTGACCTGCAATATCCAGCATGGAAGGGGAATAGTCGATGCCAATCATATCGTATCCGGCTTTTGATAAGCGTTCGGTAATATTTCCGGTACCACATCCAAGCTCAGCGATAATGCCGTCTGTAATCGAATATTCCTGTAAAAGAGAATGAAGATACGTAAACCATTCGTCATATGGAATATTATCCATGAGATTGTCGTATACGGTGGCAAAATCCGAATATGCCTCTGCCATGTCAAAACCTCCTTTTATTGTTTGCTCCATAGATTATAAAGCATAAATATAAATTAGACAATACAGGCAAATAAAAAGCTATATGTTATTTTTATTTTGGGGGTTGACTTTCGAATTCGGCATTGCTAGAATTCATATACTCTGTTGTATGAAAACAATACATATTCATCGGTTGAAACGGCAAATTTGTCGGATATGGGAGGGTAATTTATGTTAAAAATAGGTAGTCATGTCAGTATGGGTGGTAAGGAAATGATGCTTGGTTCTGTGAAGGAGGCACTTTCTTACGATGCCAATACATTTATGTTATACACAGGTGCACCGCAAAATACTGTTCGCAAGGATATTTCCATGCTTCGTATTGACGAGGCGTGGGAGCTGATGCGTGCAAATAATATTACAGAATTTGTTGTTCATGCACCGTATATCATTAATCTTGCGAACACGGTAAAACCGGAAACCTATCAGCTTGCGGTTGATTTTCTTCGGTTTGAGATTGAGAGAACGGAAGCAATGGGATCTGACGTGCTTATTTTGCATCCGGGTTCTCATGTCGGCGCAGGAGTTGAGTCCGGTGTGGACTGCATTGCAAAAGGGTTAAATGAAGTGCTGACAAAAGAAACAAAGGTTAAAATTGCTCTCGAAACAATGGCAGGTAAGGGCAGTGAAGTTGGTCGTAGTTTTGAGGAGCTTGCTATGATTTACGATAAAGTAAACTATAACGATAAGCTTCGTGTGTGCTTTGATACTTGTCATACAAATGATGCCGGGTATGATATTGTAAATGATTTTGATGGTGTTATGACACAGTTTGATAAGGTGCTTGGTAAGAATCAGATTGCGGTTTTCCATATTAATGACAGTAAAAATGTAAAAGGAGCTGCAAAAGACAGACATGAAAATCTTGGTCTTGGAGAAATCGGATTTGATGCATTACATCGCATTGTGATGCACAAAGATTTTGAGAACATACCGAAGATTTTGGAAACTCCGTACGTGAAAAAAGCATCGAATGATAAGGTTTCGTATCCACCGTACAAAGTCGAAATCGATATGTTAAGAAGTGGATGCTATGATGCAAATCGCATATTGGAACTTGCGAATCAGTAAAGACAATCAGGGATAATACATTTATATCACTGATTGGTAAAAAAAAGGATGTGATATATATGGGACAAACATTTCGCAAAAAGTATTTTGGAACAAAAGATTTTTATAAAAAAACACTTATGGTAGCGCTTCCGATTATGATCCAAAACGGTATTACCAATTTTGTCGGACTTTTGGATAATATTATGGTAGGACAGACAGGAACAGAACAGATGTCCGGAATTGCTATTGTCAACCAGTTTTTCTTTGTATTTAATCTTGCCGTTTTCGGTGCGGTAGCCGGAGCCGGTATTTATTCTGCACAGTTTTACGGAAAAGAAGATCATGAGGGTGTTCGATATTCATTTCGATTCAAGCTTTATATTTGTGTCGGAATTACGGCTTTAGGAATATTGGTGTTGTCATTATTTGGAGATAATTTGATTCAAATGTTTCTTAAAGGGGACGACAAGGGCTTATCGATTGAGGATGCGCTCATGTACGGAAAACGTTATATGAAGATTATGCTTCTTGGTCTGCTTCCGTTTACAATTGAGCAGGCATATAGCGGAACTTTGCGTGAATGCGGACAGACGGTTGTATCAATGAAAGCCGGTATTGCGGCAATTGTTGTAAATTTGATATTGAATTATGTATTGATTTTCGGAAAATTCGGAGCACCTTGCCTGGGTGTTGAGGGTGCTGCGATAGCAACAGTTGTATCAAGATATGTACAGGTTGCCGTTGTTATTTTTTGGACACATCGACATAGCAAGGAAATGCCGTTTATCGTTGGAGCTTATAAGTCGCTTCGAATTCCGGCATCTCTGGCAGGCAAAATTATTATGAAGGGACTTCCGCTTCTTGTAAATGAGGTTCTTTGGTCAGCCGGTATTACGATGATGAATCAGTGTTATTCGTTGCGCGGACTTGATGCCGTAGCTGCAATTAATATCTCATCAACGATTAACAATTTATTTAATGTTGCGTTTGTTGCGCTCGGAGATGCGATTGCGATTGTCGTAGGGCAGCAGCTTGGGGCCGGAGAGTTTGAAGAAGCTAAGGATACTGACCGGAAACTGATAGTTTTTTCGGGATTGCTCTGTGTAGGACTTGGCATCTTGCTATTTACGCTCGCACCGATTTTCCCGACCTTCTATAATACAACCGATGAGGTAAAACAGTTGGCGGTATCGTTTATGCGGGTGGCAGCTATTTTTATCCCTGTTTGGGGACTGACGCATGCAATCTATTTTACCCTTCGTTCAGGAGGAAAAACATTCGTAACGTTTTTGTTTGACAGCGTGTACATGTGGTGCGTTGTATATACAGTTGCATATTTGCTGAGCCGGAAGACGAGCATATCGGTTATCCCGATGTATTTTTGTGTACAGGCGGTTGATATTATTAAGGTAATCATCGGTTCCGTACTTGTGAAAAAAGGAATCTGGATAAACAATATCGTGTCGTAGGGACGTTTCTTTTGTCACAAAGATTGTTATACATTTTTTAAGATTATTATGAGGGAGTGCAAGAATGCATTTCCTTTTTTTTTTTAGATTAGGGTGTCAAATTTTTAAATATTTAAAAAAACAATAAAAAAGGATGGTTGTACGATAAATGGTACATCCGTTGTGGTTTAATAGAGTCAGAAAAGAAAAGCAGGATAAATCCTTCGGGATATATAAGGAGAGGAGACTTTATTATGATTATGGAAAGAGACAAAAAAGCTGAGGTATTGGAACTGATTTTTAGAGCAACAAATGAGGAATTGTATGGTATTTATCCTTACCAGGATGGATATTTGGTGCATGGTGTATTTAATATTTTGCGGTTTGATGGTGAAGGAAGAGAGCTTTGGTCATTTGCCGGTGGCGGAGAAGTATTTTGTACAAGAGATATACAAAAATATCCTCCGTTTAAAATTAAAGGAGATACGATTGAATTGTATGACTGGAACCATGTGCATTATTTACTTGACGTAAATGGTCATCTCTTGGCAGCATAAGTACTTCGTGGTATACTGTTATGTAGGATGAAAGAGGGATGGTAGCACGATGGCAGATTGTAATCCGAAACTGAAGCTTTTGTATGTGATGGAAATTTTGTTAGAGCAGACAGATGCACAGCATACGCTTACGGCACAGGATATCTGTGATCGGATTCGAGCAAAGTGGGGGTATCACGCAGAACGTAAAGGAATTTACGGTGATATAGCTATTTTGCAGGATTATGGGCTCGATATTACTTTGGCTATTAAATATCGCAACTTATACTATGATTTTTTGATTGTTTC
>JAUNJN010000026.1 GCA_030533235.1 Eubacteriales bacterium | reverse complement strand
ATATTGAAATATATGGCTGTTAAATATTGTGACATTTAACAGCCGAAGTAATATCTTTCCGGAGGGAAAAATTATGGAAGGCATTGACATTTGTTGATTTGTTCGAAAAGGGCGGCGGAGCTTTTTTATGGTTTATTCCTGCGATAATATTGTTTTACCTTGTGTACCCGTTTTTTGTGAAATGGGATAACAAAGGAAAAATAATGATAATACTGTTGGGATGGCTGTTTTTTAGTGTGTTGCTTGAACAGCTTGCAGGCTATACGAAGATTTTTATTTTTACAAATCGGATTCCGATAATTATGATTGGGTACGCATGCAAGAAGTATTCACCAAAAATACGACAGGCAATTCCAAACGTATGGGTCAATGGGCTTTCGGTTGCAGCATTACCGGTTGGCTTGATTTTGTTATATTATTATGGTTATTACAGACGGCTGCATGTTCCGATTCATGATGCATTCTATTTGCTGGCGATACCGGTTGTCCTGTTTTTTGCGTGGATAAGCAGTTATGTGAAAAATAACCGGGTATGGGATGTGCTGGGGTCCGTGACGTTAGAGCTTTATGCATTGCAGATGATTTATGGGACGAAGATTGCCCTACACATATATGTAACGGTGAAAAATCCGGTGTCAGCAAATCTTGGAACATTTATTGTGCTTTTTGTACTTGCATATGGATTGAATGTTATATTTAAAATAGCAGAACGATGGATACTTAAGAGAAAAAAATAATAAAAAGAAGTTACCGACATTTGATGCAAAAAAGATACAATTTGAGTGTAGAGTGGTTGCATAAAATAAAAATCAAGAATGGGAGGATATAATGAAAAGAAAACTCATTGCGACTGCACTCATTGTTTCAATTATTTGTTGCGGTTGCGGAAAAAAGAATGCGGAAAGTATGCAGGAGGACTTCGATAAGGTAACCGAAGGAGAAGTGGTTTTGAACGTGGACTCGGGTTCATCCGGTCAACCGGTAAACGCGGAGATTCCTGCACATGTCAATCTTGAGATAAGAGATGATGCTTCAAACAAGAAGATTGTTGTGGATGCGGATGTCATATCAGAAGGATTTAAGAATGCTTGTGTTTATGAGGCGTTTATGGTTCCGATTGATGCAAGCTATGTGGAGGAACTCGCAAAAAGATTGTTCGATAATGGGGAGTATAAGGTTCTCTTGCCATATAAACTGATGACGGATGGAGAGCTTGAGGGGATCATTGATGCGAATAAGCAAAATATGTATACGGACGAAGGAGCCGAGCTTGAGAGCATCGTGAAAAATCTGGCAGAAAATGCAATGCAAACAAAAGACGGATCACAGGAGAGGACTCTTGTGGAAGAAACCATCATGTATCCATATACGGAAACGGTTTCGCTGCTTGATGATTTTGGTGTTATTGCGGATCAGGCTAAGTCAGATGATTATGAGATGGCAAGAATCAGGGGAATGATTGACGGCAAAGAATATGAGCTTTGTATCACGTGCTCCTCTACTGACCAAAGAGCCCATGTAGATTTGCATACGGTTGATGTATCGACGCGAGAAACTTATGAATTGGAGTTTGACAGTTCTCTGGATTCTGTATACGGAGAAAACGAGTGCGATTACGAAGAGGCACGCAAAGTGGCTGATCAAATCGTGGAAAATATGGTTGGATCCGATTACAGGATTGCGGCGGAATATAATCGAATGATTGGTTATCAAGGCACAACAGACAACGGAGTTTACTCCCAGCAAAACGGATACCGGTTTATTTATACACCGGAGATGATGGAGCTTAAGGTTGCTTACTCACCATGTTCACTTATTATTGACAAGCGTAATGATTCCATGTATTCATATTTGCCTTATGTGGCGGTAGAAGTTGATTCATTAGGATTAATCAGCGTAAAATATATGAATCATATGGAATATGGAAAGTGTATGTCCGATCGCCCGTCTATGATTTCCTTTGATCAGATGTTGGAAATTGCAGAAGCTGAGATGGAGGAAGAGATAAAGGAACTTGATGCGACAAGCTTAGAAGTTTCCCGTGTGACATTTGCGTCTCTTCCGGTTGTTTCGGAAGATGGTTTGGCGATGGTTCCGGCATGGATTGCTTACATGAGTCCATATATGGAGACGATGCCACAAAGCTATGCCCTATTGGCAATCAATGCATTGGATGGAAATGTCCTTTACATGCTGATGGATGGAAATACGTTTATGGAAGATTAGTAGAAAAGGGACTTTTCATGTAATACAAAAGCCGCGTCTTGATTATATTCGTTATAATCAAGACGCGGCTTATTATATTTATGAGTCCGTTTATTCTTCCTCAAATGCAAGATCCTCATCCTTTACGATTCGCATCTTATTCTTGTTCATAAGATCGTAAAGAACCGGAACAAAGATCAAGGTAAGTGCAGTTGCATAGATAAGACCACCGATACATACAATGACAAGTGGTTTCATCAATTCTGCACCCTGGGCAGTGTTGCCGATACCGAGCACCATAACTGCAAGACCAAGAATCGTTGTGAGCGATGTCATAAGAATCGGACGAATTCTTGTGATACCTGCTTCCACAATTGCTTCCTTCTTGTCCATACCTTCCATTCGAAGCTGGTTAATGTAATCTACAAGAACGATACCATTATTTACAATGATACCGCAAAGCATGATAAATCCGAGCATTGAGATAATACTTAATTCCTGACCTGTGAGGAATAATGCAAGGAAACCACCTGTAAATGCGAGCGGAATTGTAAACATGATGATAAATGGCGATTTCAGTGACTGGAACTGCGCAACCATAATCATATAAACGAGTAACAGTCCAAGGAGAAGCATCAAAACAAGCTGCTTCATGGAATCCATAATCTGCTCGGTTTCGCCGGAGAACTCAACGGAAACACCCTTTGGAAGGTCCATGTTCTTAATCGCTTTTTCTGCTTCATCGTTTATCTTTGTTACATTGTAGCCTTCCTTGATGGAGGCGGTAACATTAAGGAAACGTCTCTGATTTTTTCTGTTAATCGAAGCAAGCGTATTTGTATCCTCGATGGTAGCAATATCGGAAATCTTAAGTTCCTTTTCGATGCCGTTCTGTCCGGTTACGGAGATGGTCATGTTGCGGATGTCGTCCGGCGTCTTGGCTGCTTCTTCCTTGTCGATAACGACACAGTCATATTCCGTTTTGTCAATGTTGATGCTGCCTGCAGCTGTTTCATTGGACATCTTTTCGTTGATTGCCATGTAAACCTGAGCGACAGTAACACCTTCGCGCATAGCGGCGTCCTTATCGACAGCAATGTGTATTTCCGGATCGGTTTCTTCGATTCCGGATTTTACTTCATCGGTTCCCTCAATTCCCTCAAGTACTGTGGCAATCTTTTCGCTTGTTTCCATAAGCTCATCAATATCATTGCCGTATACATAGAGGCTGAGACCGGAGCCACCCATGGAACTCATGTCCATACCGGAGCTTGATGTCGTAATCTTGCAGTCTAAATCTTTGCAAAGTTCCATAATCTGATCAGAAACTTCTTTGCTTGAAACATCGGTTTCTTCTTCAAGCTGAACATACAAGGATGCTTTGTTTGCATTCGAACCACCCATCATGGCTGACATTTCGTCGTTGCCGCCGGCGGTTGCACCGACCATATCCACACCCTTGATCGTTAAGATATTATCCATAATCTGATCAGAGGTTGTCTTTATTTCTTCGAAGGTTGCATCCTCCGGAAATTCAGCAGTAACAGAAATCTGCGGCATACTTGTTTCCGGCATAAATGTAAAGCCTCTTCTTAATACACCCCATACACTGAATACCAAAAGTGCGATTACAAGTACTATGACAATCGGTTTGAAACGAAGGCTCCATTGTAAGAGCTTCTTGTAACCGTTTGTAAATATATCGAACAGTTTGTGCTTTTTCTCTGTATTTTTCTTCAACAATCCTGAAGCCATTGCCGGAACGAGCGTCATTGCAATAATCAAGCTTGCGAGAAGCGCATATGCAAGTGTCAGTGCGAGGTCTGAAAAGAGCTGTCTTGTAAGACCATCGACAAATACAATCGGTGCGAACACGCAAATCGTTGTGAGCGTGGATGCAAGGATGGCACCGCCAACCTGCTTGGCACCTGCGACCGCCGCTTTAACGGCGGAAACACCCTTGCTTCGAAGTCGGTAAATATTTTCGATAACAACGACTGAGTTATCAACAAGCATACCTACGGAAATAGCAAGAGCCGACATGGAAATCATGTTTAATGTTACACCTGAGAAATACATAAGTACAAATGCAAAAATAACGCTAACAGGAATACTGAGTAGTGTAATGAGTGTCGGTCTCCAATCCTTTAGGAAGAGGAAGAGGACGATTACCGCAAAGATTGCAGCCTGTAATAAGCTCTGGATGATCGAGTTTATCACCATGTAGATGTAATCACCCTGATCCATCAGCATGGAAAATTTCATTCCTTCGTAGGATTTTTCTAACTCGTCAAATTTATCCTTGATATTGGAAGAAGCCTTTGCAGTAGCAAAATCAGACTGCTTGGAGAATGAGAAAACAATGCAGTCCTTTCCGTTGATTTTTGCGTAGCAGTCAGCGGCGTTATCGATGATTGTAACCTCAGCCACATCCTTCAGATATATCGGATCGACACCTTCCATACCCATATCCATAATCAGTAGATTTTCAATGTCTTCCAAAGATGTTAATTCATCTCCGACACTTACTAAATAAGAAACACCATCCTGTGCGACATAGCCTTCCGGCATAGCAAAGTTCTGTGCCTGAAGAAGACCGGATACCATATCCATTGTAATAATATTGTTCATATCGGTCTTAGCATAGAGGTCCTCCATGTTGCCCTCTGCCATTGCCTGTGCTTCTTCCATCGATTTTAATTCCTGAGCGATAACGGGAAGACCTTTTTCTTCGGCTTCAGCAGAAGTGAGAGTAAGAACGTTTACACCGCTTTCCATAGCCTGCTGCATTGTAAGAGAAGAAAGATCCATACCCATAGCCTGAGCTTGATCAACCGTCATCATCTGTGCCAAAACGGCAGGGTCAATATCCGAACCGCCGGACATCATAGCCTCCATCTGCGCATCGATAGACTGACGGATTTTGTCGTTTGCGGTATCAATCTTCTCCTGCGTAATTACAACGTTTACTTTGGATTCCAAAAGTCCGGTTGCAGATACGCTGGCGATACCGTTGATTCCTTCTAACTTGTTCATAAGTGTATCATCAACGAAAGCAGAAAGCTCTCTTTGATCCATGTCTTCCATGCTGACAGCGGCAACTGCAACCGGAAGCATAGACGGATTTAATTTTAAAATAATCGGTGTGCCGACTGCATCATCCCAATAACCTTCAATGAGATTTATCTTTTGTTGAATGTCAACACCGACGGTGTCCATATTAACGCCGGTACTAAACTCAATAATCATAAGAGACACATTGGAGTTTGAAACAGACTGTATGTTTTTGACATTATCAAGTGTTGCAAGGGATTGCTCCATCGGTTTTGAAATAACCGTCTCAACCTTTTCAGGAGAGGCACCCGGATATGTCGTCATAACAACAACATATGGAAGGTCGATGTTTGGTAACAGGTCCGGGGTCATCTTTCCGTATGAGACGAAACCTAAAACAACGACCGCGATTACGACCATGAAAACGGTCAATGGCTTTTTTACGCTAAATTTAGACATGTTATTTTGTTTCCTCCTTCATTACGCCATATTTAATCATGTTGATTCTTTTTTCTGTTTTCGTAAGAATCTCTTCTTTTTTTGATAGATCAAGGAAAATGTCAATACCGGCACTCCATATAAGCAGTGTCAAAATGTAGGCAAGATCCCAAAAATCCTCTTTTGTCTGTATGTTGATTTCACGCATGTTTGTTAAATCGAACAATTCATTCAAAAAATTCGTTCCTCTTTTTTGTAACATTTTTGCATCATGAATATGATTGTATTTGATACCGTACGATATATTCTGAAGCAGGGTACAGTATTTTTCCTGTTCCCCGAATGCTATCACTCTTCGTAAGAAGACTGAAAATGTCCGAAAAATATCGCCGTCTACCTCAATCAGTGTATCCTTTGCCATGGTAAACAGCTGTTTCTGAAAATCCTTGAGCATAAATGTCAGAAGCTCATCCTTGTTTTCAAAATATTGATAAAAGCTTCCCCGCGGAATGTCAGCACTTTGAATAATCTTATTAATCGAGATTTCATCATAAGGTACTCTGCACATTTCCTCAAAAATTGCCCGGGTAATACGTGCGCGCTTTTCTTCCGGCAGATTGAAAAATCTTTCTGTTGGCATAGTGTCACCTCCCTGCATGACAACACTGCCTAATCATAGCTGACAAGCTGTCACCTGTCAAGAAAAATGTGAGAAAAACACAAAAAGTACACAAATACATACAATCTCCGGAATACGAAATACATGCTTGACAGAGTGGTAATATATTACTATAATAATGCAAAGGTAGAGTGGTAATATATTACCACTCGATAATAAATTATATTATAATGAAAGAAGGGACGCAGATGAAAGAATTATTTAAACAGTTTGGATGTGATGATATGCATAGAAAACAGGCGATATTTTCCAGTATTTTTATTTTGCAAAACCGTATGCAGACGGCGGGAGAGAAGATTATGAAGGAGGTCACGATGAAGCAGTGGCTCATGCTTGCGATGACCGGATGTTGCCCGCCGCCAAGGACGCTCACAAAGGTAGGAAAGCTGATGGGTTGCTCCAGACAAAATGTAAAAACACTTGCACGTGCATTGGAGGAAAAAGGATTTATTCGCCTTGTGCAGGGCGGTCAGAACTCTGTTTGTATTGAGCTTACCGAAAAGGTGCAGGAGTATGCAGCTGAGTTTGACAGCCGTACAGACGAGGCACTTTCATTATTCTTTTCTGAATTTACAGGGGAAGAGATTCAACAAATGTATACATTATATATGAAGTTATATGATGGTTTGGAGAAGGTGGAAGAATATGCAAAAGGATGTGATATCGAATGAAGCAAGACATCAATCACAAAAAGAAACAAAATAAGAAAAAGGAGAGAAAGAGAAAAATGATGATAGTGTTCGGTGTCGTACTAATTATTGTAGGAATTGTTTTGATCTGGTTTCACATTGCGTATTCGCCGGTAAAAAAAGAATTCAAAAAGGATGTCGATGCATTAAAGGCGGAGAACATCTTGCATACGGATGAGAAGGTATTTACGCAAGAGGAGTTTTCAGGTCTGCCGACTCCGATTCAAAAGTATCTTCAACAAAGCGGATATATCGGTACGCAAAAGATGTCGTATCTTACAATGGAATATCACAATGTGGATTTTAAACAGGGGAAAAACGGTCCGACCTTGAAAATTGACTATACACAATACAATTTTGTCAAGGAGCCATGCCGTATGGCATTGATTGACAGTCGGATGTTTGGCGTTCCGTTTGAGGGTTATGATTACTATCAAAACGGCACCGGTGGAATGAAAGGTGTGATTGCCAAGCTGATTACAATTTTTGACCAAAGAGGGCCGGAGATGGACAAGGCATGCCTTGTGACGTTTCTTGCAGAGAGTATGTTTGTGCCGACAGTTCTTACGCAGGATTATGTTGCATTTGAAGAAATAAATGATTATGAGGTAAAGGCGACCATTACTTACGGTGGACAGACAGCAAGTGGAATCTTTCATTTTAATGAAAAATACGAAATGGTTTCATTTACGACAGAGGACCGGGGTGTAATCGGAACAGACGGAAGCATCGAGTATGTGCCGTGGTCAGCAATTTGCAGTGATTATCAGGAGGCGGAAAACAAAATCAAGTATCCGACAAAGTTTCAGGCAGTCTGGAATTACCCGGAGGGAGATTTTATATACTTTGATGGAACAATACATGAAATAACATATGGATTCACACAATAAATTATAGAAGATGTTTTTTCCTATTTTACCTACATTTTACATCAACTGGATAGAAGTGTTTACATATACATATTAAAGTGGACGTAAAAGATTGGAAATAGCAATGTAGTATTGTAGAAGGAAGAGGAAAAAATGAAATTATTAAAAGAAGATTTTATTGACATTTTAGAAGGACAGAGAATCAAACCGTTTTTTCAGCCTATCGTATCCTTGGTGGATGGAAGAATAATTGGATATGAGGCATTGAGCAGAGTCGTGGAGCCTAAAAAGATCAGTAATACGGAAGAACTGTTTAAGCTTGCAGGGCTATATGGAAAGGTATGGGATTTGGAGCAGTTATGCCGTAACAAGATATTGGAAAAGTATTGTGAATTATTTTGTCGAAAGGATAACAGAAAGCTTTTTATAAATGTAAATCCGATGGTTATTCATGACAAGAAATTTCAAGTCGGATTCACGATACAATATCTTAATAAATACGAATTAAGCATGGACAACGTCGTTTTTGAAGTGACGGAAAGAAGTGCGGTAGAGGATGTAAGAGGGTTTAAGGAAACTATCAGGCATTATAAAAAGCAGGGATATAAAATAGCGATTGATGACGTAGGATCCTGCTATTCCGGTTTGAATCTGATTTGTGATATCGTACCTCATTATTTAAAGCTTGATATGGAGCTGATTCGGGATATACATAAGGACACAATAAAATATGCCATGGTAAAGTCTATGGTGGAGTTCTCGAATCTGACAGGTATTTGTGTAATCGCAGAGGGAATTGAAAAGGAAGAGGAATTAAAGACGTTGATAAAGCTTGGGGTACATTATGGACAGGGATTTTTCCTCAGAACTCCGAATGAGGACTTTAAAGAAATCTATCCGAAGGCACTTGATGTCATCAAAAGAGCGAATTCAAAAAAGAACGCAGACAAATATAGAGATAGTGGAGTTGGAGACTGTAAAGTTGTCTTGTTTAAAATTGAGAATTATAAGGCATTACGGGCATACAGAAGAGAATACGGAGATGAAAAAGGGGACGAAATCATCAACAGGATAAGGACGATTGTTTCAGAGAATTTATCGGATGATGATACCATGGCAATGATTAACGAAGATACGGTTATATGTATCCTTCCGGAAAAAGATTATAAAATAAAATGTGAGACAATTCTAAATCAATTCAGAAAGAATATCCGGGACTATTATACACCGGAGGATTGGCAAAGGGGATATATTGAAAGTACAAATAAAAGAGAGGAACGAAAGAAATATCCGTTTATCGATATATGCACGGAGAGAGTTGTATAGGGGAAGGTGTATAAGTTAATCAAAATAATCCTCTCAAAGAATTATAATGACAAATTCTTCAAAATTGGTTATAATAAGGCATTATGGGCGTAGGCTCAAGATGTTTTATGGAGGTCGTAACGATGACAAATTGGAAGAATTTAGATACTTTGGATGCATACAAGGCATTGGAAGCTACAAAGGGTAGTGTAGATATTGCTACAGCCATGGCCGGAGAAAACGGTGGTACGCGTGTAGCAAAGTACAACGTGCCGATGGCAGCAGGTCTTGCTTATAATTTCGCAGCCAAGCAGGTAGACGACACTGTGCTTGAGAAGCTTGCCGCACTGGCAAAGGAATCCGAGCTTGTTGAGAAGTTCGAGGAGCTTTATAATGGTGCAGTTGTAAATACAGGAGAGAAGAGACTTGTCCTTCACCAGCTGACTCGCGGACAGCTTGGACAGGCTGTTACGGCGGATGGTGTAGACAAGCGTACATTTTATGCAGAGCAGCAGAAACGTATTGCTGAGTTTGCGACAAAGGTACACAACGGAGAGATTACAAATGCGGCAGGAGAGAAATTTACAACCGTTGTACAGATCGGTATCGGCGGAAGTGATCTTGGTCCTCGTGCTATGTATATTGCACTTGAGAATTGGGCAAAGAAAAACGGCACCTTCAAGATGGATGCAAAGTTTATCAGTAATGTAGATCCGGATGATGCCGCAGCAGTGCTTGCGTCAACAGATGTTGCACATTCTATTTTTATTCTCGTATCAAAGTCAGGTACTACATTAGAGACACTTACAAACGAGTCATTTGTAAAGGATGCGCTTGCAAAGGCAGGTCTTGACGCATCCAAGCATATGATCGCAGTTACAAGTGAGACATCTCCGCTTGCAAAGAGCGATGATTATCTGGCAGCATTCTTTATGGATGATTATATCGGAGGACGTTTCTCATCAACCTCAGCAGTTGGTGGTGCGGTTCTTTCACTGGCGTTTGGTCCGGATGTATTTGCGCGGTTCTTAGATGGTGCGGCAGCAGAGGATCAGACAGCGAAGAATACAGATATTATGAAGAATCCGGCGATGCTTGATGCATTGATCGGTGTTTATGAGCGTAACATACTCGGATATGAGGCAACCGGTGTATTGCCGTATTCACAGGCACTTAGCAGATTCCCGGCACATCTTCAGCAGCTTGATATGGAGTCAAATGGTAAGTCTGTCAATCGTTTTGGAGAGCCGGTTTCTTATAAGACAGGACCAATCATCTTTGGAGAGCCGGGTACAAACGGTCAGCATTCCTTCTATCAGCTGTTGCATCAGGGAACCGATATCGTTCCATTGCAGTTTATCGGATTTAAGAACAGCCAGCTCGGTACAGATGTTGACATTCAGGGCAGTACAAGCCAGCAGAAGCTTTGTGCCAATGTTGCAGCGCAGATTGTTGCTTTCGCTTGCGGAAAAGATGACGAAAACAGCAACAAGCGTTTTGAGGGAGGTCGCCCGTCCAGCATTATTGTTGGTGACAGGTTAGAGCCGGAAGCACTCGGAGCTTTGCTTGCGCACTTTGAAAACAAGGTTATGTTCCAGGGCTTCTTATGGAATATCAACAGCTTCGATCAGGAAGGTGTACAGCTTGGAAAGGTGCTTGCGAAGAAGGTACTTGCGCATGAGACAGAAGGTGCGTTAAAGGTATACAGCGATATGTTTAATATCTAATGATACGCAGAATTAATTTACGGGCAGAAGCGGTTTTCTGCCCGTTTTCTTTAGGAGTAATGTATGAATGATTTAAATCAGTTATTGACCGATTGTATCGAAAAAAAACAAAATCGATATTTGCTAAATCAGAGTCAGATCGGATTGTATTTTTTCTGCAAGGAGCATCCAAAGAGTCTGGCATATAATTTGCCGAGTGCTTGTATGCTTCCTAAGGAGCATGTGGATTTGGATCGCCTTTGTCAGGCAATTCGAAAAGCCCTTAACAATCACGTCGCGCTTCGATGCAGGATTGTAGAACAGGATGGACTGCCATATTGGGTCGA
The DNA here is from genome assembly GCA_030533235.1 of Eubacteriales bacterium. Taxonomy (GTDB): domain Bacteria; phylum Bacillota; class Clostridia; order Lachnospirales; family Lachnospiraceae; genus Coprococcus_C. The sequence continues at coordinate 22,361 of JAUNJN010000026.1, read as the reverse complement.
TACAAATAAGCAGTATGATGATATGGAAATTCCGGTGCTTAAGATTTCGGCTGATGCACTTTGTGACCGAAAGAACGCTTTTGCTAAGCCATTTGATGTGAAATCAGATTGCTTGTTTCGGGTGGAGATTTGCGAAACGGAAACGTCCTATTGTATCCTTTCGGATTTCCATCATTTAATTTATGATGGATCATCCTGTGCAGTCTGGTTTCGGGAAATCAATCAGGCGTACCTTGGTCAGCCGCTTGAACCTGAACAGGTAACGATGCTTGATTATTGTGCGTTTGATGAAATGTACGCAAAGACAGACAATTTTGCTGTGGCAGGACAGTACTACAAAACACTTTTCGGAGACAAGTGTCCGCGTATGACAATTCCTGCAGATTTATCCGCAGATGACACGCCGGGTGATGGGACTATGGGATATGATATGAATCGTAAAATTACCCATACAAAAGTAAGCATGTTAACGGACGGTAAGGTGGGCGCATTTTTCATCGGTGCCTTTGCATGTGCCGTAGCTCGGTTTGTCGGAAAGAAAGAATCTATCGTATATACGGGAAATCATGGTAGGTTTGATGCGCGTATGAAAAATTCAGTCGGAATGTTTGTGCGCATGCTGCCGATTTACATTACCTATGATGCAGACAAATCGATTTACGGTTATTTGGAACAGGCAACAGACCGTGTATATGGTGCAATAAAAAAGGGAAATTACGGGATTGGAAGGCTGATGCAGGAATACGGCTTGTCCATTGATTTGTCAGTGCTCTATCAGGGCGATTTTTTCAGTCACGTACAGCTTGACGGAATGGATTGTCCGTGGGAGGCGCTACCGCTTCATGGTATGGATGATGATGTATCAATTATGGTATTTAAAGAGGGCGAATATTTTCGGCTTAAGGTCGAGTATTGCAAGGAAAAATATAAGGTGGAAACCATTCAGGCACTGCTGCATACTTACGAGACGACAGTTGCGGAGTTTCTCGATCGTATGATGGAAGAACGATTTTATCTTCGTGAGGCACGCATAGAGGAAGCTGGGCTTCTGGCGGAGATTGAGCAGATCTGTTTTCCTCCGCATGAGGCGTGCGCGCCGGAGCGAGTGAAGGAACGTGTTGAGCTCGCACCGGAGCTTTTTCTGGTGGCAGAAGATCGCCATACCGGAAAAATAGCAGGATTTTTCAATGGGATTGCCACGGATGACGTAAGCTTTCGAGATGATTTCTTCCTGAATATCAGTTTGCACAAAACATCCGGTAAGCATGTGATGCTGCTTGGCTTGGATGTGCTGCCGGAGTATCGGGGGCTCGGCCTTGCCCGTACAATTGTAAATCGATATATACAAAGAGAGCAGGCCAACAATAGAAAGAGCCTTATACTGACATGTTTGGATGAGAAGGTTTCCATGTATGAGAAAATGGGATTTGTTGACCATGGATATGCGGACTCTACATGGGGAAATGAACAGTGGCATGAGATGGAAATCATGCTGTAAATGAAAGATTGTAAATTCATATTATCAATGATAAACCGGACAAGCCGGATGATGCAGCTGCATTGTCCGGCTTGTTTTAGTGATGCAATGCATAATATATAAATATAGAGCACATTCTAATTATGAAAGGAAATGTGAAAAAAATGTGAATTGTTAGCACTCTCTATTGACGAGTGCTAACAATGTGTGTTATAACACATATAGAACAAAGGTAACACATAACACCGATACAAAATATCGGAAAATATGAATGGAGGAATGACTTATGTTGATGCCTACTTTATTTAGAGAAAACTTATTGGATGACTTTTTTGAGATGCCGGGATTTAACGGTTTTGGGCGAACAACACACCCGAAATACACACAGTGCAGTGCAATGCGAACAGATATTAAAGAAAAAGAAGACGGCTATGACATCTCTATGAACCTTCCGGGATTTAAGAAGGAAGATGTACAGGCTGAGCTTAAGGATGGATATCTGACGGTTCGCGCATCCACATCTTCATCTGAGGATACAAAGGATGAGGACGGCAAGTACATTTGCAGAGAGCGTTACAGCGGAACCTGCAGCCGTAGCTTCTATGTAGGGGAAGAGGTAACAAAGGAGGATATCAAGGCAAAATTTGAGGACGGCGTCTTAAAGCTTTATGTCCCAAAGAAAGAGCCGGAACCTGTAGCAATCGAAAAGCAGTATGTAGAGATTTTAGGTTAGGCAACTATAATAGTGAAAGGATGCATCGCAAAATAAGGCGGTGCATCCTTTTTTTAGGTTTCGGGTGTCAAAGGTACCGGATGATGTGCTATGGAGATGAGACACAAAGAAGTGTGAAAGACACTGCGTGACAAATTCTCGCTATATCGTTATAATGCAATTAATAGAAAAAGCGAAAGGATACTTATACATGAATCAAAAGATAAAGGAAAAAGCAGTCAGACTATTATTACTTGTAATCGGCCTAATAATTGCCCATCTTGGGGTTACAATGTTCTTACTTACGAACCTGGGAGCAGATCCTTTTAATGTTATGATTCAGGGGCTTTCGGGAAAGCTTCCGATTAGTCACGGCATTACGCACATGGGAATCTGTTTTATCATTATACTTATCTTATTAATTACCGACCGAAGCTATATCAAGATTGGAACAATTGTGTGCATGGTGCTCGGAGGGCCGATTATTGATGGATTTACGTTTCTGTTGAAAAATATAATAAACGGCGACAGGCCGTTTGTCGTCCGGTTACTTATAGTTGTGCTGGCATGTGTCATTCTTGCGTTTGGAATGACAATTGTCATTACATCGGAGGCGGGAACCGGTCCGAATGATTTGGTTGCGGTTGTAATTAGCGACAAACTGAAAAAGTCGTTTGGAATTGTGCGTATCATTGTGGATGTAACATTTTTTTTGATTGGCGTGCTTCTTGGAGGTGTGTTTGGAATCGGTACTTTGGTTTGTGCATTTGTGGTCGGCACGGCGGCAGGGATTATTATGCCGTTTAGTAAGAGCATTGTCGACTGGGGACTAAATTTATTATGTCCAAAGAAATGCGACAAGCCGGCAGAAAAAAGTGACGAAACATGAGAGAGTTCTTCATATAGTGCTTGTGGATTCGCAATTTTTGATGTAATATATAACATATAAAAAAATCGGAGAGTGAGGGATTGGGATGTCATATGTAATTCATTATGATGTTGCGGCGGTCGTAATATCTGCTTTTACAATGATAAGCTTTTTGCTCCGAAAAAACATAATGAATTATCGGACAAAGGTGTTTTATGCGATCCTTTGGGGTGCCTTGTTGTCCGGGATGATGGATATTGTCACAGTGCTTTTAATGGTCATTACGGTGCCTGTATGGGTAACATATGCGGCAAATATGATTTATCTGCTTGTGTTTTCAAGTCTCTCATTTCTGTATTTCAAATATATTTCATCTATGCTCGTACGGCCGACATGGTGGACAAGGCGTCGGCGGATTGCGATTGTTATTCCTTATGTGGTGTATGCGGCTTTGCTTGTAACAACACCGCTTACAAAATGGATATTTTATGTTGATGCCGATGGTGCATATGTTCACGGCAAACTGTTTCATATTTCCTATGCGGTAGCATTTTGTTATGTGTTTGCGACACTTTTTTATACGCAGCGCAATCGAAGACGCTTTACGAAGACGCAGATATTGTCTGTTACGAGCTATTCCGTTGGTCTTTTGGCAAGCCTGTTTTTACAGGTTTCATTTCCAAAAATTTTGCTTTTACAGTTTGCGGTTTCAGTTTCTGTATGGCTAATGTATCAAGCGTTGGAAAATACGAAAAATTTTGAGAAAACCGAGCTTGGTATTTATAATCGTCAGGGATTTATGAAAATAATATCCTGTGCCGTGGAGGATAAAGAGCCGATGAAGCTTTTAGGTATCCGGTTTAATGGATTTCAGGTTGTCCGTGAGACTCTTGGCGTAGAAAATAGTGTGGCATTTCATAAACAAATTGTGGATTTTCTGTCAGAAAATCTTACAAAGCTTGACTTGTGCTGGATGGCGGATGGAATTTATATTGCCTGTGCAAAGGGAAATGATCGCGATGAAAGCATTGAAAATGCAATTCGGTTTATTCATGAGGAATTTAACAGTGCAGTTAAATATCAGGGAATGCAAATTGTAATATCTGCGGCTATGTTTGTACTTGATTATCCAAAGGATGTCGATAAGCTTGAGGATATCTTGGATATGGTGGATTATGAGATAGAAAAGGTCGGAGAAAAGGAAGATGGAGTTGTTCTTCGAAGCAGCGAGGAAGTACTTGCAAAGTTACGAAGAGAGCATGCAATTGCGCAGCTTATGAAGCGGGCGCTTGCAGATCATAAGTTTGAGGTGTATTATCAGCCGATTTACTCAGTTGCGAAAAAGAAATACCGTTCGGCAGAGGCACTTGTACGACTCATAGACGAAGAGCTTGGGTTCGTCGGACCGGATGAATTCATTCCGATTGCAGAGAAGAACGGTACGATTTTTGAGCTTGGTGAATATGTGTTCCGCAGCGTTTGCAGTATGCTCTCAAGGGAACGCCTGTGGGAGAAGGGAATCGAGTATATTGAAGTAAATCTGTCACCTGTACAGTGTATGGAAGCAGATTTGCATGAGAAGCTGTTTGCGATTATGGATGAGTATAAGCTTCCGTGTGAATATATTAATCTTGAGATTACGGAGTCAGCAACGGTATCTTCGGAAGAAATTCTGCGTCGTAATATTGATCCGCTTTTGGCAAATGGCGTGACGTTTTCTTTGGATGATTATGGCACGGGCTATTCCAATATTTCCAATGTCATCAGCTATCCGTTCCATATTATTAAAATTGATAAAAGTATGGTATGGTCGGCGATGAAAAACGATCGGGCAATGCGGGCACTTCGTCATACGATTGCCATGATTAAGGATTTGGATATCCACATCGTTGCCGAGGGCGTAGAGACGGCTGAACAGGCGCAGATGCTGGGGGTACTCGGCTGTGGATTTTTACAAGGATATTATTATTCAAAGCCTGTACCGGAGAAAACATTCTTAAAGCTTTTAAGGGAGGCATGGGATGTTGACAGACTTGGACAAGAGGTATCAAAATAAAATAGCCAAGATGACATTAGAGGAGAAGGCAACCTTAGTTGGCGGCTCCTCTATTTTTGGTTCGGCAGAAATGTCGAAGCATCATATACCACGTTTGCAATTCCTGGACGGCGGAACCGGAATAAATTTTGAACAGCTGTTTAGCGACTTTGCAACGCGATTTACAGAGCCTGAAGGGGAGAACAATATATATAATACGGAACAGCTGGCCGAGGTTCGAAAAAAATTCTATAAACCGGAGCAGCTTGACGGAGAGCTTTATCCTCTCTATGTACTGGTTAAAAAAATGCTGGATGCGTGGACCGGGCAACCGGAGCTTGCACCGGGCTGTTATCCGCCGGGAATTTTGCTTGGCGCAACCTTTTCGCCGGAAACGGTTAGAAAAGTCGGTGAGGCGCTCGGAATGGAGGCGGTCGCTTATCATGTGGATTATCTGCTTGGAACACCCAATGTCAATATCCATCGAGATCCCAAAAACGGAAGATTATTCGAGGGTTACTCCGAGGATCCACGTGTTGTGTCAACGCTCGCACCGGAGCTTGTAAAAGGTGTGCAATCTTATCCGGTGATAGCAAATGTCAAGCATTTTGCAGCAAATAATCAGGAAACAAACCGGATTGGCATTAATGAAATTATAACAAAACGTGCGTTGTATGAAATATATCTTCCGGGCTTTTGTGCCTGCGTCAGGGCCGGCGTTCAGTCCGTCATGAGTGCATACAACAAAATAAACGGCGTTGCCTGCACGGAGAATGCATGGCTGCTTACGGATGTGCTTCGGGATGAATGGGGCTTTGAGGGACTTGTTATGTCGGATTGGGGGGCAGTATACAATCAGGTACAGGCGATTCATGGCGGAAATGATTTGAATATGCCGGGACCCGTGAACCCGCAACCGGTAATTGAGGCGGTTCGTCGGGGAGCGCTGGCAGAGTCAGAGCTCGACCTTGCGGTGAATCATATATTGAAGGTAATGGATTGGCTGGAGGATAAAAAGCAGGTATATGAGCAAAATAAAACAGACAGGTTTTCTCCGGAGGAGTTTTTCCGTGTGGGCGATGTAGCTGCGTATGAGGCTGCAAAGGAAGGAATTGTACTCCTGAAAAATCAAAACAAAATCTTCCCGGTGTTGCCTGAGGATAAACGTCGCGTGGCGGTTATGGGAACCGGATGTGAAAGGATACTTACATGCGGAACGGGAAGTGCAGGCGTTGTTACATGCCGGAATACAAGCTTTTTGAAGGAATTGTCGTCGTTGCTTGGACCCAAGCAGGTATGCATGTGCTCGGGGCAGGAGCTTTCACTTGCCGAGACGTGTGATACCGTGCTCGTTGTTGCATCACTTGTCGGAATGGAGGGCAACGACCGCACAGATTTGTTGCTTTCGGCACCGGACCGTAAGCTTTTGGAGTCGCTGATTCAAAATAAGAAAAAAGCAGGATACCGGATCGGTTTGATATTAAATACATGCGGTCCGGTTGATATTACGGAATATGAACCGGATATTGATGGAATCTTTTGTATTTTTCTTCCGGGTATGCAGGGACCTCGTGCACTTGCAAATCTCATTTGTGCGGTTGAGAATCCGAGCGGAAAGCTTCCGGTTACGTTTCCGAAGCATGACACGGACACTCCGACTTATGTAAACTTTCCGGGGGAAGGCGCGCAGGTTACTTATGGGGAGGGAATCTATGTCGGATACCGATATTATGATAAAAAATGTGTGAAACCATTGTACCCGTTTGGATATGGTTTGTCCTATACAAGCTTTGAGATTTCAAATGTTACGGTCAATCGGAAAAAATTTGAGGATACGGTTACACTTATCGGGACAATAACAAATACCGGTTCTTATCCGGGAGCACAGGTTGTCCAGTTGTATATTTCCGACGTGGAATCCTCGGTCGCCAAGCCGGTAAAAGAATTAAAAAAATTTCATAAGTTGTATCTTGTGCCGGGTGAGCAAAAGACCTTTACGTTTGAGCTTGATTCCGAGGATTTTAGTTATTATGATATGGACTACGAGGCATTCCTTTGTGAAGAGGGATATTATGATTTGATTGTCGCAACATCATCGGCAAGTGCGGATATTGTGGCATCGGTGCGTGTGTACAAAAGCGGAAAAAGTCCGTATTCTTACGGCCTTCAGTCTTCCGTTAAGGTTATGTTTGAGACGCCTGTGTTAAAAGCGGCGCTGCTTGCATGGTGGCAGGCAGAAAATCTCGATATTGGAATTTTATATGACACCTATCAATATTCAAACAGTAAAAAATTGCAGGATATCATTCCTTCGAAGGTGGATTTAAATTTGGCGACAAATGAAAAACTAATAAAATTCATGGAAGATATTTCAAATGTCGTAAAACCATGACGGGAAAATTGTGAATCAATTTACGGATATGATATTTGACGTCTGCATAAAAGTTGACGCAGACACATCGTATCGTTATAATGATTTCAGAAAATTCACATTATAATAAATGTATGTATTCCGTTGTTACGTCAATACTAAAAGAAAAGCATTTTCGCAATGTACGTACGGATTTTCATGGGAGATAGACAGATGCAAAAATATACATTGGCACAATACAGACAATTATTACAAAATAAAAATATGTTGGTCGAGGCAGTGGGCTGTGATGCAAATGAAGAGCCGGTTTCTCTGCTGACATATGATTCAAAAGCAGTGAGACCGGGAACACTCTTTATATGTAAGGGAGCAGCATTCAAAAAGCAATATTTGGATGAGGCGATAAAAAAAGGTGCAATCTGCTATGTGAGCGAGGTGCCTTACGACACAGAAACAAAGATTCCGTATATGCTTGTAAAGGATATCCGTCTTGCCATGCCGCCGCTTGCGGTTTGGTATAATAACCATCCGGAGGAGGCTCTTACGCTTATCGGCATCGGAGGAACCAAGGGCAAGTCAACGTCTGCATATTATATGAAGGCCATCATAGACGATTATATGATGGCAACCGGAGAATCTGAAAGTGCGATTTTGTCATCCATTGATACGTATGACGGAGTAATTTGTGAGGAATCCAGACTTACAACGCCGGAGGCGGTTGCTCTTTGGGCACATTTTCGCAATGCAGTTAACAGTCATATTAAATATTTCCAGATGGAGGTTTCTGCTCAGGCATTAAAGTACCATCGTGTGGATGACGTTCGTTTTGATGTGGGTATGTTCTTAAATATTTCGGAAGATCATATCAGTCCGGTAGAGCATCCGGATTTCGAGGATTATTTTTCTTCGAAGCTTTTGATGTTTGAGCAATGCAAACAGGCGGTTATCAATAAGGATGCAGATTATTATGCGCGTATAGAGAGCTGCGCAAGGGCCTGTGAGAAGGTATTGACCTTTAGTACGAAGGATGCCACGGCAGATGTTTACGGGTATGCTATCCGCAAGGATGGTGATGAGACGGTGTTTATGGTTCGTACCAAAGATTTTGACGAGGAATTCAGACTTACAATGCCGGGCTTGTTTAACGTTGAAAATGCTTTGGCAGTTATCGCAGCGTCCCTGCTGTTGGATATTCCGAAAAAGTATATGCATTCCGGGTTGTATCGTGCACGATCAAAGGGACGTATGGAAATGTATGTGAGTCGGGATAAAAACTTGATAACGGTAGTTGACTATGCACATAACAAGCTTAGCTTTGAACGTCTGTATGCATCTATCCGGGAGGAATATCCGGACTATGCGATTGCTTCGGTGTTTGGGTGCGTCGGAGGCAAGGCGCTAAACCGCAGACAGGAGCTTGGAACGATTGTCGGGCAGTATGCGAAGAAAGCATATTTGACAGCGATTGATCCGGGAGATGAGCCGTTTGAAAAGATTTGCAGTGAAATCGGTGTTCATCTTGATCGGGCAGGTTGTCCGTATGAGGTTATTGAAGATCGCGGAGAGGCAATACGGACGGCGATTTCCGAAGTGTCGGGCAAAACAGTGTTACTTGTGACCGGGCATGGAAGCGGAACGAAGATTCATTACAAGGATCATGTTGTAAATTGCAAGTCCGATATTGAATATGTGCGAATGTATATGGAAGCATATGACAGTGCGAGCGAGGTTGCGTGCACGGAAATATAACAGGAAAGAGTCTGTTAAGAAACTTGTGACGAAAAAAAGGGTCATCCGTTCGGATGGCCCTTATTGTATTCGTCATCAGGTATGGTTTAATATGTTTTTTAAACATTTGGAAGATTGAATTGATGATGTATTGTATTGTTATGTTGTTGGTATGACGTATACAATGTCTGAATTATAGTAAAATAAACAGATAGAATCAATAGGATATTCGGGGTTTGGCACACTTTGCAAAAAATCTGGCACAGTTTGCTGATGAGGTTTGACGAAATGCCCCGGATGGAAAAGTATCTACCCATTTTCGGAAGGATTTGTTATAATGGAATCGAAAAACGTTTGTGGCAATGAAAGGAAGATTTATGAAATTTGACCTTCGCGCAATCAATGCAGACAGCATAAAAAAAGGCTTAAATTACATAAAATTCAATGGAATTGAAGGTGTCGTATCCAAGGTAAAGTATAAGATGAGCGGACCGGGACTATCCTATAACGGCTGGTACAAGGAAGTACATGAGGCGGATGAAGAGATGTTAATCAGTCAACGGGAAACCGAGTTTGCTTATGCACCTAAAATCAGTATTCTCGTTTCGGTATATATGACGCCGGAGTTTTTTTTACGTGCCATGATTGAGTCTGTGCAAAAACAGACCTATGCAAACTGGGAATTATGCATTGTTGACGGTAGTCAGGCAGTCGATGCAGGGACGGATATACCGGACGAACCGAGCGTTTACGAACAACTTTACAGTCGGGAAACGGAAAAGACAATTCATCAATATGCGGATAATGACGAGCGGATACGATATATTTTGTTAGACGAAAACAGAGGGATTTGTGATAATACAAATCATGCTTTTGAAATGGCGACAGGAGATTATATTGCACTGCTTGACCACGATGATGTGCTGACAGAGGACGCACTTTATCAGATCGTAGCCGAGCTCAATAAATATCCGGCGGAGATTCTTTATTCGGATGAAGATAAGATGTCGGAGGATGGAACAAAATATTCGGATCCGGCATTTAAGACAAGATTTAATATGGATTTATTACGCTGTTATAATTACATGGGCAATTTCCTTGTGGTAAGGCGTGAGCTCGCACGTCGTGCCGGTGGATTTCGGAAGGAATATGATGCGGTGCGTGATTATGATTTTGTACTTCGCTGCTGTGAAATGCTTTTCTGCGAGCAATGGGACATGATCTATAAAAAGATTGTGCATATCCCGAGAGTATTGTATCATACGAGATTGCATGCACGCATAACAGATATGCATCTTCGAAAAAAGGAACAATCGGATGCGGCAGGGAAAAAGGCACTCACCGAGCATCTCCAAAGACTTGGGTATTATGCAACGGTTAGTCTTACAGACAGAAAGGGAATCTATCATGTCATTTATGACACGCCCGGAAACCCATTGCTTTCCATAGTGGTGACGAGCGGTGGTAATCCGGAGATACTTGAAAAATGTCTGATGCCATTGTTTGAGCGGACCAGATACAGTAATTTCGAAATCATAATTGTTGACGGAGAAGTTGACAACGAGATGCTTACTTATTATAGGAAGCTTGAAATGACGCGTAAAAATATGCGGGTGGTAATATGTCGGGATAAAAAAGGACTTGCCGGAAAACGAAACTACGGTGCATCCTTTGCAAAGGGAGATTATATTTTGTTTCTCGACGGAAATGTTGAGATTATGGAGTCTACCGCAATCAGTGAGATGATCGGCTGCTGTATGCGTGACGAAATCGGAGTCGCAGGCGGTATGCTTTACGCGGAAAACGGAGCGACGGTAAGTAGCGGAATCGTCATTCGACGGGACGGTACATTTATGGATGTGTATCGCGGAGTCCGCAAGGGTGTTTACGGATATCTGATGCACAATCGAATGAATTGTGATTACAGTGCAGTATCTGCCGCCTGTCTTATGGTCAAAAAAAATTTGTTTCATGCGTTGGGTGGTTTTCGGACGGATATTTCCGAGGGTTTGTCGGAGGTGGATTTTGGCATAAAAATATGGGAACAGCAAAAGATTGTTGTGAGTGTGGCGCGAGCCGGCTGGTGCAGACATATACATGGCGCACCCGAAAAGCGGATGGAAGCACAGTCGGAGGAGGTAACGATGCGGATGCTTAAGACACACGCAGATTACCTTCAAAACGGAGACCCGTATTACAATCAAAACTTTGCAACAAACAAAGAGCCGTTTGCACTATGATTGTGCAGACGGCTCAATTGATTCCTCCAAATCCGCTTTTGTCAGGGTTCGAATTTGTTTATCGGTTATGTTATCGATTGTGACGATACGGCTTGCCTGGCGCGCAATCGCACGCTCTAAGTAGTTTCGTACCTCTCGTGCATTTGCAAAGTTTTCATCATGGCTTTTGGCCCGTTCGGTAAAATACTCCTTCACATATTTTTTGCCCGGTGTATTTGGTTCGTAGTCCTGTTTTTTGCACATCGACATAAAGATGTCAAATAGCTGATCGCCGGTATAATCCTTGAAAAGGATATACTTGTTAAAGCGGGATTTTAGTCCCGGATTGGAATTCACAAAATTTTCCATCAGCTGCGTATAGCCGGCAACAATGACAATCAGATTGTCGCGGTTGTCTTCCATAAGCTTAAGCAATGTGTCGACTGCCTCCTGCCCAAAGTCCTTGCCGTCCTTGTTTGCGGTGAGTGTATAGGCTTCATCGATAAACAGAACACCTCCGAGTGCGCTTTCGACAACCTCTTTTGTTTTGGTTGCAGTCTGACCGACGAACCCTTCGACAAGGCCTGAACGGTCCACCTCCACGAGCTGACCGGTCTCCAAAACACCAAGGCAGCCATATATTTTAGCAAGCAGTCTTGCAACCGTCGTCTTGCCCGTACCCGGATTGCCGGAAAAAACCATATGCAAGGAAACCGATGGCTGTTTCATACCTCTTTCTTCACGAAGCTTCTTGATCTTTAACAGATTTACAAGACTCTTGATGTCTTTCTTGACATCCTCAAGTCCGGTCAAATCGTTTAACTCGTTCATAAGTGCATCCAGCGTGACTTCCTGTTCCCCGATGGACTCTTTGTTTAATTCGCCTCGCATGGCAGCAAGCGCTGCCGACGTGGCGGCTTGTTTTGATGTAGTCTTCTTATCCGCAGCAGATAGCTTGGAAGGCGTACTTCCTGAACTGCTCGGCTTGATTGATCCCGCTTTCGGTGAGGAATCATACAGCTTGTGACTGCGCAAATAATTTTCAATCATCGTTGTATACATTGTGAGATTGTCGATTTCGTCAGCCGTCTCAATGCCGTTTGCAACGATAAATTCCTGTCCCATCGAAACGAACAGGTTATATAAATTACGGGATTTGGAATATCCCTTTGTCGTGTAGGCAGATTTACCGGAAAGATCCGCTTCGGCGAAATAAGTGATGGAACGAGGTACCGTGCGCACGTAATCCGGTGTTCGGGTGCGATCGTCCTTAAAACGAATTAAGCGATCTAATGTAAAATATTCTCCTAAATATTCGTGGATAAATGAGATTTCCGAATACATGGAGCCGTTTTTGGTATCCAAAAGAAATGCAAGGTACTGCAATAAATCAAAACGGATCATATCCTTCATGGAAATGCCGGTTTTTGGTCCGAAGCCCTGCTGGGTAATTATTTCTCCGTACATATAGCAATCATTCAGTTCCTGTTTCAAGCTTGAAATCATAATATATATCCTTTCTGCGCATCCGATTCGGACAAGATTTGAAAATTATTATAGCACTGCGAGGAACAATGCGTAAAGTGGGAAATTTGTTGAAAAAGCAGACTCAATATGGTACAATCAGTCTACTGATTAGACGTAACGTGCAAAGGAGCAGACGATATGCATTTTCGACCATGTATCGATATTCATAACGGTGCGGTAAAACAAATAGTTGGAGGGAGTCTGCGAGATGAGGCAGATTATGCAACCGATAATTATGTGTCCGGGCAGGGCGCTGATTTTTTTGCAAAAATGTATCGGGACAGTGGGCTTTCGGGAGGACATATTATACTGTTAAATCCACCGCAGAGTGAGTATTATGAGGCGGATGTGGAGCAGGCCGAACGTGCACTTCGTGCATATCCGGGAGGCTTGCAGATTGGCGGTGGCATAAATTCGGACAATGCGAAACGATTTCTTGATATGGGAGCTTCGCACGTTATCGTGACATCGTATGTATTTCGGGATGGTAAAATCAATTATGAGAATTTAAATCAGCTCATAAAAGCAGTTGGAAAGGAACGGCTTGTACTTGATTTAAGCTGCAGAAAGCGGGATGGGATGTATTACATCGTGACAGATCGCTGGCAGAAATATACGGATGTTGTTGTATGTCACGAGACTCTTGACAGACTGGCCTCCTATTGCAATGAGTATCTGATTCATGCAGTGGATGTAGAGGGTAAGGCACAAGGGATTGAGACAGAGCTTGTCCGGCTGCTTGGAGCATGGGGAAAGCTTCCGATGACTTATGCAGGCGGGGTTGCGTCCTTTGAGGATTTACAAACGCTAAGAACACTCGGGAAGGATTGCCTGGATGTTACAATCGGGAGTGCACTTGATATATTTGGCGGAACGATGCGGTATGAGGATGTCCTTGATTTTTGTCAGGGGAAGATGGATTAAGGAGGAACACGATGAAAAAAATGAAACAGACGGTTGCAGGGATTCTGGTTGCGGCTATAATGTGTACGATGGCTGGCTGCGGAAAAACGGCGGACAAGCAGGATGACAGCACGGAAACTGCCACAGGCTTAGATGCGGCAACGACAGAGTCGGCAGGTATCGTTGATGACGGCGATTGGGTGACAACGGAGGCAGCACTTCCGGACAGTAAACGATTTACGATTGTAGATGGTTCGGATGCAATCGGAATTGATTTTGATGACAATGATTTACATGGATTTACGACGTTTGCAGAGGGTGGCGTGTTTAATATTGCTGCCAAGGACGGTGCACTGCAGGCAGATATTACGGGGCTTGGTACGGCAGAGCACGGATGCCAGATTTATTTTGACGGATTTGCGATGGCGAACGGGTGCGTATATCGTATGAGCTTTGACATTTCTTCTACAGTCGAGCGTAAGGTTCAGTGGAGAATTCAGTTAAACGGTGGAGATTATCATGCATATGCAAGTGAATATATCGAGATCGGACCGGAGCCGACCAAGGTGGACTACGTATTTACGATGGAAGATATTTCAGATCCGGCACCACGATTTGCAATTAATGCGGGTAAATACGAGGGGTATGAATCGCTTCCTTCTCATACGATTACTGTGGACAATGTATCATTGTTTGTGGAGGACGGTTCCAATGCTGAGGTTATCACAGGATGTCCGGTACCGATTCAGGTAAAGGTGAATCAGATCGGATACAAGCCGGATGACGTAAAGTCCGTACTTGCAACTTCAAAGGATGACGAGAAGTTTAAGGTCGTTGATGTAAATACAAATGAGACGGTTTATATCGGAACCTATAGTACTTCGGCGTTTGATGCATCCATGGGAACGTCGATTCGTATGGGAGATTTTACAGAGGTTACAACACCGGGGACGTATCAGATTATTTCCAGTCCGTCGGGTGCTTCCTATGAGTTCGAAATCGGAGACAACCTCTATGATGACATTTATAAAGATGTTGTGCTGATGTTTTACAATCAGCGTTGCGGAACGGAGCTTGATGCATCGATTTCCGGAGACTTTGCGCATCCTGCATGCCATACGCAGGAGGCAACCGTTTACGGAGATTCATCCGGCAAAACCTATGATGTATCCGGCGGCTGGCATGATGCCGGTGACTATGGCAGATATGTCGTACCGGGTGCAAAGGCTGTGATGGATTTGATGCTTTCTTATGAAGATTTTGGTTTTGATGCTGATGATATCGGTATTCCGGAAAGCGGAAACGGTGTTCCGGACATTTTAGATGAGGCAAGATATGAGCTTGAATGGATGCTTAAGATGCAGGAGCCTTCAAACGGTGGCGTTTACCATAAGGTAACAGGTTTTACCTTTCCGGGGATGATTATGCCGGAGGAGGAGACGGATCCAATGGTGCTTGCACCGATTTCTTATACGGCAACCGGAGATTTTGCCGCAGTTATGGCAAAGGCTTCCGTGATTTACAGAGATTATGATGCAGTGTTTGCAGATGCTTGTCTTGCGGCATCCGAGAAGGCATATGAATTTATGCTTGCAAACGAGGGTATGGCAGGCTTTAAGAATCCGGACGAGATTTTAACCGGCGAATATCCGGATGGCGGAATGACCGATGAGACATTGTGGGCGTGTGCAGAATTATATCTTGCAACCGGTGAGGAATCCTATCTGGAGGCTACACAGACTGCACTTGATGCAAAGTTTAATACAGGATTTGGCTGGGCCGGTATTGGCGGATACGCACTTTACGATCTTGCAAAGGCAACCGGTATCAACAGCAGTGTATCCCAGACGGCAAAGACAAAATTCCTCGATGTAGCACACAAGAAGCTCTCAAGCTGCAAGAACTCTCACGTATATATCGGAACCGACATTTATGCGTGGGGCAGTAATATGACAGTTGCAGGTGACGGTATGCTGCTTCTCATGGCATCCAAGCTTGAGGAGGATCCGGCGTATCTTGAGTATGCTGCAAAACAGCGTGATTATATTTTTGGGTTCAACGGGACAGGCTATTGTTATGTGACAGGTCATGGTGATTTGTCGCCGCAGGATACGCACCACAGACCATCCCAGGCACTTGGAAAGACGATGCCGGGTATGCTTGTCGGAGGTGCCAATGAAAACCTTGAGGATCCGTATGCAGCAGCAGTTCTTTATGGAAGACCGGGTGCACTTGCATATGTAGATAATTCACAGAGCTTTTCTTGTAACGAGATTACCATTTACTGGAATTCTCCGTTGGTTTATCTCATGACAGGATTGATGTAAATGTTAGACGGGAGTAGTTTAGATGTTAGAAAAGATTTACCGCATATTGACAAATGATAAGATTCGATATCTGATTGGTGGGGGTATGACAACCGCTGTCAATATTGTAGTATTCTTTTTACTTCGTACAATTACATCCTTAAATCGAAACACATGCAATGTTATCGCCATAATGCTGGCGATAACATTTGCATATTTTATAAACAAGTTCTATGTTTTCCGCAGCAGGACCAAGGGCGTCTCTCAGCTTCTGACAGAGCTTTTAAGCTTCGTGGGTATGCGTTTGATATCGATGGGGGTAGAGGTGCTCGGTTTTGCGATTTTGTGTGATACCTTCCGTTTTCCGGAGCTTGCTTCAAAGCTTTGTGTTCAGTTGATAGTCATAATTGCAAATTATATGTTCAGTAAGCTGTTTGTATTTAACAAGAAACGTCGCAGCATCGAGGAACACATCCGTGATAACTATTGCTATTATATTGCAATGGGTATTGTTTTCGTTGTCTATGTGTCAGTCTGCATCGCAATGCGGTGTATGCCGTTCGGTCCGAATTCAGTGACGCTTGTTGACAGCATTCATCAGTATGTGCCGTATATCTCGGAGTTTCGTGACAAGCTTCTTCATGAGGGAAGCCTGTTCTATAGCTGGAACATCGGTATGGGGATTAATTTTTCGGCACTTTCTGCATATTATCTTGCGAGTCCGTTTAATTTTTTGTTTTTACTTGTTGACAAGTTCCATATTCCGGCTATGTATGCATGTATCACGGCAATCAAGCTTATGATTTCGGCGGCGACAATGGTGCATCTGTTGTCCTATAAGGATGGAATCAAGCGGAGAAATCCTGTAATAATTGCATTTGGTGTTGCGTATGCATTATCCAATTATATGATCGGATATGGCTGGAATATTATGTGGCTGGACTGTATCATGGTGCTTCCGCTTATTGTTCTCGGTTTTCATCGACTTATGAAACAGGGAAATCCGATTCTTTATACGCTGTCGATGTTTTACTGCTTATACTGCAATTACTATATTGGATTTATGATCTGCATCTTTATGGTGCTGTGGTTTTTTGTATACAGACATCGAGGTATCCGTCAGCTATTTATGCATGGAATACGATTTGCATGGTATTCTCTGCTATCCGGATGTATGGCAGCATTTTCGCTGCTCCCGGCTTATTTTGGAATAATGGCAACGAGTGCGGGCAAAATGAAGCTTCCTCCGCTCGCATGGTACGGATCAATCTTTAATATGCTGCGCCAAATGTTTGTTCTGACTAAGCCGATTACAAATCAGACGTTTGACGGAAATGTAAATTTATACTGCGGAATGTTTGCAGTGTTTGCATGTTTCTTATATATGTTCGGACGGGGCATCTCCCTGTATGATAAGGTAACAAAACTTTTGCTGCTGACGTTTATGATGGTAAGCTTTAATGCCGAGAATCTAAATTATATCTGGCATGGTATGCACAATCAGTACGGGATTCCGAACCGGTTTTCATTTCTGTTCATTTTTGTATTGCTTGTGATGGCGTATGATGTCATTCGAAACATTCGCAAGATGAAGCCGGTTGCGATTATCGGTGCCGGGATTTTGACCGATGTGCTTTTATATTTATGTCGCGTGAAGTCGGATGGTGGTATGGAAGGTCGTGTCGTGACGGTATCGGCGGTCTTAATCGTCGTTTATACGGTCTGGTGTCTCTTTGCTGCAGGAAGGAACATATCGGGGCGCATCCTGCGTCCGTTGTTTGCCGGAATGATGTGCTTGGAACTGCTCGTATCGGCGGTGTTTGGATATAATCATGTCGGATATGCAGGGTATTCTGCGACTTATGAAAACGCGATGAATGTAACCGAGGCATATCATACGGTTGAGGAGCTTGCGCAAGAATCAAAGGCAGGGTTTTATCGTGCCGAGCTTATGGATTCTGCCGTGCTGGATGAGGCAAGCTGGCATAATATGCCAAGTATTAGCATATTTGGTTCTACCGTTGCCGGAGAGCTTGTAAGTACAATGGGACGGTTAGGATTTTATACGGGCGCCAATGAATTCCTGTATATGGGAGCAACCCCGTTTACAAACTCGATTTTTAATGTACAATATCTGCTCCACAGGCCGGAGGAACTCAATAATTTTGATTTTAACTATGTGACTACGGTTGCGGATGTTGACATCTATGAAAACCCGTATCCGTTGTCGCTTGGATTTTGCGTCGATGACAAGGTTGAGGAATGGGATCGCAATTCGAATTTACCACTAGATGCGCAGAACTCATTGATTTACCATATGAACGGCGGGGTATCCATTTTTCAGCCGATGGTACCGGATATGGTTACTTCTGGAGAAAACTGCACGACGACAACGATTGGAAGCACGATTAATTTTACTCCGAATGAAACAGGGACGGTAAAGGTGTTTGCAACGTTTCATATTTACAGGGATGGAGATTACTATATCAACTGTCGGGGAAATAATATCAACAAGATTGCGTTTCACATAAACGGAGAGCAAATCGCGTACGACCGTTATCAGATACAGATATTCCATCTTGGAAAGCTTCGAGTCGGAGACAGCGTCACAGTGGAGTACCAGCTAAATAGTATGGAACCGACACCACATACGGTTTCTTTGCATCTTGCAACATTTGATGCGGTCGCGTATCGCTCTGTATATGAGGATTTAAAGACAAATATGCTTGAGGTAAGCGAGGTTTCTGACGGATATGTAAAGGGGACTGTGAATGTACCTGCCGGGAAACTGTTGTTTACATCGATTCCGTATGACGCTGGCTGGAAGGTATATGTAGATGGAACACAGACCGAAATTACACAGATTGGCAACGCATTTATCGGGGTTAAAATGACACCCGGTATACACGAAATTACGTTTCGTTATACGCCGCGAGGTTTTTGGCCGGGATTTATCATAACGGTTGTTTCCTGGACACTTTTCCTTTTTGGAAGGGTTTCCAAAATACGCCGGAGAAAAGAAAAAATTGGCGACAATGACATTGACCGAACTGTAAATGTATAGTAGAATATTTATAGTATTTTGTTACTGATTACCGTTTCCAAAGAAGGTGGATTCGGATAAATTATGGGATAGGGGTGTATAAAATCATGGAACGTTTGAAGGAATTAGGATGGCAAAAGCTTATGATTATTGCGGCGGCAGCAGAGCTTGTGCTTGGTATTGTGATTGGGGCAATCGCAGGTAGCTTTGCAGCGGGCTTGATTGTCGGTCTGTTATGTGCGGCAATTACCGGCGGTGTTATCTATTTGTTGTGCGGAACAGAGATTATCGGACATTCCAAGATTGATAAATACAAAAAGCTTTTTATGAATCTTCCGATTGGATTTGCGCAGGCAAAGATTATTACAGATTCGGTCGGCAATGTAAGCGGGTATTGTATTGAGGATGCCAACGAGAAGTTTGGAAATTATTTTAATCTTGATTCCACGGATTATGAGAACAAGATTTTAGGTGAGAGCAAGATTGAGGTCTTGCAGGATATCAATGCATGGTTTAAGGCGTACAACACTTCCGGTACAAAGGAAGGCGACTTTATGGATGTTGAGATTACCATGGAGAACCTCGGCAAGGTATTTAACACGGTTATGTACAAATCTGAAGCAGATTACATCAACATGGTAGTTATCGATATTACTGACCAGAAGGAGACAGAAAATAAGCTTTCAAAGGCTATCGAGGATGCCAATGCCGCATACAAGACACAGGCAGAATTCCTTGCAAATATGAGCCATGAGATTCGTACTCCGATTAATGGCATTTTAGGTATGCTCCAGCTGACTCTTATGGCGGAGGATTTGCAGGCAGATTACAGAGATAATTTATGTACGGCGAAAAATTGTGCTGACACATTGCTTCGCCTGATTAATGATATTTTGGATATCAGTAAGCTTGAGGCCGGAAAGTATAACCTCAAGGAAGAAATCTTTGATGTCCGCAGCGCAATCGAGGAGACGGTTGCGGCACAGGTTCCGCTTGCAACCAACAAGGGTCTTGCACTTGATTGTGTATTCGGTAACAATATTCCAAAGCTTGTCAAGGGCGATGGACAACGTGTACAGCAGATTTTGAATTGTCTTCTTTCCAACGCATTAAAGTTTACCTCAGAGGGTAGTGTGCGCGTGAAGATTGCGGCTATTGATCTTGATAAAGAAACCATCAATATTCGTATCGCGGTTGCAGATTCCGGTATCGGTATCTCCGAGAAGGATATGGATAAGTTATTTATTCGTTTCTCGCAGGTCGATGCATCCGATACACGTAAGTATGGTGGTTCCGGACTTGGGCTTGTCATCTCCAAGCAGATTGCAGAGCTCATGGGCGGTACGATTACCGTACAGAGTAAGGAAGGCATCGGTTCCACATTCATTGCTGAGGTACCGATGAAGATTGTGAAGGCGGCAGAGGTTGATGCACAGCGTGCAGAAGAAAAGAAACAGCAGGAGACAGCCGCAGTATTTACGATGAACGCAAAGAGTAAGGCACGTATCCTTGTAGCAGAGGATGAGCCTGTAAATCAGCAGGTAATCGGTAAGCTCCTCGGTATGGCCGGATTCTCATATGATATTGCAGAAAACGGAGAAAAGGCAATAGAGCTTTTCAAACAGAAGAATTACGATGCAGCATTGTTTGATGTGCAGATGCCGGTTATGGATGGTATTGCTGCGACGCAGGAGATTCGAGAAATTGAGCGTAAAGAAAAGCGTAAGAGACTTCCGATTATTGCAGTTACGGCACGTGCGATGTTTGGAGACAAGGAACGCATCCTTGAAAACAAATTAGACGATTACATTGCAAAGCCGTATAACTTAAATACAGTTGTTAAGACGTTGAATAAATACATAGATAAGCAGGAGGATTAGTCCTTCCCATATCGGTATAATGATAAAAGCTGTCGTAATGTTACGACAGCTTTTATATAATATAGGAGGATATAAGCTATGGTAAAGCACATTATTTTATGGAAGTTAAAGGAGGACTTGTCAGAGGAACAAAAGGTACAGGTTCTTGCAGGTATGAAGGAAAATCTGGAGGGACTTGTAGGAAAGGTACCGGGATTGCTTCGCATGAATATAGTAATTCGTCCGCTTGAATCTTCGAACGCGGATGTTATGTTAGACAGCGATTTGGAGACACAGGATGCGTTAAAAGGATATCAGATGCATCCGGATCATGTACATGTGGCAAATACATACGTTCGTCCTTTTACGGAAACTCGCTTATGTATGGATTATGAGGTATAGAGGGAGTACTATGAACGATGCGGCAGGGACAAATGAGTTCTTCGGAAGTGTTACAGCTTGCGGCGCCGGTGGAACAATTGGTGCTGTAAAACAAAAATCTCACTGTCATAATGACAGTGAGATTTTTATATTAGTATAATCGCTGAAAAAGTTCATTAATATACATAAGACGAAATTTCGATTTCATCATTGTAGTTGATGTATACATAAAACTCTAAATAGCCTGTTCCCATCAAATCCTGAAGTGCTACATTGCTACTGTAATTCAATTCAGAAGCAAGCTGTTTTAAATACTCGGTGTACGGATTATCTAAATCGCTTCCGGTAACATAACTACCCCAATACAGCTCGTCATAAATATCTTCATCTCCGATGGCTTTTTCTGTAAAGGTTTTAATTTGTGCGGTAAGATTATCCAAATAGTCCTCGTCTAACTTATAGTCTGCCTTTGCTTTCTTGTTAGAGGAAGTAAATTTCATACCATAAACCTTAATCATATTATCATCTTCATTGAAGGTACCGTCGTATGTATCTCCATCAAGCTCTCTAAGCTCAACCTTGTTATCCTTAATTGTATAAGTGCCTGCTGCATAGATATCGTCGCCGTCATAATAATGAATTACAAAGGTTCCGTCATCGAAGACGGCAACATATTCATCACCCCAGCTATCCTTGTATGTATACTCACCCTTAAGGTCTGAACGCTTCAGAATCGGAAGAATAACAACAAAGAATACAATTGCTAAAATAACTGCAACAATACCGGCAATGATACCAACCTTTGCACCTGTTGAAAGTGGCTTGCGCGGAGCTTTTGGTGGCTTTGGAGCCTGTGGCTGCTGACCATACATTGGTTGCATACCTTGAGGCGGCATACCCTGAGGAACCATACCCGGCTGAGGCATACCCGA